>NZ_CALLVU010000168.1 GCF_938015485.1 uncultured Lachnoanaerobaculum sp. | reverse complement strand
ATAAGGATTCCCGTACATATGGTGGAAACTATCAACAGGCTTATAAAGGTGCAAAGAAAGCTTGTTCAGGAGCTTGGAAGAGAGCCGAAGCCGATTGAGGTGGCTAAAGTCATGGAAATTCCTGTAGCCAAGGTTAGAGAAATAATGAGTTTTGCACTTGAGCCTGTATCTATGGAAACGCCTATAGGAGATGAGGATGATTCACACCTTGGAGATTTTTTACAGGACTCCAATGCCAAGATTCCTGTCAATTTTGCAATGGATGTGCTTTTACATGACCAGTTGATGGAGGTCATAAAGTCACTGACTGAAAGAGAACAAAAGGTAATACTACTTCGATTCGGACTTGAGGACGGGAAGCCAAGAACACTTGAAGAGGTAGGAAAGGTCTTCGGTATCACAAGGGAGAGAATCAGACAGATAGAGGCTAAAGCACTCAGAAAGCTTCGCAATCCGTCAAAGGTAAAAAGATTAAAAGATTTTTTGGAATAGAGGATAAGATGAAGTTGTCAAAGAGGTTGCAAACTATTGCCGATTTTGTAAAAAAAGGTGCAGTAGTTGCAGATATAGGTACAGACCATGCACATATACCTATTTATCTTATAAAAAATAATATCATATCTAAAGCCTATGCCTGTGATATAAATAATGGTCCGTTAGAAAAGGCAAAGGAAAATATAAATTACTATGGAGTAAAAAATATTGAACTCAGGCTTTCAAACGGCCTTGAAAAACTTAAAACCGATGAGGCGGATACTGTTATTATAGCCGGTATGGGAGGAGAACTTATAACAGATATTTTAGAAAAAGGTAGAAGATTTTTTGAAAGCAAAAGAAAGTTCATACTGTCTCCGCATACAAAGATTGATGAGGTAAGAAAGTTTCTGCTTTCAAACGGGTTTGAAATCACAAAGGAAGATATGTGTATTGACGAGGGCAAGTTCTATACCGTTATGGAAGCTTTATATACAGGAAATTCTGTTTCATACACGCAAGGTGAACTGCTTTTTGGAAAGTATCTGATTGATAATAAAAATCCTGTACTTTTTGAATATCTTAAAAAGGAAAGGCAAAAGTATTTAAGTATCATTGCAGGTGATGGCATAAATGATACAAGAAGAAAGGAACTTAAATACAGACTTGACATAATTGAGGAGACTATAAATGAAATGCAGTGAGATTTTTGAATATTTAACTAATCTGTACCCTCTTGAGCTTGCTATGGACTGGGATAATTCCGGATTTTTGATTGGAAGAAGTGATAAAGAGGTAAAAAATGTCCTTGTAGTACTTGATATTACAAATGAAGTACTTGAATATGCTAGGGCAAAGGATATTGATTTGATTGTATCACATCACCCGATTATTTTTTCAGCTCTAAAGAGAGTTACAGATGAAACACTTCTTGGAAACTATATCTTAAAAATACTGAAAAATGATATTTGTGTGATTTCAATGCATACAAATTTCGATATTGCAAAAGGCGGTATGGCGGATATCTGTAGCGAAAGGCTCGGACTAAGTAACACCTGTGTATTTGAAAGAATAAATGTATGTGACGAAGAAGAGCTTGGCATAGGTAAAATAGGTGACTTAAAAAAAGATATGTCACTTGATGAACTTATAAAACTTGTAAAGACAAAGTTTGATTTGAGTCATGTGAGTGTCTTTGGAAGAGAAAATATAAACTCTAATATAAGAAGAGTTGCAATAAGCCCGGGTTCAGGTAAGGGAATGTATAAGTACGCGGTTAAAAGAGCGGATGTCCTTATCACAGGTGATATTACACATCATGACGGACTGGATGCAGCCAATGACGGAGTCTGTATTATAGATGCAACACATTACGGACTTGAGCATCTTTTTATAGAAAAAGTGAAATCAGACCTTATCAAGCTTGATAAGATAAATGTTTTTGAGTATAAGAATACAAATCCGATTGAGATAGTTTAATGGGATGTTAAAAATACTACCGTGAAAAATCCGGTAGTATTTTTGGATTTTTCTATTTAAAAATTTATAGACATATGTTATATTGGATGCAATATAAATTGTTAGAGGGAGGTGAGTAGGAATTTTAAATTTTATATATAAACATTTCAAGAAGATCTTAGCGGTCTTTTTTGTATGTTTACTTGCTTACCTGTTTAAAGATACGCTTGCAAATATAGGCACGCCGTCCAACTCCGAGTTTGGTGATATTGTGATAACACCTGACGGAGCAGTGGCGACACCGACAAATGCCGGAAGGTATGAGGTAAATCTTGACGGTATAAGTGTAATAGTCAGTGCATCTGAAGGAAGTTTTGACAGAGAAGTTTTTCTTAAGGCATCCAGAGTGGATGACAACGAAGATGTAAAAAGATTACTTTTAAAAAATTTAAATATTGATACGGATCCAAAAGAAACATTAACCAAGTCTGAAGATAAAGAAAGCGAAAATACTGAAGAATATATAGATAATGTAGAAAACCGGGTTACTGATGAGACCGTTACAGGTGATGAAAGTTCCGTACGCGATGTGACTGAGGGAGAAGAATATGTAGACAGCACCATATCTTTGGATATTCATTTCGAAGATGAAAGCGGTAGTGAGGTGGAACCGCTAAAGCAAGTGTATGTAAATATAAAGCTTGGCAGCGAACTGATACCTAAAGGGATAAATCCTGAGGATTTGCAAATATATCATATAAAGGATGATGAGAGTGTATCCAAGGTGGATGATATTGCTCTTACCAAAGATAAAGATGATGACAGTATTACAACTAATTTCAGTACCGACAGTTTTTCAACATTTGCATTACATTGGGGATCGGCAAACAGCAGATTCTATGTAAATGTAAAATATGTAGATACAAACGGCAATGAGATAACAGCAGATCCAAGTAAGCTTGAATTATTTAAAAACAATAATAACGGAGTATTCGGCAATGACAATGATAAAATAACTCCGAGAGAACTTGATACCGGTATAGTAGGTATGAGGTATAAATATGCCAGGGTTGTGATGTCAAACGGAACTGTAGTAAATAATGTACTGCAAATAGAAAGAGAAACAAGCCTTATAAAAGGTCTCAGGTATACGGTGGACGGTACCAATTGGGTGGTATTTTCATCTAATGAAATGAGATATCTTGAACTGGTATACGAGCCTGAAAGCAGAACTATTTCAAACAGAAGAATAAGAACCGATATAAGTAAGACTGTAGAGGATCCCGATAAGGACGGAATCTACGACCTTACACTGAAAATAAATAATCAGACCGGAAGTACCTCAAACAGAACAAATATGGATGTACTGTTTTTACTGGATACTACAAGCAGTATGAGTAGCGGTATCTCAGGTAGCGGTACAGACCCTAAAATATCTTCAGTTTACAGTGTACTCAGAAATGTAATAACCAACAATTACTTTGACAGCAGTAAATATAATGTAAACTATGCGCTTGTAGGAATTGACAGTGAGCCTCATCTGTATCAGAACTGGACAAGTAACGGAAACACACTTACAAGTAAAATTCCTGTAAGCCCGAATAATGTAAGCAGAATAAATTATGAAAAAGGATTTGTTAAGGCAAACGAGATTTTTAGAAACGGCAGAAGCGATGCACAAAAGGTTCTTATCTTTATTACCGACGGAAATCCGACCTACTACACCAACCACAATACAGGTAGGAATGAAGGTCATGTGATTGACAGATACAGTACAATGGCGATGCTTCACGGACAGTTCGCATTATATGCCATAGATTTGGATTATTTCTTTTCAATAGGACTTGGTAATCAGGGAGATTATGACAAACTTAAATTATTGACAAGTTCAAATGACGGTGACAGTCCTGTAAGAGGATATAAAGGTATCACATTACCTACACCGGGAGTAGAGGTAGGTGCAAGTCCATATTCGGCAGGCAGTAAAAATGATTTTTTAAACAGGATGAGGGAAATAGTAAATGTTTTAAAGAATCCAAGGGTGAGTAATGTTGTACTTGAGGATAAACTCAGCCAATATGCAATGATTGCAAAAGATCCTTCCGGTAATCCGTATCCGCTTGAGATAGAAGTGTTGGGACCGACAGGTATACACACCGGTAATTATATAGCTACAAATATGTACAGACTGTTTTCTACTCCAAGAAACAGTCTTGCGGATATTGTATCGTCATATAATGCTTCTACAAAGACTATAAGACTTGAGTTTCCGTATGCCTATACCTTGGAGACGGGGTATACATATATGATTAAAGCAAAGATACAGACTACGCAGCAGGCAAACGCCATATACGCAAGTACAGGTCATTTCCAAAAAAACGGTAACGGAAGTGATGTGGTGGGAGACCCGGGAACAGGTTCAAAGTCCTCAAATCAAAAGGGATTTTATTCAAATGATCTTGCTACACTTACATATAAGTATAAGGACAAGGAAATAGTTGAGACATTCAAAAAACCTGTTATACAGCCATATATCAATCCTGTGCCTACAGGGGTCTCATTCAAGATGACTTATGCTATAATATTTATATCAGCGTCAATTTTTTCTGTTCTAATATTCTTCTTTAGAAGAAAGAGAGATTAGTACATAAATAAAAATATAAAAAGATTGGAGGATTATATATATAGAGGAAAAGGAAAAAATCAAAAAAAGAAGTATGGCGGAGCTGAAGTCTTTTATTTTAAGACTGATAACACTTGCTGTGATGATTTATGTACTGATATTCATTATATTCGGAGTAAGAATTTCACCGAATAATGAGATGTTGCCAAGAGTCAGAGCAGGAGATTTGCTGTTTTTCTATAGACTTGAAAATAAGTTCAAGTCAGGGGATGCCGTCTGTTATAAAGTAGACGGTGAAAAGTATGTGGGAAGAGTGGTCGGTGCTTCCGGAGACAGTATTGATATAGACGACAACGGAAATGTTATATTAAACGGTGCCGTACTGGTGGAGGATGATATCAAAGGCAGCACGGGAAAATACGATACAAATGTTACATATCCGATAGTGCTTGGAGAAAATGAATACTTTATACTTGCAGACAACAGAACACTTGCAAAAGACAGCAGGTATTTCGGAGTTATAAACAAGAAGAGTATTGAGGGTAAAATAATTATTGTTATAAGAAAGGATAATATATGATGTTAAAAAGAGTTATGACTTTTGCGGCGGTGTCCGCCATGACAGTTGCATTGGCAGGCAGTGCCATGGCAGCAGAGACAACAAAGCAGTTAAAGCCTGCAGCAGGTTCACCTAATAAGATTAAGTTCACCAAGGAAATGAAAGTATACAATGTGGATGATACAACAGGCGGAAGTGCGAAAGTACCTGATGTAAAGTATACATACACCGTCACAGGAAGTAACGGCGGTGGCGGAAAGACTCCTGTCAGCGGTACAGACGGCGGACTTACCGTTATTCAGGGAACAGCAATGCCTACCATTTCATCAGCCGAGTTCAGTCACAATGATACAATTACAAACCACCTTGTTAAAAAGGATGTTACGGTGGATTTCACAGAGCAGTTCAACGAAGACGGTATTGACGATATAACAGCACCGGGTATTTACAGATATGAGATTACCGAGGCAGGTAATTTTAACCTTACTACAAGTCAGCATGACTATACAGGAGATGTGAGTCAGCTTACAGGCGGTAAGGAGAAGAGATATCTTGATGTATATGTAGGATACAATGCGGCAGGAAAGCTTGAAGTAAAGACAGCCGTTATGATGAAAAAGGATGCTACAGTTACAGATAACTCAAAGACTACAGGTTATATAGATGATTTAAGCGGTGCGCTTACAACAGATAACAAGGATGATGTAAGTACATTCAAGACAAGAGATATTATCCTTCAAAAGGATGTTGCGGGTAACATGGGTTCTACAACAGAAGAGTTTAAGTTTACTATCGATCTCAGCAACATCGGTGTAGGTATGGACTATAAAGTGAGCTCTACAAATGCGGCAAACCCAACTGCCATCACAGGCGTCACAGGTAATACATATTCTTTGACAAATGTTAAGTTAAAGAGCGGTCAGACTATAAAGATTTCAGGTCTTCCGTCTACAGCCAAGTACAAAGTTACCGAGGATGTGAGCGTTGTAGGACCTGCAGGATATAAGACAACTCACGGTATTAATGTTGCAAGAATCACAACACCTACATCTACAACTCAGTATGCAAATGTGGCAGCTGTTACGGCAGTTACTCCTGTAAAGGCTGATGATACTGTTGCAGATACAATTTTCTTCTTGAACTATCGTGATACACCTACACCTACAGGTGTTGTAATGAGTATTGCACCGTTTGCAATCATGATCGGAGCAGGTATCTTATTCATTCTTGTATTCTTTAGAAGAAGAAAAAGAGAAGAAGAGAACTAAGAATGAATGTTATAGGAAAATGTGCATACATAGGAAATAGGATTATAGATATAATCGTTATTCTTATGGCGGTGATAATGTTCTTATTCGGCGCATACTCACTCTATGATGTTTTCCATGTGTACAAAGGGGCATCTCTTTCAAGTGAAATATTAAAGAATGCCCCCGGTACCGCCGGAAATGAAAATGATACCGTAAATGTGGAAGCACTGTTTGAAAAATATCCCGATATGAGGGCATGGCTTAATATCTTTGATACAAATATAAACTACCCGGTAGTTCAGGGTGTCGATGATGCCGAGTATCTGAATAAAGATATAGACGGTAACTTTTCACTTGCAGGGTCTATTTTCTTAAGCAGCCTGTGTGACGGTGCTTTAAATGAGCATTATTCCTTGGTTTACGGACATCATATTGATAACAGTTCCATGTTTGGAGATGTGGAAAAGTTTTTGGACAAGAAATTTTTTGATACACATATCAACGGAATTTTATATACCAGGAAAGAAATATACGATGTCAGGGTATTTGCCGTAATGCAGACGGATGCCTACAATGAGAAGCTTTATTTTCCGTATTTTGCAAACAATGACAAAGATGATTTCTATAAGTATCTGAGTGAAAATGCGGTAAATATAAGAGATGTAGACAGGAGTAATAAAGTCATTGCGATGTCCACATGTACAGAGTCCTATACCAACGGTAGAATTGTACTTTTTGGTGAACTGATAAGGAGATGATATGAAAAAAATCGTATTTTTCCTTTTGACACTGTATTTTATATTTGTGCCGAGGGATGCCTTGGCCGCAAATGTAAAATTGCCGATAAATATAAATGTATCGGGATCAAATCCTATCTATTACAGGTATGAGATAAATGTGAGCAGACTGGATTCTCATAACAATGTGGTTTCAAACAGTGTAATTCCGATGTATTTGAGAAAAAACGCTACATTGACATATGATTTTGGAGAATTTGATGATGTAGGGGAGTACAAGTACAGTATATCGCTTGCAAATGCCGATAATGAGAAGTTCAACTTTGACAGAAAAAATTATATTGTACATATACAGGTGTTGACAAACGGAAGAAACCTGTATACAAACACTTATCTTGAAGACCCGTTGGAACCTGCAAAGCCTGCATCAGTAGATTTTAATGTAAAATATCTTGTAGAAATAAAATATCCGAATCCTAATGATAAGGGATATAATGACGGCTCAAGCAGCAGAGACGAAATAAGACAAAAAAAGAATACGGACAATAATAAAAATGAGACTAAGGAAAATGTCGCCCCTACTATTGAGATTGACACACCTTACAATACGCCTCCTATAAAGCCCTCTGATTCTAAGAATGAGGGAACAATTATAAAGGTTGTAAAGAGAATGAAAAAGGCGATAGTAAAGACGGCGGATGAGAGCGGTATTGAGTTTTATATAACACTTTTTATTGTTTCACTATGTGTTTTCATTTTATTATTTTTTAGGAAAAGGAAAAACCACCTGTAAGCATAATTTTACCGGGTGGTTTTTTTGTCAAAAACCTTATTAGTATTTACGAATGCATAATTGTAGAATATAATAGACGTAACAGGGGGAAGTTTTCCCAAATGATAGTGTGTTATCCACCGTGGGATGATAGAGACTTTCGTGGTGGAGATAGAATTGAAATAAGGAGAGAACATGATTTTAGAGGCTTGTATTGAGAATGTTACTTATTTGAAAGATGTGATTCATGCAGGAGCAACAAGGATTGAGCTTTGTGACAATTTGGCAGTGGGCGGTACTACAGTAAGTATGGCGGTAAGAGACTATGCAAAGTTTATCTGTGATAGCAATGATGTTGAGCTGGCTGTTATGATAAGAGTCAGAGGAGGAGACTTTGTATATAATAATATAGAAAAATCCATTATGTACAACGATCTTAAAGAGATGGCCAAGCAGGGAGTAAAAAGAGCCGTTATAGGTGCCGTTACGGAGAGCGGTGAGCTTGATAAGGACTATATCAAGGAACTTATAGGTGCACCTAAGTTTTTTAGAAAAGAGATGAATTTTACTTTCCATATGGCATTTGATCGTATCGGTGAAGGACTTGAGGCTGAAGAAGCTCTTGAAAAGAGACTCGAAGCTATAAAGACTTTGTCAAAGCTTGGAGTGGATACAATACTTACGCATGGAAGTGCCGAAAATAATGATATTTTTGATAATATAGACACTCTGAAAAAATATATTTCAGTTGCAAAAAAGTATAATATAAATATAATGCCGGGCGGAGGAGTAACCTTTGAAAATGTAGATAAGTTGATTAAAAAGCTTCCAAGCATTACCGCCGTACACGGCACAAGAATAGTAAAGCTGTAAAGTATATAGATATATAAAGTAAATCAAGAAAAGACTCCGGGTGTACGGAGTCTCTTTTGTTATGCTTATATTATCAAAAATTTTGTGATTTGTCCTTGACATAAAAGATTTTTTTTGTACAATATATGAAGTTAGTTAAAAATATAACCGACAAAAAAGAAGAGGAGTATGTTATGAATTTTTCCAACACAACTGCCGAGGTTACTTCAAATCTCATAGCTGCCGGTGAGGCTAAAGTGAAGCGTCCGCTGCATAAGATGATTATCCTTGGAATATTTGCAGGTATGCTTATTGGTGCAGGTGCTATGGCAAGCAGTGTGGCAATGCATGATATTGCAAATGTAGGACTTGCAAGACTTGTTGCGGGGCTTGTGTTCCCTATAGGGTTCGTTATGATGGTATTGTTTGGCGGAGAGCTTTTTACAGGTGCCTGCCTTATGATTATGGGACTGTTAAAAGGCAAGTATAATGTTGCAAGTATGATAAGAGTGCTTATCACTATATTTATTTCAAACCTTATAGGTGGAATTATCCTTGCAATACTTGTTGCATACAGCGGACAGTTTAAGCTTGGTGACGGTGCAATGGGTGCTTTTACGATAAAGCTTGCACTTTCAAAGGCAAATATTTCATTCGGAAGTGCCTTCATCTCAGGTATACTTTGTAATTTCTTTGTATGTTTCGGCGTTGTTATGGCAGGACTGTCAAAGGACATCTCAGGCAAGGTTTTGGCCAGCTTTTTGCCTATTATGACCTTCGTTACCGGAGGATTTGAGCACTGTGTTGCAAATATGTTCTATATTCCTGCAGGTATCTTTGCGGCAGGCAATGCAAAATTTGCTGAAGCTGCAATGACAAAGTATGGTATCTCGGCTGAAAAGCTTGCCACACTTAACTGGCAAAATTTCCTTATTAAAAATGAACTTCCGGTTACTCTTGGAAATATTGTAGGCGGTATGCTCTTTATAGGAGTTGCATTGTTTATTTTATACGCAAGAGAAGACTGATAAAAAAAGCAACGATCTGTAGTATTACAGATGGTTGCTTTTTTTAATACGGACCGTTGCTGTGGATTCTCTTATAATAAGTTTGGCGTGTAATAAAAATGTGCTGATAGGTATATCGCTGAAGAGACTTGAAAGTGCAAAAAATCCGCTTTTGCTAAGTTCAACTCTGTCCTGCCAGACTGTAGTAAGCTTGGGTAGAGTAGAGTTTGCAATCGGCAAATCGTCAAATCCTACAATACTTATGTCCTCAGGCACTTTATATCCGAGTTGTATACACCTTGTAATTGCGGCACAAGCGACATCATCGTGGCTGCAGATAACTGCGGTTATACCTGATTCCAAAAATTTCGGAAGGTATTTTTCTATACATTCCGAAATATAGTAAGAACATCCTATATTATCGGAGTTGGTAACAAGTCCGTGTTGATGCATTGCATGCACAAAAGCGGAGTGTCTTACCTTAAGTACATAAGAACCTAAAGAGCCGCCAAGGTAAGCTATTTTTTCGTGTCCAAGGCTTGTGAGGTGAGAAAGTATCAACTCCATGCCTTCATCATTGTCGACACCTACATATGCAGTGGACGGATTTCCGGTGATATGGTTGTCAAAAAGTGCGGTAGGGGTTTTACAGCTGTCAAAATCCTTCAGCCAAGGATCATTTAGTGAGAATCCAAGCACAAAGGAACCTACATAGTCGTGTTCAAGCATAAATATGTCATATGTCGTATTTTTTTGTAAATCGGTATCAACAGCTACAGTTTCCACTTCAAAACCTGCAGGCTCCGCAAGCTGGCGAAAGCCCATGATTATATCATATGAAAAGTGGTGCGGCTCTTCGTATTCAATATTTTCCTTTTCGATTAAAATACAGATTTTTTTGACCGGTTTTTTATATCGTCTAAGCTTCGTATAATCCAGTGCAACTGCAGTTTCTAAAACTTGCTTACGTAAAGCTTCACTAACATCAGGCGCATCATTTAATGCTTTTGACACAGTACTCTTGGAAATGCCCAGTTTGTCAGCAATATCCTGTATTGTTGTCATAATTTAATATCCTTTCACATAAAAGAGAATCACTTTTATACTATTATAAAGAATAAAATTGTAAAAAGCAACGAATAACATCACTATAAGATGTTTTAAATTATCTTTGAAAACCGAATAATGGATATTACATAAATACCTTAAAATATGTTGAACGGATTTTATGAAAACATGGAGAATACATGAAAATTGATTGACTAAAAATTAAAAAAGTTATATATTTACATTAACGAAACAATACGAAAATTCAATCAGGAGGTAGTAAGATTATGAGAAGAAGTCTTAAGAGATTTCTGGCAGGGATCATGGCTTTGACTCTTGGTGCCGGTATTACAGGTTGTAGTAACAGTAAGAGTGACGCCGGAGCCGAAAAGGTCAGACTGATGGTATGGTCACCGTCTGAAGACCAGTCAAAAGAAAGCGGTGAATGGCTTCAGACAATGTGCAAAAAATTTGCAAGTGAACATCCGGAGTGGGATATCACATTTGTCTACGGTGTTGCGGATGAGGCAACAGCTACAGACCAGGTGTCACAGGATCCGGATGCCAGTGCGGATGTGTTCATGTATGCAAACGATCATTTGACTAATCTTATAGATGCAAAAGCTGTAGTAAAGTTTGGCGGAAAGTACAAAGAAGAAATAGAGTCAACAAGTTCAAAAGAGCTTTTGGATTCACTGACTGTTAATAATGAAATCTACGGTGTGCCTTTTACAACAAATACATGGTATATGTTCTATGACAAGTCGGTATTTTCTGATGATGATGTGAAAAATCTTGATACAATGTTAAAGAAGGGTACGGTTTCTTTCCCGCTTGTCAATTCATGGTATCTCCCGGCATTCTATCTGGGAAATGGATGTACATTGTTCGGAAACGAAAACGACGAGTCAAAGGGCGTTGACTTTGCCGGTGACAAGGCTGTAGATGTTACAAACTACATTATAGACCTTGCAGCAAATCCGAACTTTAAAATTGATGCTGACGGTTCGGCACTTGCAGGACTTCGTGACGGCAGCGTGAGTGCAATGTTTACAGGTTCATGGGATGCCAATGCCATTAAAGAAGCACTTGGAGATAAGATGGGTGTTACTTCACTTCCTACCTTTAATATAAACGGTGGACAAAAGCAGATGCTTGCATATGCAGGTTCAAAAGCAATAGGCGTAAATGCACACAGCGAGCATATGGAACAGGCGGTTGCACTTGCTGTATACCTTGGAAGTGAGGAAGCACAGAAATCTCACTATGAGCTTAGAAACGTTATACCTTGTAATACAGAGCTGTTAAAAGAACCTGAGATTGCATCAGACGCACTTGTTGAGGCACAGAACGATACTTTTAACAACACTTCGGTACTTCAGCCTTTTGTAGCGGCTATGAGTAACTGCTGGACTCCTGTTGAAAATATGGGTAAGGGAATCAGAAACAAGAGCGTGACACATGATAATGCCAAAGAACAGACAGAAGCGATGAATGCGGCAATGAACAGTAACGGATTAAATTAAGGGGTAAATGTTATGGGTTTATTAAAAAAAAGAGTTAATGAGTTTCCGACTCCATACACTTGCACCAATGCAATAAAAGAGGGCGGACTATCAACAAAGCTTTCCATGATCCTTATGGGATTCGGAAATATAGTAAACGGACAGGTTATCAAAGGTCTTATATATCTTTTTATAGAGATTGCATATCTTGTCTTTATGTTTGTAAACGGAATCGGCTTTATAGCGGGACTTCGTATACTTGGAAGTGTGGAGCAGCAGGAAGTATGGGATGAGGCAAAGCAGATTTATACCTATACAAAGGGTGATCAGTCCATTCTTATATTACTTTACGGCGTAGCCGCGATTTTAATTACAGTACTTATGGTAGTTATCTGGAGAGGTACATTAAAGAGCGCATACAAAGCAGAATGTCTTCGTAAAGAGGGAAAACCTGTGAATAACTTTGCAGAGGATTTGAAGACACTTTTAAATGAAAATTTGTATCGTCTGTTTATGACACCTCCTACAGCATTTGTATTTGTGTTTACAATACTTCCTTTAGTATTTATGATCTGTATGGCATTTACAAACTACAGCCGTATAGACAATCACCTGATGCTCTTTGACTGGGTAGGACTTGACAACTTTAAGACACTTTTTGACTCGGGAAGTATACTTGGAAGTACATTCTGGTCGGTGCTTGCATGGACAGTTATCTGGGCGTTCTTTGCAACATTCAGTAACTATATTTTCGGAATGATTTTATCACTCCTTATAAACAGAAAAGGAACAAGGGCAAAGGGATTTTGGAGATTTTGCTTCGTGCTTTCATGTGCGGTTCCTATGTTCGTATCACTTCTTATAATGCGTACAATGTTACAGCCTGAAGGTGCGGTAAATGTACTTCTCAGAAACTTAGGGCTTATAGCAAGTGATAAGAGTCTTCCTTTCTTTACTGATCCTACTTGGGCAAGAGTGACCGTTATCATTATCAATATCTGGGTAGGTGTACCATATACCTTACTTCAGCTTACAGGTGTATTACAAAATATCCCTGAGGACCTTTATGAGGCTGCAAGAGTTGACGGAGCAAATGCAATACAGACATTTACAAAGATTACATTGCCTTACATGCTCTATGTTACAACACCTTACCTGATTGTTACATTTACAGGTAATATCAATAACTTCAATGTTATCTACCTCTTGTCGGGAGGAGATCCTGTTACAGACCTCTCTTCAACAGCGGGTAAGACAGACCTTTTGGTTACATGGCTTTATAAGTTGACAATTGACAAGCAGTACTACAATATCGGTGCGGTTATCGGTATTATGACCTTTGTTATTTTGGCAATCGGTGCACTGTTCACCTACAGAAACAGTAAATCATATAAGGAAGAGGGAGGATTCTAATTATGGCAAAGCAATTTCAGTCTGCAAAGAAAAAAAGAATGATAAACAACACTATCGTACATATCGTTCTTGCCATATTGGCTGTGGTTTGGCTTTTTCCGATATTCTGGGTAATCCTTACAAGTTTCAGAGCGGAAAAAGGATCATATGTATCAACCTTCTTACCAAAGGCGTTTACACTTGATAACTATGCGAAGTTGTTCAGTGATACAACTATTTTGAACTTCCCGCAGATGTTTATGAACACCTTGTTTATCGCAATCTGTTCATGTATATTGTCGGCATTTTATGTACTTGCAGTTTCATACTGCCTTTCAAGAATAAAGTTTAAACTCAGAAAGCCTTATATGAACATGGCAATGGTACTAGGACTCTTCCCGGGATTTATGTCAATGATTGCTGTATACTTTATTTTAAAGGCAATGGGACTTACAGAAGGAAATCTTATTAAATTGGCACTTATTCTATGTTATTCAGGCGGTGCAGGGCTTGGATTCCAGATAGCAAAGGGATTTTTTGATACCATTCCTGTAGCGATAGATGAGGCGGCACTTTTGGACGGATGTACCAGATGGCAGATTTTTTATAAGATTACATTACCGCTTAGTAAACCTATTATTGTATATACTGTCTTAACATCATTTATGGGACCATGGCTTGACTTTATCTTTGCAAGAGTTATATGCAGAGCAAACTCTGACCAATATACAATAGCTATAGGACTTTGGAAGATGCTTGAAAAAGAATATATCGACAGCTGGTACACAAGCTTTGCTGCAGGTGCGGTGCTTATCTCCATTCCTATTGCACTCTTATTCTTATTCATGCAAAAGTACTATGTAGACGGTATTTCAGGTGCCGTTAAGGGATAATAATGGAAAATATAATTAAGCTTAAAAAATATTACTCATCAAAGGAGTTTCTTGATAACTATATTTATGAAGGAAACGACCTGGGTGTGGAATGTGATGAAAACGGGACCACATTTAAGCTGTGGTCACCGGGCGCAGATAGCGTAGTATTAAACCTTTATGAAGCCGGAGACGGCGGTGAGGCTTATGAACATATTCCTATGAAAAAAGGGGAAAAGGGAGTATGGAGCTTTCACTCCGATAAAGAACTTCATAAAGTGTACTATGACTATTTGATTACAAGGGACTCAAAAGAAGTCTTGACTGCCGACCCGTATGCAAAAGCTTGTGGAGTCAACGGTATCAGAAGTATGGCGGTAAATTTAAAAAGAACCGACCCTAAAGATTGGGAGAATGATAAGGCGCCAAAAAATGATAAAGAAAGAGTTGTATACGAGCTTCATGTAAAAGAATTTTCTTTTGATAAATCGGGAGGTTTTCCTTTAGAGTATCGCGGAAATTATAAAGCTTTTACCTGTAAGCATACAACATTAAATAATGACGGTATTCATCCTACAGGACTTGATTATCTTAAAGAACTGGGTGTGACACATATTCAAATAATGCCGATGTATGATTACGGTTCTGTGGATGAAACTAAAGACGATGAGTTCAACTGGGGATATGACCCGGTAAACTACAATGTACCTGAGGGTTCATATGCTACAGATGCTTTTCACGGTGAGGTTCGTATCAAAGAGATGAAGGAGATGATACAATCTATCCATGAAGCCGGATTTGGCGTAATTATGGATGTTGTATATAATCATACATACTCACTTGATTCGTGGTTTCAAAGAACTCTGCCTTGGTATTTTTACAGAGCATTCAGTGACGGTAAAGTATCCGACGGCTCTGCCTGCGGCAATGATGTGGCAAGTGAAAGAGCCATGTGTTCAAAATATATCTTAGAGTCCGTACTTTATTGGGCAAGGGAATATCATATTGACGGATTTCGCTTTGATTTGATGGGACTTCTTGACACCGATTTGATGAACAATATCAGAAAAGAACTTGATATCATATACGGTAAAGGCAAAAAAATAATCTACGGTGAGCCTTGGTCTGCTACGGACACAGCCATGGAGTATAATAAAAAAGTTGCCAACAAAGACAATATAGCTCTTTTAGATGAAAACATAGGAGTATTTTGTGACAACACAAGAGATTCTATAAAGGGTTCCGCACTGAGACCTAAGGAAGCCGGATTTGTAAACGGCGGCATGGAAAAAGAAGATGATATACTCTCAAGTGTAAGTGCTTGGTGTAACCCGAAGTACAATAAAGAGTTTAAAGGTGTGAAAGCACCGTCACAGATAGTCACATATGTTTCGGCACATGACAATCAGACACTTTGGGATAAACTGAGTGATACCGCCGGTAAAGATGAGGTAATGAGATTAAACAAACTGGCAGCTGCAATTTATATGACTTGTCAGGGTACTTTGTTTTTCTTATCCGGTGAGGAATTCGGCAGAACAAAGGGCGGACTTGACAACACCTACAATATGCCAATCTCAGTAAATAAGCTTGACTGGGAACTTGCATATAAGAATAAGAACCTTGTTGACTACTATAAAGGTCTGATTGAACTTAGAAAAGAGATTTCGGGTCTTTGTGATAAATCCGAAAACAGCTATAAACATATCACCGATATGTGGAAGAAAAAGCAGATTGTGGGATTTAGTGTAAACAATGATAAGGATTCTTTATGGAGTCAGGTTAAAGTAATTTATAATGCTTCAAATAAGGACTTTGAAGTTGAGTCTTTAGACAAAGGATTTGAAGTACTTTGTTACGGCAATGACAGTATGCTTTGGAAAAAGAATATAATTGCAAAAGCTCCTATAAAAGTAGGAAAACAAAGCGTATTGATACTTGGTAAGAAAAGAATAGAGGAGATATAATGGAATTTGCCGGTGTATACCATAGAACATCAGAACAGATGAGTTATCCTCTTGATAAGGACAGACTCATTATAAATTTAAAAACAGGATATGATGTGAAGCAGGTCTTTATCCACTACGGCGATCCGTTTGAGGCCGGAATACTTGGAGGAAATGAGAAGTGGACCGGAAAAAGAGAGGAGATGGTCTATAAAAAGCGTCTGTCAAATCAGATATGGTGGACTACAACTCTTACTCCGATATATAAAAGATGTAAGTATTTTTTTGAACTGCATACAAATGACAGTGTTTGGTACTATTTTGAAGATGGATTCTTAACCAAGGAACAGTTCCATATGGACGGTAGGATGTTGCAGTGCTTTATTATGCCGTGGATGAATCCGTCAGATATAAATGTTACACCTGCATGGGTAAATGACACCATTTGGTATCAGATATTCCCTGACAGATTTTGTAACGGTACCCCGGAAAAAAATAGTGATGATATTTTGCCATGGAGAAATCATGGGAGTGTTACCAATCATGAGAAATTCGGCGGAAATTTAGAAGGAATCAGGAGCAAACTTGACTACCTTAAAAATCTCGGAGTAACGGGTATTTATCTGAATCCTATAATGGAGGCCGAATCAAATCATAAGTATGATACAACCGATTATACAAAGATAGATCCTTCTTTCGGAGACAGTGATACTATGAAAGCACTTTGCATGGAGGCTCATAACAAGGGCATTCGTATCATGGTGGATGCTGTGTTTAATCACTGCGGAAGAAAATTTAAGCCATGGCTTGATGTGCTTGAAAAAGGTAAATCTTCAAAGTATGCGGACTGGTTTATGGTGGAAAACTGGGAGGATATTGCAAAAAGGGGAGATACAAGGGATAAGAGGTATTACACTTTTGCATTTACTGACGGTATGCCGAAGCTGAACACCAACAATGATGAGGTCATAGACTATTTTTGTAAAATCTGTGAAGACTGGATAAGAGAGTTTGATATAGACGGTATTCGTTTTGATGTGGGCAATGAGGTATCACACAGGTTTTTGAAAAAAATCAGAGAGCATCTAAAGGCTATAAAGCCGGATATTTATCTGCTTGGAGAAATCTGGCATGATGCAATACAGTGGCTTCAGGGAGATGAATACGACTCTGTGATGAATTATCCTCTACTTAGCGGAATTCATGACTTTTTCCTTGATAAGACAATGAAAAAGCATGAGTTTGAGTATATGGTCAACCGCTGTTATACAATGTATATGCAGCAGAGTAACAATGTATTATTCAATCTGCTTGACTCACATGATACGGAGAGGCTTATGAACCGATTCCACGATTTGGATAAGTTCTATCAACAGCTTGCAATCCTGTTTACACTTCCGGGAAGTCCTTGTATCTACTACGGTACCGAAATAGCAATGGAGGGCGCACATGATCCGGATTGCAGAAGATGTATGCCGTGGAGTGAGATTGACAGCAGGGAAAATGTAGAAAAGATTTCTACTATGAGAAGCCTTATAATGTTAAGGCGAAATGAGAAGATGTGCAGAAGTCCGCATTTCCACTTTCCACATAACTATGAAAATGAAAGATGTGTGGAATATATCAAAATTGACGAAGACGGAAATAGGATTGAAGTTCTTATCAATGCTTCAGATGATCCTATCAAAGTAACTTCGGGAAAAGATGTTTTATTTTCAAGAGAATTTGACGGGGAAACACTTGGAGCTAACGGAACTTTAATCCGCAGGATTTAATATAAAAAGGAGAATAAAGGTATGTCATTAGAAGAGATGTTAAAGAACAAGCTTGGCAAGGAAATTGCGGCAGCTTCAGATGCGGAAATTTATACAGCACTTTTGAAAATCACAAAAGAGAAGATGGAAGGCATGGAGCATAATACAGGGAACAGAAAGCTCTACTATATATCAGCGGAGTTCCTTATCGGAAAGCTTTTGTCAAACAATCTTATTAACCTTGGAATGTTTGACGAGGTAAGAGAGATACTTGCAAAGAACGGACACAATATAACGGCAGTTGAAGAAGTGGAGCCGGAGCCTTCACTTGGAAACGGTGGACTTGGACGTTTGGCTGCATGCTTCCTTGACTCTATTGCAACACTGGGATTAAACGGTGACGGTGTTGGATTAAACTATCATGACGGACTATTTTTACAAAAGTTTGTAGACAACAAGCAGTATGAAGATAAGAATCCTTGGATAACAGACAACAGCTGGCTTACAAGAACAGATGTAAGCTTTGAAGTTCCGTTCAAAGACTTTACATTAAAGTCTACTATGTATGATATAGATGTTCCGGGATATCATCAGAGCAAATGTAACAAACTACATCTTTTTGATATTGACAGTGTGGATGAGTCTATTATCAGAGACGGTATAAATTTTGATAAACATGACATCGGTAAGAACCTTACATTGTTCTTATATCCGGATGACAGTGATGAGGCAGGACATCTACTTAGAATCTATCAGCAATACTTTATGGTAAGCAATGCGGCACAGTTGATTATAAAGGAAGCTGAAGGAAGAGGTGTAGATCTTTACAGACTCCATGAGCATGTATGCGTTCAGATCAATGATACTCATCCTACTATGGTTATTCCTGAACTTATCCGTATCTTGACACAGCAAAAAGTATTCAACATGGATACAGCCATCGATGTTGTAAGAAAGACCTGTGCTTATACAAATCATACAATACTTGCCGAGGCACTTGAGAAGTGGCCAATCAGCTATTTAGAGAAGGTAGTACCACAGTTATTGCCTATTATTTATGAGCTTGATGCAAGAATAAGAAGAGAGTTCAGTGATGAGAGAGTATATATCATAGACAATCAGAACCGTGTACATATGGCTCATATTGATATTCATTACGGCTACGCTGTAAACGGTGTTGCGGCTCTTCATACGGAGATTTTGAAAAACTCGGAGCTTAAGCATTTCTATGATATCTATCCTGAGAAGTTCAACAACAAGACAAACGGTATTACATTCCGCAGATGGCTCATTCATTGCAATCATGAGCTTTCAGAGTATTTAAATGAGCTTATCGGACCTGAGTATATGGATAATGCCGAAAATCTTGAAAAGCTTTTAGCTTATAAAGATGATGAGAAGGTGTTAAAGAAGCTTAGAGAAATCAAAAAGGATGCTAAGATCGAGCTTAAGAAGTACTTAAAGCATACTCAGAACATTGATATTGACGAGAACTCGGTATTTGATATTCAGATAAAGCGTCTACATGAGTATAAGAGACAGCAGATGAACGCACTCTATGCTATTTACAAATATAAAGAGATAAAGAAGGGACATTTACCGAAGCGTCCGATTACTATGATTTTCGGAGCAAAGGCTGCACCTGCATATACTATTGCAAAGGACATCATTCATTTGATTTTGTGTCTGCAGCAGTTGGTGGACAACGATCCGGCTGTAAGCCCATATCTTAAGATAGTTATGGTGGAAAACTACAATGTTACAAAGGCTGAAAAGCTTATTCCTGCTTGTGATATCTCAGAGCAGATCTCACTTGCATCAAAGGAAGCTTCAGGAACAGGAAATATGAAGTTCATGTTAAACGGAGCTGTAACACTCGGTACGGAAGACGGTGCCAATGTAGAGATTCATGAGCTTGTAGGCGATGACAATATCTATATCTTCGGTAAGAAGTCTGAAGATGTAATAAAGCTCTATGAAACAGGTTCATACTGTTCTGCAGATATCTATAACAATGACCCTGAGGTGGAGGAGTTGGTAGACTTCATTATAAGTAAAGAACTTATCCGCATCGGAGATCCTTTAAATCTTTGCAGACTTTACAAGGAAATCGTAAATAAAGATTGGTTTATGGCGCTCCTTGATGTAAAGGATTATATAAAGACAAAAGAGCAGATGTTAAATGACTATGAGGACGAGATGTCTTGGTCAAAGAAGGCACTTGTAAATATAGCAAAAGCAGGATTCTTCTCATCAGATAGAACTATTGCAGAATACAATAATGATATCTGGCATTTATAAGGAGAATTTAATGAAAAAAACAGGAATTTTAATGCCGGTTTCAGCTCTCCCTTCTACCACAGGTGTGGGAGAGCTCGGACGGGCTTCCTATCAGTGGATTGATATAATGAAGGAAAACGGGGTAAAAATCTGGCAGATTTTACCTCTAAATCCTGTCGGATACGGAAACTCTCCTTATCAGCCATACTCCTCATGTGCAGGTGATGAGCTTTATATCAGCCTTGACTTGCTTTTTGAATCAGGATTGCTGGATAAAAAACCTGATACATTTAGAGAAAATGCAAAAAGAGTTGATTATACGGCAGTAAGAGCTTTTAAAGAGAGCTACCTAAGAGATGCTTTTGAAAAGTTTAAGGCCAAAAACGGACAAAATGATCCTGCGTATAAAGACTTTATTTCTCAGGATTGGGTATATACCTATGGTGTATTTCGTGCCTTAAAGCTTGACAACAACGGTGCTTGCTGGAATGATTGGAAGACTGATGACAAGAATTGGCCGAATAATAGAAAACCTCTTTCTGAAAATGTAGAAAAAGAAGCCGAATATCAATGCTTTATTCAATATATTTTCTATACTCAGTGGATGGATGTAAAAAGATATGCAAATGAAGCAGGCATTGAAGTCATGGGCGATGTGCCTTTCTATGTCGGACTTGACTCTGTAGACGTTTGGTCAGGTAAAGATAATTTCTTACTTGATACCGACGGCAGACCGTTGTTTATTGCAGGAGTTCCGCCTGATTATTTCAGTGCTACAGGACAAAGATGGGGAAATCCTATCTATGACTGGGACTACTTAAAGAAAAACAAATATAAGTTCTGGGTGGACAGAATAGGATATAGCAATAAGTTGTTTGATATCATACGTATCGATCACTTCCGTGCATTTGATACCTTCTGGAAGATTCCGGCTTCATGTCCTACCGCCATTGACGGAGAGTGGATTGAGGCTCCGGGCTATGAAGTAATAGATACCTTAAATAAGGAACTTCCGGGTGTAAATCTTGTAGCTGAGGATTTGGGAGAATTGCGTCCTGAGGTATTGGAGCTGAAGGATCACTATCATCTAAAGGGAATGAGAATACTTTTATTCTCCATTGATACAAAGGGAAAGTATGCAAAGGATATCTCAAATGATATAGAAAATGTTATTTTCTATACAGGAACTCATGACAATGATACTTCGATGCAGTGGTATGACGGTTTGACTGTAGCTGCAAAGAGAAAGGTCAGAGAGTTTTTAAAGAAGCGGGGCATAAAAGCAGGAAAAATAAAGGACAGACTTTTGACCTATGTGTTAAAGAGTAAGGCAGAGTATGCCATTATACCTTTGGCGGATATCATCGGACTTGGTAAAGAAGGTCATATCAATACACCGGGAACAGTCGGAAGCCCGAACTGGGAATGGCATATGGTAGACTTCAAAAAGGCCAAGGAAGAACTGGCAAGATATAAAAATTTGATAATGAACAGGTAATAGAAAGTGTCAAGACTCTTTGAAGTAAAGGGTTTTGACACTTTTTTAATATAAGTATAAAATGGGTAGAAAAGGGGATTAGAATATGACAGATTTTAAGTTTTTTTATTTTGCAGAATATGAGGATGGAAAACTTGCTCATCTTGAAACATATGATAGTAAAATTCCGGTAAATATATATGCAGAGCCGAATTCTGATTTTTCGCTTAAGGAAAATGAGTGTTGTTCTGTAGATATTATAGGAGTATGTAGCGAAATAAAATATTATGAAAATGAAGAAGAGTTTGTTAAAGCGGATACCGTGTTTGATGTAGTATCAATGATTCCAATTGGTACATTCCCATTAGATGAAGATGAGAATTTTGAAGAGAGTCCATATATAATTTTTACAGGAAAAATTATTGCAGTTGATACGGATCCTACAGCTGATTCTGATGAACCTAATTATTTTGTAACGCTTGAAACATTAGAGATGACAGTTACACTATTATTTAATTCTGATGAAAATATTTCAGTTGGTGGTATTCTTCATGGGGTGGCATGGCTTTATGGAGATATTTTAAGGAAGACCGGGAACTAAAGAGAGGTGAAGTATGTATATATCAAAATATTGGGGAGACTTTATCGGCGGTTCTGACGACAGCCTGAGTCTCATAGAGTCTTTAGAAGGCTTGGATAAAGAAGAAATTACTCTTAAAGAAATATTTACAGGCATAGGACTTGATAGGCAGAATATGGATTTTAGGCAAACAGTCAAGAATCTCGGGTTTATAAATTCGATTGGACTGGAAATAGACTTTCATTTTGCGATAGATGTTGTTATAGACCTTGCTGCCATCTTATTGGAATGTAAGAATAGCGGACATGTAAATCTTAGAGAATTATATGATAATGAGGATATCAAAAATCGATATATTCGAGTTGTATACACAGAAGAAGAATATACAGCTATAAAAGATGCTTTGGAAGACTTTGTAAAAGATCCGAAGTCATATGATTTATATGAAATGATAGGTGGTGATATTATAGAGATGGCGGAAATTGTAAAAGAGCTGAGGCAAGAACTGCTGCAATATGAGTTATAGTAAGTTTTGGAGATTTCTATGAGCATTAAATTTACAAAAGGTATCGATAAAGATAATATTTCACTTTTATGCAGGTGGTCAAATGAAAGAGGAGAGATATTTCAAGAGCAATGGATGGGATCTGAAGTTTCATTTCCGTTGACTTATGAAAAAATCGAAAAACTGGAAAATAAATTTTCTATTTTTAATGGTGAAGAGTTTATCGGAATGATACAAGAAGTGCGAATACAAGAAGATAATATTCACATAGGTAGATTTGTATTAAACCCTAAAAAAACCGGATCCGGTCTTGGAACAAAGGCTTTGAAAAAATTTATAGATTTTATCTTTAAAGATGAGAATATCAGAAGTATTTCTTTAAAGGTGTTTGACTTTAATAAGAGTGCAAAGAGAGTTTACGATAAGCTTGGCTTTGAGATCTATGAAGTGATTGAAACTCCAAAACTGAAGTATATTATGAAAAAGTTCAGATAATATAAGGAACTTATAAAAGATAAGATAGCGGCGTTAACTCAAGTATTTTAAGAACACTTAGAATACGGTATGAAAATAAAGAATTTACGGAGATAAAGTTGAAAGGTATAGATGTTATATACAAGAAACAGATTTTAACACTCACAAGATTTTGGGATGATAACAGATTGTGTTTATTTGCGAAAAACCCAAGCCAAATTCAAATTCCCAAAATGGAATTTGTCGGCGGATATCCTAATGAATGGTGTATTTTTATTGATAACCTTACTGATGATGAAAAGGCTGAGATTACAGATTTAAATGGAGGACATATCAGCTTACAGGAAATAGGCATATAAGTCCTGAGTTTATAAATATTGTAAAACTACATACCGAAAAGGTCGGAATGAGTACCGGTTTCAGTTGCAATGATAATAAGTCTATCATCTTCAATACGATATATTAGTAGCCAATCCGGTTCTATGTGACATTCTCTAAAGTCTGACATATTACCGGAAAGTTGATGGTCTCTATATTTGGATTCAAGTGGTTTTCCTGTGCTAAGTAAATCAAGTATATCTACCAACTTTGAAATGTTTTTACCACGCTTCTTGATTCGCTTTACATCACGCTTCATCTTGTTTGTAAATAGAATTTGATACATTTAATCCTCCAACATAGCTAGAACAGCTTCCTTAGCAGATTTATAAGGCCCATTTAAGTTTCTATGTAATCTTGCATCTTGAATCGCTGTAAAACTTTCATTATATTGCTTATTATGTGCAACCGGAAACGGTAAGCCATTGTGCTCAAGTGAAGCATTTAAGAAAATCCTTATTGCTGTAGATGTATCCAAACCCAGACTTGAAAATAGTGAGTCGGCGTCTTTCTTCAGCTGATCGTCTATACGAATTTGTAGTGTTGACATATTACACCTCCAATAACTATGCAATTAGTTGTATTGCAATTATAGTATAAATACAGCGTATATGCAATGCTGATAAGTACAAATTATTGTTATGTATTTATTTTGATGCTTACATAATCTCGGCTATTTTGTCTGCAAAATCAAAAGCATATTTTATATTGCTTGCGGCTTTTTCTATACTCCATGACCTGAGGCTATCTTTGTTTTTTGGTGCTGCAAAAAGGCGCTTATTATTATAAGCTGCAATATAAATGCGAGATTCGGTGCTGTATAGGGAAAGCCCAAAGTCTGAAGTATTGTTGTTAAACAAATCAATAACAGCAGGGGATAAGAACTTCCTTGCTGATTGTTCGTCAGTACAGTAGATGTTGTAGTGATTATTTTGCCATATATCGTCTACATTGATTTTTTTGCCGCCTGACATATTACCAAGATAGCCCCCTTGAGTCTTAATATTAAGGAAATGTTTTGTCTGAACAATTCGCAAATTTCCTTTTAAATAGTATGTATTCTTTATAGAGTAAACTTGTCCGATAAAGCCTGTGATCTCACGAAGGTGCTTTATCTCGTCCTTTCCTGTTGCCAATCCTTTTGAAACAGTGTATGCATATAAATCCACTATTTCAATATCCTTTTCATTGTTAAGCTTAAGTATTCCTGATTGGACATAGTATTTTGCGGCAGGGACTACCTCTTCTACATCACTTGGAGAAATATCATGTTCCGTATCAATTTTGGCTAAAGGATAAAGTGATTGCAGTATCGGTGTAAGAATTTCACTCTCATAAAGTACGCGCAGTTTGCTTCTTTGCTTTTCTTCAAAGCCCGGACCAATAAAGCTATAAACCAGAACACTTATAATTTGTAGTGCTATAAGAAATAGAATCAGTCTTGCGATAAACTTCATAAGTTTATCTATCAAAACACTGTCCGGAAGAATGCCTTGTTCTTCTAAAAAGAAAAGGCCTATACCGACAATAATGCTTATAAATATCAGAATAATATTCCTAACAAAATAATTCGTAACACTATCTTTACAATTGATGATATTTTGGACGGATCTCCAACTACGCTGAAATTGTGAGGTTTTCCAAAGATCATTTATTTTAATTTTTTCCTCAGGGCTTAAATTCATTTCCATTATTATCTCCCTATTTTATAAGCTAATTTCATTTTCTTGCTCATATTATAGCAAATAGAAGCAATGTTGAAAACAATTCAATAGTTAATAGCATATGTATGGAAAGAATATATCATATATTTATATCAAATAAGATTGAAAAACTTGCATCAGATTTAAAATCCGACACCAATATATAATGGAATAATGTATAATAATTATAAGACATTGCAGAATCAAGATAAGTAGACAGTAGCGTTAAAAAATTCTACTGTTATGGATTCATTCAGGAGTAAAATATGGATAAAAATTCAAATAAATGACTATCTATTTATAAGAAATAATATATAATATACTTTAAGACTTTTACTTAGATAAAGTTATAGTGCATATGAAGGGATAATGGAGAAGTAAAATGAATAAACAACAGCTTGCGGCAAAGATTTGGGAGTCTGCAAATCAAATGAGATCAAAGATTGAAGCCAATGAATATAAGGATTATATATTGGGCTTTATCTTTTATAAGTATCTTTCAGACAAAGAAGAGCAGGACCTGTATAATAGAGGATATAATGCGGACAATATCAAGGAATATGTAAATGAAGAGGCGGATGACAGTTACTCAAGTATGTCAAGTCTAAAGCAGGATTTGGGATATTTTATAGCATATAAGGACTTGTTTTCCACTTGGATAAATATGGGATCTGATTTCTCGGTTGACAATGTTCGAACCGGACTGTCATCATTTAGCAGAAATATATCACCGTCACATAAAAAACTTTTTGAGGGAGTATTTACAACACTTGAAGTAGGGCTTTCAAAGCTTGGTGCAGACACAAAGTCACAGACAAAGGCGGTAAGTGATCTGATTCAGCTTATTAATGAAATTCCAATGCATGATAAGCATGACTATGATGTTTTGGGATTTATCTATGAATACTTGATATCAAACTTTGCAGCAAATGCAGGAAAGAAGGCGGGAGAATTCTATACACCTCATGAGGTGTCTCTTTTGATGTCGGAAATTATTGCGGAACATTTAAAAGGGCGTGATACTATTAAAATATATGATCCGACGTCGGGAAGCGGCAGTTTGCTTATAAATATAGGAAAAACTGCTGCAAAGTATATGGACGATGCCAATCGTATACAGTATTATGCACAGGAGTATAATTTAAATACATATAACTTAACAAGAATGAATCTGGTAATGCGTGGCATACTTCCTGCAAATATTTTGACAAGAAATGGAGATACACTAAAAGAAGATTGGCCATACTTTGATGAGTCCGATCCGCATAGTACATATGAACCGCTGTATGTGGATGCCGTAGTATCAAATCCACCTTATTCTCAAAGATGGGATTCTACAGGTAAGGACAGTGATCCAAGATATGTAAGATATGGAATAGCTCCAAAGTCAAAGGCTGACTATGCCTTCCTTTTGCATGACCTGTATCATCTGAAGCCGGACGGAATAATGACAATAGTGCTGCCACATGGTGTACTTTTTAGAGGTGGTGAAGAAGGTAATATCAGAAAAAATTTGATAGAACAGAACAATATAGATGCCATAATCGGACTACCTGCAAATATTTTCTTCGGAACAGGTATACCTACTATAGTGATGGTACTTAGACAAAAGAGAGAAAATACAGATGTATTGATAATAGACGCTTCAAAAGGATTTACAAAAGAAGGTAAGAACAATAAGCTGCGTGCATGTGATATAAGAAAAATAGTTGATATGATAAAGTCAAGAAAGGATATAGAAAAATATTCAAAAGTAGTAAGTCTTGAAGATATTCGTGGCAATGACTACAACTTGAATATTCCTCGTTATGTGGATTCGTCTGAAGCAGCAGAAAGCTATGATATATATGCTTCAATGTTTGGTGGAATTCCTGAAACAGAGCTTGGAAAGTTTGATAAATACTGGGAGGTATTTCCTTCACTCAAAGGAGAACTTTTTGCCGGAGAAGATTATTTATCATTAAAGTCTGAGAATATAAGAGATGCGATAAAAAACAATAAGGATGTATTACAATTTAAAAAAAATCATATGTTGAGATTTGGTGATTTGGGAGCATACTTGGATAGTATCCTAATAGCCAATGCAACAACTATAAATATACCAAAGACTCAGGAGATTATTGCCAATAATATCTTTATGCGATTTGTAGATATCACATTGATAGATCCGTATGGAGCATATGAGATATTTGAGGATAAGTTTACAGAAATCTCAGGAGATTTGGAACTTATACAGACAGAAGGGATAAAAGCCGTAACACAGGTGGACCCGAATATGGTCATAAAGAAAAAGAACGGCAAGGATGTAGAAGTACAGGAGGGATGGAAGGGACATATACTACCATTTGATTTAGTACAGGATATTTGTCTTTCTGAAAGGAAAAGAGATTTAAAAGAGAAGCAGGAAAAGCTGGC
>NZ_CALLVU010000167.1 GCF_938015485.1 uncultured Lachnoanaerobaculum sp. | reverse complement strand
AGATAGGTCGCCAACAGCGGGCGGACTTCATAGCGGTAACAGTGCTCACACTGCAAAATGACATCTTCTCCGTCCACCACTGCACCCGGATACCTCGTTAGCAAGGTCTTTAATTCTTTTCCGTACCTTCCTTCTCTCGCCGCCTTCGTCACGCCTTCGGGGAAAATGCCATTCATCCCATATCCCAAGTAAGCCTCTAACGAATACCCACATTTGTTACATTGCCAGAGATAAATAACGCCCATGGAGACCTCCTTTGCGTTCTATACGACTTCGTGTTTTGTCGGACAATCAATCTTCATAGTGCCCACGCTCTGTCCTCCCAAAGAAAGCTCACCTATCTTCATCCTTAAGGAGAGCATGTTCTGTAAAGTGCTCCCTGCCTTCTCTCACATCGTTTGCGATTCCGTTCAGATATCTCATATTGCTCTCGGAATAAAAACGATCCGCCGAAACATCAAACGGAATTCTCCGCTCCCTGGTCATGCGCTTGGCAAAAATCGTAAAGGCAGTCGTCATCGACATTCCCAAGTCATCGCAGAGTTCTTCCATATTGCGCTTGAGTTCTGCATCCATTCTGAAATTCACATTGACCGCATTGGACATACTGTTTTCTCCCTTCTGTCAATCTTCTAGTTTTACTCTAGCACCAATGCGACAAAAAGCAAGCTCTTATCCAAGTTTGTAATGAAAATCCATTTCATTGTCATTATTTCTTTCATTCGTCAGTGCGTACGAAAACGCTCGTTTTTTTGTGAACTAAAAAACCGGCACAAAGAAAGTTGTGCATTCCCGAAAGAAAGCATCCTCTGAAGCCTATAATATATAAGACTTTATAACACGTGGATGAAATGCAATCTCTTTCATTAGAAGTTTTCGTATGGTATCCAATATACACGAATTCGGTCGGCATTGGGAGATTCGGAAATTATGGGGAAGACCGTTAAAAATTGCACTAAATGATGGTAAGCTTATTTTTATATTTGTATGTTAACGATATCGATTTCTTTTGCCAGGTTTTCTATGTTTAACTAAGATGTAGCAGAAGGGTGTTCGTTTGTAAAAAACGCATGCGAGAAAGGGAAGCTATGAGAGCAAAAAATCTATTGAATGCAGCAATACCTATGGCACTTGCAGTTGCAGTGGTCGCAGGTTGCGGCGCTAAAAACGGAGGAAGTGAAAGTTCTGCCACGGCAAAGAGTGCCAGTGTGACAACTTCATCTAAGTCTTCAGAAAACACACCTTCTTCCGGTGCGGTAAGCACTGCTTCTTTTCCTATAACGATGAAGCATGCTTATGGAGAAACTGTTATTAATGCTAAGCCTGAAAGGGTTGTTACCCTTGACTGGAATAATGCAGATGCAGTTTTGGCCCTTGGAATTGTTCCTGTGGGTACAGCTAGGGCAAACTGGGGACCTGTTACCGATAAGGGTCTTTTACCTTGGACCGAGGAGAAGTTTAAGGAGCTTGGAACTGATAATCCAAATGTGTTTAACGACCTTGAAGGCTATGACTATGAGGCTGTAGCAGCAGCCAAGCCTGATATAATAGTAGCCCCTTACTCAGGAATGGATGAAAAGGCTTATAAGCGTCTCTCTGAGATAGCACCAACCCTTCCATTCAAAGAAACAGCTTGGAAGACTACCTGGAGAGAACAGACCGTTGAGGCTGCAGAGGCTTTAGGACTTACAGCCGAGGGAGAGAAGTTGGTTGCAGATACAGATGCATTTATAAAAGAAAACTTCGCAAAATATCCTAAGCTTGCGAACAAGAGTGTAGCAATTTGTTATATCAATGCAGCTGACCTCAGTAGCTTTTCCGTTTATAGAACAGCAGATCCAAGAGGAGCATATCTTACAGACTTAGGCTTTACCTTTCCTGAAAAGGTAGAGGCCCTGGCAACAGATAAAAATGCGTTTTACGTGCAGATATCTTCTGAACTGGCAGTTGATGCTCTAAGTGATACGGATATCATTATAACTTACGGTGATGATAAGACAGTTGCCGCCTTGCAAAAAGACGCAATCTTCTCTAAGATTCCGGCAGTCAAAGAAGGCAGGGTAGTGGTGCTTGACAGCAACGGCAATCTTGCAGCGGCCTGCAATCCTTCCGTGCTTTCTATAAAGGCAGAGCTTGTGAACTATCTTGAAGCAATCAATGCAGTCGTTAAATAAAAAGGCATAGTGAACATGGGAAATAAAAAGTTTGTACTTTCTATAATCTTATGCTTAGCCCTGCTTTCTATTATGGCAGTATTTTCCATATCGCTGGGTGCTAAAAACATAGCATTTTCTAAGGTTGTAGACGTTCTCCTCGGAAATGATCCGGATAGCCTTGAGGCTGCTATCATATTACAAAGAATTCCGAGAACCGTATTTGGCATACTTGCGGGAGGAGCCCTTGGCATATCAGGGGCTCTTATGCAGAGTATAACAAGGAATCCCATTGCTGATCCAAGTATACTTGGCGTAAATACCGGCGCATCACTCTTCGTGGTCGCCGGTATAGCATTTTTTAATATTACTGTTGCCTATCAATACATCTGGCTTGGCATAACAGGAGCAGGCGTTACCGCAGTTTTTGTATACAGTGTAGCAAGTATGGGCAAAGACGGTGCTACACCACTAAAACTGGCGCTCTCGGGTTCGGCTGTAAGCATAGTCTTAGGTTCACTTGTTAGTACCATTATGCTGCCAAATAACAGGGTAATGGAAGCTTTTAGGTTCTGGCAGGTAGGGAGCATAGGAAGTGCAACCTGGGAAAATATTATGCTCATTAGCCCATTCCTGATCGTAGGTTTTATCATATCAATGTTTATATCAGGGTATTTGAATAATCTGGCTTTGGGAGATGAAGCCGCTACTGCCCTTGGGACTAATGTAGTGATGACAAGAACCATAGGAGCTCTTGCATCCGTACTATTATGCGGTGCTACTACAGCACTTGCAGGACCAATAGGCTTTGTAGGGCTTATCATTCCCCATATTATAAGGCTGATATTTGGAAGTGAAATGAGTAAAATGCTGCCTCTTTCTTTTCTAGGCTCAGCTATACTGATGCTTATTTCAGACGTAATAGGAAGAATAATAAGCTTGCCGGGAGAGACTGAGGTGGGTATCGTTACCGCCGTCCTTGGTGCACCGGTATTTATTCTGGCCATTCGGAAAGGAAGGGTAAAGAGTCTATGACAGAGCTAAATGCTGGATATAAGAAAAGGATTCTTCGATGGCGGCTTGTTGTACTTGCCCTTCTTAGCATTATCCTTATTCTATCAGCCTGTGAGCTTTGCTTTGGAAGTGTGTCCTATCCCATAAGAGATGTAATCAAGGTTTTACTTGGCGAAACGATTGACGGAGTATCTTATGCAGTAGAAAATGTGAGGCTTCCGAGGATGATGGCCGCTGTATTTTCAGGGTTTGCCTTTGGAGTGGCGGGCTATGTATTTCAAACATTGTTACACAATCCACTTGCTTCGCCGGATGTAATTGGAATTTCCGCAGGAACAAGCACAGCAGCGGTTTTTCTCATACTGGTGCTTGGACTTAGGGGAAGCATAGTGTCCTTGTTAGCGATGATATTTGGAATTGCAACAGCTTTAATCATTTACAAGCTTTCAGTAATGAAAGGGCATTTTACCTATGGAAGAATGATCCTTGTCGGCATAGGAATTTCAGCACTTTTAAGAGCAGTTACATCTTATTTACTGGCAAAAGCTGCGGAGTACGATGTAGGGACTACCATGCAGTGGCTGAGCGGAAGCTTAAATGGCGTGCAGATGGAAGATGTGTCTGCACTTGTTTTGGTCGTTGGGATAATCACTATTGCGTTGGTTTCACTTACAAGACATATGGAGATTATTCCTCTGGGAGACAACTTCGCAGTATCACTTGGACTAAATACAAGACTTACCTATTCGGTAATGATAATAGGTGCAGTTATACTTGTTTCATTTGCAACCTCTGTCACAGGACCTATCGCATCTGTGGCATTTCTTTCGGGACCAATTGCCACAAGCCTTGCCGGAAAGGGGAAATCAAGCCTTATTCCTGCGGGACTCGTTGGCACAACACTTACTTTAGGAGCAGATTTGGTGGCTTTTCATGCATTTCCGGTACACTATCCTGTAGGGGTTATCACAGGGCTTTTAGGCGCACCGTATATGCTGTATCTGCTTATTCGAATGAATAGAAGAGGTGTGAATTAATGGGAAACCACGTATTAGAAGCCAAAAATCTTGTGGCCGGTTATGACGGGAAAGCGATAATAAAGGGTCTTAATCTGACCATACCAGAAGGAAAAATATCAGTGATCATAGGCTCAAACGGCTGTGGCAAATCCACTCTTCTAAAATCCTTTTGCAGGTTAAACAAAGTCATGAGCGGAGATATTTATCTGGACAATAAGCCTGTATCCGAGTATTCGTCCAAAGAAATATCTAAAATAATAAGCCTTATGCCACAATCTCCACTGGTACCTGAGGGAATAACCGTCTATGATTTGATTAGCAGAGGCCGTTTCCCTTATAGAAAGGTATTTCGGGGACTGGATGATAAAGACTTTAAGGCTATTGAAGAAGCTATGCAGACTATGGGTGTAACCGAGCTTCGAGACAGAGCGGTAGATGAGCTTTCCGGAGGACAGCGTCAAAGGGTGTGGATAGCACTCGCACTCGCTCAGCAGACTGATATATTATTTTTAGATGAGCCAACGACATTTCTTGACATAGCATATCAGGTAGAGATTCTTGATTTGCTTGGAGAGCTAAACAGGACTAAGAAGACCACCGTCATTATGGTTCTGCACGATATCAATCTCTCTGTAAGATACGCAGACTATATATTTGCCCTCAAATCAGGGAATCTTTATGCCGAAGGAAGACCCGAAAATGTGATTAGTGAAAAACTTATAAAAGATGTATACGGGCTTGATAGTAAGGTCATTACAGATCCTACTTCAGATGCGCCTATGGTCATTCCTATAGGAAAGCATCATAAGGAGCTTGATCATCTTGATTGACTGCAATTGCAACCGGAAAATGAAACAGAACCGGCGCGAATCGAACACGCCGGTTCTGTTTTCTTTTCCCAAACTACAAAAGTCGCGTATTTAGAACGAAATCATGTCATGCAGACTTTTATAGCTGTCCACATGCTCATAGTGCACGCTTCCGTTCGATAGCTTTTCAAAGAGCCGCTTTGCGCAGTCGATCTTTGCTTCCTCAATGCCCCTCAAGTCAAGGCTGCTCATACTGCCCTTGGTTTCGGCAATGAAGTAGATGTGCTTTACACTGCCCTCACGAAATACAATGGCCCAGTCCGGCGAGTAATTGCCGACCGGGGGCGGAATTTGGAAGCCCCGCGGGAGCTTTGCATAAATCTTGACCTCTTCCTAAGGTAGTTGTAACAAGCGCTAGAATAAATGTCCAGCTATTTAAAAATCCAACTCAATCCAAACTCCTGCTCATACTCATCCGGGAAACGATATGCCACTAATCGATTTCCTTCGAGAAGAATGCCATCGCTTTTTGTAGAAACTGTTCTTCTTTTCCAATTTGGCTTTTTCACGCCGGAGTCGCCGAAGTTCTTCTAACGTAACCAACTGAAACTTCTCCTCATCATTGTTTTGGCATTCTTCGCGATACGAGCGTACCCAGTTGGAAACGGTGGCTCTGGATATTCCGTACTCAGTCACAAGGCTAGCAATCGTGCGCCCGTCCTGAATGTGCGCACGAACAACTTTTCGTCTGATTTCATCTGATATTCGAGTCATGTGCTTTTCTCCTCCGCTTACATTATAAGCTATCAGGCAGAGGTGTTAAAAATTAACTGTACCACTACATACCCTTATGGCTTTTTCAGAATAAATAGATACTCATGCGCCATAAGCAAAAAGTTTCTCTGTCTGCTTGTTTTCCTCCATTTGTTTGTCATCTTGCAATTAAATTGTTGTTTTATGACTATCTCCTTCAAGCTAAATCCTGCAGCTAAAAACTTCGACAGGGTTTGAAATCCAACAGGAACAACCTCTCCTTTCTTTCTAACATCACCAACGAGAATGGCGCAAATCTTCTTCACCTTCAAGACTCTATACAACTCTTCCGCGACAGCCCCCATGGAATCGATGAAATCCGGTATCGCCAAATGGGAAATGTCCCCTTCGATATCCTCGCTGTATTTAATTATGTCCGCATATGGAGGATGTACGCAAGCCAGATCAATCGAGGCTTCCGGAATAAAAAACATGTCTTTTGCATTCCCTTGTTTTATGTAGACTTTACCATCTGCTCCTGCATGAATGAATCTTGTCCTCTCTTTTGCTATACGTAAAGCGTATGGATTGATGTCAACGCCAATAGAATCTCTACATAACAGTTTTGCTTCGATCAACGTAGTTCCGCTTCCAACAAATGGATCTAAGATTAAATCACCTATATTGCTATATCTCAAAATCAAGTTTCTGGGAACATACGGTGACCAATTTCCTCGATAATCTCCTTTGTGAGTAGCCCAATCCCCTCTGTCTGGAAACCTCCATACAGAGTCTTTCTGAAGAACAAACTCTTCCGGTTCCCACCTTTGTATCATATCAATTATCCCTCATATTCCCCGCATAATTTGGGTAAATTGAAAATCCATTTAAGCCATCCCAGTACAGAATTTGCTCTGCGAGATACTACGTTATCACTACACACATTGAGTTCCTTCATAACATTTTGTATCTCGTTCTGCTTGGGCAAATCACCTTTCTCGATAGCAAAGTCAAAGAGTCTGGCAAACACCTCGTGTTCCAAAATGAGACTTACCAGTTTAAGTTGTCTTTCTTTATAGTTCATTTTAAAAACTCGATTCCCGACAGAGGTCAGATGGACTATTGGATGTCCATCTTCTTTTTTCTTCTTGAACAGTCCTAGGTATTTCCCCGCATTGAAATAATAATCGGATTGTCTCGGCTCAAAATCCATCAATTCTGTCACTTGAGGCATGCTCATCGGATTGTCATACATATTTTCAAGTAACGATATTATTCGTTCCATGGAATTTGCTTGAATAAATGGAACTTTACTGCTCTCCTGATCATCATCAGTTACTATAGCTGTACGCTTCCTAACTTCACACAGTTCCTCAATGCTAATACTTGTATCTTGCAAAGAATAATTCTTTGTTCTCACAAGTTCTATAGATGAGTAGTCCTCCAGGTCCTTAAATCTATATTCAAACAGCCTAAATATCATATTCGAATACACTGAAAAAATTAATCGGATCGGTTTAGTAACTCTTGACCTCCACAATCTATATGGATAATACAACTGCCTAATATGAAAATCTGGATGAATAACGTTTTTTGCCTCCATAATAATTACGGATTCCTCATTCTCGAATCCGCCATCAATCTCGCACTGGGCATTTTCAACATGGATCCTTCTTTGGACATTTCTTTCTGTATTTACTCTGAAATCAAATGTACCCGTTCCCATACGTCCATTGAATGTCTCCACAGTATTATCTTCACCCAAAAAATCATCAAGAATTCCAGATATTATTAAGACATTTATAGCATTAGACTCCGAGCTTATATTATTGATATCAATCGACTCATACTCCGGTATGTCTATGCGATCCATCTGTATGACATGTTCATTTAATTCCGGGATGTTTTGATATAATTGAAAATCTCCAATAATATATGAATTTCGACTATTCGGCAGGATGTTCAATTTATTCTCTCTTAGAATCTGAGGCAGTGATTCCGAACTATCCCACTTTGACATCAATCTGGGTTCCTTGATTTTCTTTATTTCGGCCGCCTTAATATGGAAAACCCCATTCTTTTGCACCTCATTCACAATATCAAACTTCTCAATCAAAATCCTCCAAGCTTCTTGTGAAGAAATACTATCATTTTTTCCCATAACTTATTAACACCTCGTTAATCTCTCCTCTTTTGTTTGCCTTGCTGTTAATCGTGCGTTTCGCTTGTACAGTTATAATATCATATTCTCTATACAATTCTCTTATCTCAGCACAATCCGAGTTCGACAAAAGAAATGGAACTTCTCTATTTCTTAGTTTATCACACTCTTCTTTAAGTTCAACCTGTTGAGCATAACCGAATCCACTCTCTGTATAACCTGTAAATGAAGAGGACGAAGAAATCGGCATATATGGAGGATCCAAATAGACAAATGCACCTTTTTTAGCTCTCGCCATCGCAACTCTGTAGTCATCATTAAGAAACTCTATTTCCGACTCGTTAAAATACTTCGACATCGCCTTAATTACGGTAGCGTTTACAATATTTGGTTTTTTATATCTGCCATACGGGGAATTAAACTGCCCTGCGGAATTCACCCGATATAGTCCGTTATAGCAAGTTTTATTAAGATACAAAATCCTTGCCGCTTTTTCAACACCTCTGATTTCCTTGAACTCAGAAGTACGATCCAATCCTCTGATTTCATAATAATACTCTTCAGAGTTTTTCATTTCATGCTCTTGCAATAGCTCAATTAGCGTTCCGGGATTATCTCTTATTACCTTATATACATTTATCAATTCAGAATTATAATCATTGACAATAGCCTTCTTCGGCTGAAGTTCAAATAAAACCGCTCCACCTCCAAGAAACGGTTCAATATAATTCGAATATTTTCTGCTGATTCTAGGAATTATTTCATCTAAAAGCTGTCTTTTTCCTCCAACCCACTTCAAAACAGGACTAAGCAATATATTCCTGGGCATTCTTCTTCTCCTTCAATTACAATAGCCTTATAGCAGTCGTGACAAAGCTCATATGTTTAATCACTCCAAGCTGGTATAAAACCGTAACCTCAACTCCTGCTACTTATTCCTAAACAAAATGCATACCCTTCATACTGCCCTTCAATCTTGTTCACAGTATTCTTTCGGCCAGCTGTTAGTTTACCACACGATCGCTGCAACCCTCACGCCCACTTTGTTTACTTAATCATAACATAACTTCAAGCACTTGGAACCATCTCTTCTCTTTTCTAGAAGAATAATACTCACTCAAGATAGGGTTAAACATACTCTATTTAGGCCTTTCCATACTTTGCCAGTATCTTTACCGCTTTCTGAGCCAACTACAGCTAACAGCTACAATAGCTTATAGCCATACCCCCAGTATTTCCCTCACCTTTCTCTCCACACGGAGCTGCTTTGCATACTTGAACAGTCGTGCCGGGAATTTCTCCGGATCTTGCAGATAGCGCTGAATTGCTGTGGCAAATACCTCTGCATCTACCTTGTTTTTGTGCAGAAGCAGGTCACAGATGGTTCTCTCCTTATCGTAAATTTTGACAAGGCACCCATCTATCTCCG
>NZ_CALLVU010000166.1 GCF_938015485.1 uncultured Lachnoanaerobaculum sp. | reverse complement strand
TACTCTTTAAAGGATAAACATCTGCAAGATTAACTGTTCTCGTCACACTTGTGGAGCGTTTTCTATGAATATAAATGGCTTTATTCATATAGGCAATCTTATCTGCTTGAAGGTAAACCTTATAGGTCGTATAATCATCCTCTACCTTCTGATTCGTTGGATAAACAATATCCTTGAAAAGCTCTGCTTTATAGAGTTTTGCCCACGGAACTGTAAAACATTGACTAATATTATACTTTCCATCATATTGATGATGGAACCAATCGAAAGAGCTGTACACTTGTTCAAAATAGTTGTCTGCACCCACATGGATTAAAAAACTCCCCTGACCTTCAATAAACTGAATGAAATTACCAATTGCAATATCTGCATCCGTTTTTTTCAATAAATCATAAAGGCTTTGGATATGGTCTAACTCTAGCTAATCATCATTATTCACAAAGACAATGTAATCACCTGTCACAGCTTCCAAAGCTCGATTGCCTTTCTCACTACCCCATTCTCCTTCTCTTTTCTCAATTATCCTATCTATTAAATACTTATTTATTTTTTAAACAAAATCATGACCACCCGTCTAACGGGTGGTTTGATCAAGGGCTATAAGCCCATATTACCAGCCAGCGCCTAAAGACGCTGGCTTTCACTTTGTTCAAGCCTTATTGCTTTTGACTCGTCACAAGCCTCTCAAAGAGGCATTCGCATTACTTACCGTTATCCCTAAAGGGATTTTCATATTCTTTCACGCTTAATTTATCCAAAGCGATATCATGCTTCTCTTGTTCCTGAATATATTTCTTAATTGTGGCTTCATTAAGTCCTACCGTACTTACATAATAACCTTCTGCCCAAAAATGTCTGTTCCCAAATTTATATTTTAAATTGGCGTGTTTATCAAACATCATTAATGCACTTTTACCTTTTAAATATCCCATAAAACTAGCTACACTCATTCGTGGTGGAATACTTACTAACATATGGACATGATCTGGCATTAAGTGGCCTTCTATTATTTCAACGCCTTTATATTGGCATAGTCTATGAAAAATCTCTCCCAGACTACTCCTATATTGATTATAGATTATTTTTCGTCTATACTTAGGTGTAAATACAATGTGGTACTTACACATCCATTTTGTATGTGATAAACTGTGAGCTTTTTGCGCCATAGTCTTAACTCCTTCCGCTTTACAATTGGCTTGAACACCTATATTGTAACTCGTTTGGAGTGTTTTTGTTATGACGGTATAACCTTCGATGCGCACCCGCATAGCGGGTGGTTTATTTGTCTCGCACCTTCGGAGCGAAACGGACTTAAAGTCACATAACGCTAAAAACAAGCACGTTCACAGAACATGCTTGTTTTTTTATTTATCTAAATCCTAGTTCTTTTAATTTTGCCTGATACTCATCCATTTTTGCCTGAAATTCTTCTTGTGTTAATTTGACATAATCAATCTTTACATCAAAATATTGACCAGCTGCAAGTGAATACTTCTTTTCTTTTATCTCCTCATAAGTAACCGCAACGGAAAAATCCTCTACAGCTTCTTTATTGTTAAATGTATCAACTATTTTATTGATTTCTTCCGGACGCAATCTTCTTTTTTGATTATTACCGTCTTTGTATTCTTCTCCCAACTTAGAAGCATCAATAAGGACAACTTTCTTGTTCTCCTTTGATTTATCAAAGAATAAAACAGATACATTTGTGCCGGTATTTGCGAAAACATTGGACGGCATACTAATTGCTCCACTAATAATTTCTTTATCAACAATGTGTTTTAACACCTTACTTTCAACACCTGATTTTGCCGTTAAAAATCCAGTTGGAACAACAATCGCACCTTTTCCATTGCTTTTAAGCGAATTTATGACATGCTGAATGAAGAGCGTATAAATTGCCATACTCTCTTTTTTCTTAGCAGGAATTTTCGGAACGCCACCCCAAAAACGAACGGGCATTTGATCTAATTTCGCTTTATTCTCAGAAAAATCCATTTTAAAAGGTGGATTGGATACTACATAATCAAATTGTCTAAGTTCTTTCCCATCATCGCTTTTATGATACGGGCTAACTAAGGTATCTCCTTGAATAGCATGATCTAAAGAAGAAACTAAGCCATTCAAAATAAGGTTTAACTTCAACATTTTATTACTTCTTTGAGATATATCCTGAGAAAAGATAGTACACCTATCTTCGCCAATTTGGTGTGATAACGCCATAAGCAGTGTGCCTGTTCCCGCCGAAGGATCGTAGCATTCTATGTTGTGCAAATCCTTATTTTCTCCCACAAGCAAGCGAGCCATAATTGTCGCTATTGCATGAGGAGTGTAGTATTCAGCATATTTTCCACCGCCAGCTGTATTATAGTCTTTAATCAAATACTCAAATATAGCTGCAAAAAAATCATAATGTTCATTAAATGCTTCATCAAAAGAAAAATTGATAAGTTTATCCACCAAAGCTCGTGCAAAAGGAGCTCTTTGTGCATCGTCTGTAACATTGGTAGTTATTTTTTCAAATAAAGCTATTTTTGTTTTTTCAGTTGTTTCTGTGGAGAATATTTCCTTATTCTTGTCTGCAATATCCATCATCGTAGAATCGAAAATGACATCAAAACCGCCTTTTGACTGCTGATTCCATAAGTTTGATATTAAATGTTCTGGATTTAATCTTGGAATATCCGGAGAAAGCTGATCGAATAAATCAAGCCTTTCATCCTCTGTCATTTTTCTGTATTCTTCTTCCCATTTAGACGCATTGCGAAGTCTTTCACTAATTTTTTTGACTTCCACTCCGAATTTATCATTCAAGAACTTGAAAAGAAATACTTGAGTGATTATTTTATATTCATTTCCATCGTTGCCAAGTCCATAAACTTGGCAAGTAGCTTTTAAATTATCTATTAACTGTATAGTCTGTTCCTTAATATTCATACTTTCTCCCTTAAGCATACATGTAGTAAGAGTTGTACTGATCAAGATATTCTCGACTTATTCTGAATTGAATAAATGACCTATCTTCACGGCTATTTGAAAAATTCATGCTGTTCATTGAGTCTGTTATTTCCTTCATCACAGTTTGCTCAAAATACGCATCTTTCTTCAATATGTCGTTACGATCATAAACCTTACTATCAATATTTCTCTTTATTGTATTCAGCACATCAACAATATCCTCATCGTATTCAGAAGCAATTGGAGTTGCTGAAGTCATCCTTCTTCGCTCATTTTCTTCCTTTATCCTCTTATGCACACGAGCAAACTTAGTATCGCCATTATATCTTCGTAATATAGCAGTATTTTTCCTCTTAATTTCAGCCAATTTTTTCAAAACATCTTCCAATGCTTCCGATTGCTCATTAAATTCTTTGATACTGTCAATTACAAAACCATGTTCTTTAAATCTTTGCATGAAAGCTTCTCTAAGTGTGATATATTCTGGATCATCTTGATCGAAATTTTCGGCAAATTCATTTATGGTTTTTTTCCATTTTTCCTTTATCTCAATGCCTCCAGATATAATTTTCATTTCTTCTTTGCTTATAGATTTGAAACTGAACTCTATATCCTCCATCGCCTTATTAACAATTTGCTTCGTTTCATCATGCATACTGAAAACTTCTTTTTGGTTGATAATATCTATGCAATGTGAAACCTCAGAAATCATTGAAGGCAACTTTGTTATCTCAAGTTTTTCAAATTTTTGTTTCAATTCCTCATCGCCAAAAGTTCTTACAATATTGCACAAATCTCTTGCAGATATAAGCACCTTTTTTAACTTTAACAACTCTTCTTTATCATCTATTGTTGATATTTCGGAGCTAAAATCCTCTGCATTGTCTATGGTATAGTTAAATAAAACTTGCCTTACTTCTTTCATCTTTGCAACTAATTCTTCGGGACTTTCAAGAACTTGGCTCAGTGTATCCATTGTATTTCCATCGCCTGTTTCAGCAGGATCCTTAAACCTGTTAAGTTCTTTTAGATAAGCTTCATTTGTCTCATCAAAGTTCTTTTTAATATCTGCAAAATCAATGACATATCCATAGTAATTTTCTTTGTAAGGTCTGTTAACTCTCGTCAAAGCTTGTAGAAGATTATGATCTTTCAATTTTCTCCCGAAATATAGCCTTTTTAGTCTTGGAGCGTCAAATCCGGTCAAAAGCATATTAAACACAATAAGAATATCTATTGTATTATTTTTCTTGAAATCATTAACTATTTCTTTTCTTGTCTCTTTATCATCGCTATCATGAAGAATTAACCCCGCTTTTAACTTACTTTTTACAGAAGCGTTGCAATTCAGTTCTTCTTGTATTTCATCGAAATAAGCAAATAGTTTCCTTGCTTGCTCACTTGTTTCGCAAATCACCATTCCGCCTAATGTATCGTCTCCCTGAATTTCTCTGAATTTTTTCAAATCCGAGATAATATATCGTAAAAGCTCTTTCACATAGGAATCGTGTTCTACTATATAGCTTTTCTTTATATCTTTTTTCTCAACCAAATGCTCAATACTGTCATAAATTTCAGAAAGTTTTTCGCGGTATGAAGTTTCAATGTCTTCCCTTATTATTTTCAGGGTATACCCATCTTGAATTGACTTGTCATAATAATAAGTATGCAAGTAATTACCAAACACTTTCCATGAAGCTCTTTCTTCTTTAAGCAAAGGAGTTCCGGTCAAGGCTATCTTTATAGATTCTTGATCCGCATCAAACAGATTTGCCAAGAAACAGCCTTTCGGATTATATCCTCGATGTGCTTCATCAATGATAAATATTCTTTGAAGATTTGTGTCATAATCGTTAATCACGACTTTTTCTTTATCTTCAGCAAATCTTTGAATGTTGACAACTGTGATTTCTGTTTTTCCACTGTTTCCGTCTTGAGATTGGTTTGTTCTGAATTGAGCCATCAGTTCTTTTCTGCTACTTGCAGTTTTGACCACTAAACCTCTTGCTTCAAATTCTGAAGATGCTTGCTCTAACAAATCTAATCTATCTACAATAAAATAAAACTTAGCTACTTTATTCTGTTTTGCATAATAATCTGTTAGGGCATAGGTTAAGTGGTAAGACAATGCTGTTTTTCCACTGCCTTGTGTATGCCAAATAACACCTGATTTAATCCCCTCTTCCAGTTTTTCTATTACAGCAAGCGTTGCAAAAAATTGTTGGTATCTCATAATATGCTTTTGATCTAAGCTTTCAATCTTACCACCATCAATTTCTCTATCTATTCTTACATAAGCAAATCCATATTTCAGAAGAAATAACAGTCTTTGTTTTGAACACATTGATGTAATTATTCTGTTTGTCGGCGTATTCTCATTTAAGTTAGTCTGATATTCTGGAGATGTATGGATTACTTGGCAATTAAAATCTGATAGAATTTGCTTTTCCATATCTTGATTTATATCCAAATACGGAAAATCTTGGATAAATGGAGCTACATCATTGTTGCCAGGATTTTCTTCTCTAAAACAATTGAATTTTGTTGTATCTCTTGCCCCAGTGCAATAAAACGCACCCTGAATAGGTGTTATTCCTCCCAAGGTTTCATACTCCATATTATTAGAGAAAATCATTAGTTGAGTGATGTTAATAAACCTTCGAAATTTCTTGTTTGGAAATCTTTGGTCATTCATCCTCTTGCTTTCCGCAACCATTCCACCTTTATTATTAGGCTTCTTAACTTCAATAAATACAAGAGGAAGCCCATTTACAAAAAGTGTAATGTCCGGTCTGAATTCATCCTGTCCATTTTTACAAGTAAACTCAGCAGTATAATGGAAAGTATTGTTGTTTATATTTTCAAAATCAATGAGTTTTGTTGGAGAAATTGCCACTAATCTCTTATAAAAACTCTTGCCTAAATCGTCATTGTCCAATTCCTGCCTTATGTTTCTTAAAACTTCTTCAACTTCTCCAGCATGAGCAGGGTTTAATTTTTTGAATTGATCTTTAAAAACTTCTAAAAGAATATTAGTATCTCCATCATACTTAATACCCTTCATATCTTCAGTTATTTTCCCGAAATACTTATATCCCAGGCGAGATAAATGAACCAACGCAGGCATTTGTACTCTTGTAGCCTCATTGAAGTCCTTATTTCTTGAATAATTTTTAACCTCACTCATATTATTCACTCTCCTCACCATTAACAATTGAAACCATATCCGCAAAATCGACATTCAATTTTTTGCCGATTCGATATAAAATCTCCATACTGACAAATTCACCTCTACCCATTTTTGCTATAGTAGCCGGTGCTAAAGATACTTTTTCTGCCAGATCTTTTTTATTCATATTCTTATCAATTAGTATTTTCCATAATCCATTATAGCTAACCTTCATATCTTCACCTCTCTAATTCGTGTTCATGAAGTTTCATTTCATATATTTTACCATAAATTTAGAATTTATTCCATATACAAAAAAGCCGGTGCAGTCCGAAGACCGCACCGACAATTCTTTATCTTTCCGCTTCTTTGGAAGCTTCTTTTTTCTCAGTAGGCTTTGTTTTTTCTTCTGCCTTAAACTTTTTGATTGCTCCAAGGACGGACTCTTTCTTTTCTTCCTGACTCTTCATTTGCTCTTTGGCTTTTAAGAGTTTAGAAGCAAGTATCCTTATATTCGTATGCTCTTTGCCATTATCATCAATGGATTTTCGCTCCTGACCGAAGAGCTTTACAAAATCTCCTTGCTTAAAGTCCTTTGGAATATCGCCCTTTTCTCCATAAGCAGAGCAATTTGTATAGTGCTTATTGCCCTCATCGTCTTTTGATACAATGGAGAAATTGACTACCTTAAAGGCTCCTCCGTTCTTGTTTTCTCGTTCTACTACCTCGACTTCGCCTACCACATTACCGACAATATTTACCAAGTCATTATCCTCTTTTTCAAGAGTCTCATTCTCCTTAATCTGACCGCTTTCACGAAGCTCATCAATCATATAGTCAAATTCCTCGTTAAGCAGTGTTAGTGAGTCGTTATTTGTATAGTTGTCATACAATATATCCAATGCTTCCTTGTCATTCACGCCCTTTTCAAAACTGATAAGAGCCTTTGTAAAGTCCTCGTAGTTCTCGTTTGCCATCTGCTCGATGGTATTTCTCATTTCCTTGTAATTCATTATTCATACCTCCATATTTGTTGTTAAAAATAGAAAAGGGGCTTGATTTAAGTCCCTTATCGTTCATCATGTTCTTTTGATTTTGTATCTTTTACTTCTTTTTCTCTTTGTTCCGACTGGAACGACTTAATCTGCCCTAAGATAGACGGCTTTTCTTCCTTTGCGTGGAGATTATTTTCCACATCATAGGTAGACTCAAAGTAGTCGCTATCCCTAAAGTCGTTGTCATATCTGTCAGGCACGCCGTCATTATCCAAGTCCTTTGCAAGCGGATCATAGAAATTACCTTCATCATCAATTTCAAGACCTAACGCCTGTCTTAATTCTTCCTCATCAACAAAAACAAATGCACTAAATTCGCCGTTTTCCATTTCAAACTTCATGCAATCAAGAGCCTTTTCTTCGCTGCCGTTTTCTTTGACATAATCGTAATGGCTTATCTCTTTGCCATTTACAAGTTGTGTAGCCGTAAAGTCCTCAAGATTAAGTTCAAACTGTATCTCGTGCTTTTCATCAGGCGTATTCGTATAGGCAATACCGATATGCTTTAAATCAGGGTACAGCGTATTAAATTCATCATAGCTATGATTTTCTTCATACTCTCTGTTACAGAAGTCAATAATGGCTCTTTTTACATCTTCCACTAATGGATTTGGATTTCCCTTTTCTTCCACCTCTCCCATATCAAGGAGCTTGTTTAACTCTGCCAGTCTTAATACCTTAGTTTTCAGCTCATCCGCCTTTTCAAAAGGCTTTTTTAATTCCTCTTTGGCATTTTCAAGCTGCTCTTTGGTGCTGATGAGTTTTTCTTCAAGCCTTTTTAGTTTGTCAGGCACTTTCTCAAGGGCATTATCAAGTCTTGTAATATTACCGTCTGCACTTGTTCCAAGCTCTCCTATCGTTTTAGAAGCACCGTTTAAGCTGAAGTTATGCTCATTGGTAAAAAAGTTGTAGCTTACTTCCAAGTCCATATTTCTATATTTGCCGATAACTTTGCTCTCATTTATCTTTACTGTCTTTATAGCTTCAAGTAGCTTTTCGCCTGCTTCTTTTTTATCCGTTATCTTCGCTCCGTTAATGGTTATGGAAGTAAACTTATTTTCGCCATCTCCTAATGGCTCTATGCTTGATATATCCTTTTTAACGGCTTCGATAAGTTTCTCAAGCTTTGCAATTTCATCAGGATAGGTTTTTGCAACCTTGTCTTCCAAACGGTAGCGATTTGACTTGTAATTGGCTTCCAGCATTTTAAGTTTCGTTACCTCATTATCCAAGTCCATTTTCTCCTTGATTTTCGGATCACCTGTTGCAAGTGCCTTAATCTCCGCATAGTTAAGACTGCTTTCGTCCACATCTTCCGCCACTCTGACAGGAGTCTTGCTTGTCATTATCTGAGAAATGAACTTTTGCTTGTTCTCAATGGTCTGCCAAAGGTAGGCATCAAAGGTGTTCTCGGTAATGTAACGATAGATATTTACTTCTTTGTTTTCATTTCCCTGACGAACAATTCTACCCGCACGCTGCTCAAGGTCTGCCGGTCTCCACGGCACATCTAAATCATGCATTGCAATCAGTTTGTTTTGCACATTAGTACCTGCTCCCATTTTCTGAGTCGAACCCATTAAGATACGGATTTCTCCTTTTCTTACCTTTGCAAAAAGCTCATCCTTTTGCTTATCGGAATTAGCCTCGTGGATAAAAGCAATCTCTTCTTTCGGTATTCCCATTGCCACAAGTTTATCCCTTATATCATCATAGATATTAAATTCTCCATCACCTTTTGGTGTAGACATATCCGAAAAAAGAAGCTGTGTTGACTTATTCTCTTTTGTCTTATCCCATATTGAAAATACATTTTTCACGCAGACATTGACCTTACTATCAGGATTATCAGGAAGCAAAGGATTGATTAAACGCTGATCTAAGGCAAGTTTCTTTCCGTCATTAGTAATCTTCAGCATATTATCTTCTTCTGGCTCAACTTCCCTATTTCTGACCTTATCCGCTCTTTCAGACAAACCTTTTAATATCTCTTTCTGTTCATCGCTCGGCATTGTCTTAACAACTTCATAGTGGGCTTCAGGTGTAGGAAGATTTAACATATCTGCAGTTTGAATATCTGCCACTTCCTTAAACATACTCATAAGCTCCGGAAGATTATAGAACTTTGAAAATCTTGTCTTAACCC
>NZ_CALLVU010000165.1 GCF_938015485.1 uncultured Lachnoanaerobaculum sp. | reverse complement strand
ATGTAAGATGCCTACTTGATGAGTTTGCAAATATCGGCTTAATTCCAAAGTTTGAGAAGTTAATAGCGACAATCCGTTCAAGAGAAATATCTGCAAGCATTATTTTGCAAGCACAATCTCAGTTAAAGGCGATATATAAGGATAATGCTGACACAATCGTGGGCAACTGTGATAGTACATTGTTTTTAGGTGGAAAGGAAAAGACCACATTAAAAGAGCTATCAGAAACGCTTGGAAAGGAAACGATAGATCTATATAACACTTCTGAAACACGCTCCAATGCTAATAGTTATGGACTCAATTACCAAAAGACAGGAAAAGAGCTGATGAGTCAAGATGAGATAACGGTTATGGATGGCAGTAAATGTATCTTTCAGCTTAGAGGTGTAAGACCGTTTTTATCAGATAAATTTGATATTACAAAGCATAAGAATTACAAGTTACTTGAAGATTTTAATAAGAAAAATGCCTTTGATATTGAGGAATATATCAAGAGAAAAGGGAAAGCAAAATTAAATAGAGAAACGGTTATTACAAGAGTGCAGTAAGTCTAAAGAACATAGATTTGCTGCTTTTTTATTACTCAAAATCAGGAGGCAAGATGATAAGGATCAGAAGTCCCACTTAAAAGAAAACTAAATAGTAAGAGTATCAGCGATTGGAAAAGTAATACTTCTGGTCGCTTTTTTTATTGAAATGAAAAGGAGAAATTTAAAAAGATGAAACAAGAAATGATTAACATCAACGCCAACTTAGTGGCGGAACCTACTTTCTCAAACTTTGAAAAAGACGGAGAAACGGTAGAAGTTGCAAACTTCACGCTTGTAAAAAAGTACGGTAAAGGCAAGGAGTACATCAACTGTGCAGCCTATGGAGAAAAAGCAGAGAAGGCAAATGAATTTGAAAAAGGTGATTTAATCCACATCTTTGGCTACTTTAAGAAGCGTGAAAAAGAGGGAAAGACTTACAAAAACTTTGTAGTGAAGTCCTACAACAAAATTGAAAAGAAAGAAGAAAATGAGGAGGAATAACTTATGGCATTTTTTACACAGGCAGTTAATGTATTAAAGATTTTGGTTATGGCAGTAGGTGCAGGACTTGGAGCATGGGGCGTTATCAACTTGATGGAAGGATATGGTAATGACAATCCCGGTGCTAAGAGCCAAGGTATTAAGCAGCTTATGGCTGGAGGAGGGATCGTTCTTATCGGACTTAAGCTCATTCCACTACTTGCCAATGTACTCAATTAAGAAGAAAAGGAGAGCTTAGATGTTTGGAATATTCGACAAGATAGAAGAATTCTTTAAGGAGCTTCTACTGGGCGGTATCCAAGCAAACTTAGAGTCCATGTTTCTTGACATCAACGACAAAGTTGGTGCGGTTGCAACAGATGTAGGTAAAACGCCTATGGGGTGGAACGGAGATGTATTTGCCTTTATCAAAAGCATTAACGATTCCGTTATCATTCCAATAGCGGGACTAATCATCACAGCAGTTCTTTGTATCGAGCTTATCAATATGGTAATGCAAAAGAACAATATGCACGATACAGATACCTTTGAATTTTTCAAGTACATCATCAAGATGTGGATTGCTGTATGGTTAGTATCCCATGCCTTTGAGTTTTCAATGGCAGTTTTTGATGTGGCACAGCACATGGTAAATAAGGCGGCAGGGGTGATAAATACCTCTGCCACCGTTTCCGGAGATCAGATAGTGGCAATGATGGATACCCTAAAAGAAAAGGGTCTTGGAGAACTTGTCATGATTCTCTTTGAAACCTCACTCATCAAGGTTGCTATACAGGTAATATCCGTTGTGATTATGCTTGTAGTTTACGGAAGAATGTTTGAGATTTATGTTTATTCATCGGTTTCAGCCATTCCATTTGCCACAATGGGAAACAAGGAGTGGGGACAGATTGGAACAAACTACATCAAAGGACTATTTGCACTTGGACTACAAGGACTCTTTTTAATGGTTTGTCTTGGAATTTACGCAGTTTTAGTTAAGACGATTAAGATAACAGATATACACACAAGTACCATGACGATACTTGGCTATGCGGTTTTGCTGGGGTTAATGATGCTAAAGAGCGGAACACTGGCCAAAAGCGTATTAAATGCACACTAAAAGAAAGGAAAGATAGTATGGATAAAAGAAAAACAATATTTACAGCAGTAGTAATTGGAGCAGGTATTATGGCGATAATTGATAGAATCAGGCTTCATAATAAGGTGGAAGAATTGGAAGAAAGAACAGATGACATCGGTCGCTGCCATAATGATTTTTGCTTAATGCAGGAAAGATATAACAAAAGTACGAATGAACAGATAGAGAGTATTCAGGAAGAAATCGGCTCTGTATATGAACACTTTGAGGAGCTGTCAAAGGGTAAAGAAGATGGGAGGTAAGATATGGCATATGTACCAATCCCTAAAGACTTAAATAGGGTAAAGACAAAGGTTGCTTTTAACCTAACGAAAAGGCAGCTCATAGGCTTCACACTTGCAGGACTGGTTGGAATACCAGTCTATTTATTTATGAGGAAGTTTGTGCCAAATGACATAGCTGTCATATTCCTTATCGTGTCCACGCTTCCTATCTTTTTCATCACACTATTTGAAAAGGACGGACTGACCTTTGAGAAATATTTTAAGCACATCTACCTTCATAAGTTTTATCAGCCAAAAAAGAGAGTGAGAAAGGAGGTTTACCTTGAACAAGAAAAGAAAAATTCAGCAAATAAAACTCATGCAAAACGAAAAGGCATTGAGAAGTCAAAAGCGGGACTTAAAGAAAAGTAATTGCAAGTCAAAAAAAGATAAGGGAGGAATCCTTGACCTTATCTTTAAGAAAGAACCGAAAAGATATACGGTAGAAGATACCATTCCCTATCTAAGGCTTTTAAAAAGCGGAATATGCCAGCTTGATGAAAGGCACTTCAGTAAAAGTATAGCCTTTCAGGACATTAACTATCAGCTTGCCTTAGATGAAGATAGGGACTTGATTTTTAATCAGTTTGCAAACTTCCTAAATTCCTTTGATCCGAGCATCAGCATTGAGTTTTCATATATCAATCAGCTCGGACGAAACGAAGAAATGAAGTCGGCAATTCAGATACCGGATAAAAAGGACGGTTTCGACGATATACGCTTTGAATTTAGAGAGATGCTTAAAAGCCAGATTGTAAAGGGAAATAACGGACTTAAAAAATCAAAGTATGTAACCTTTACAGTGGAAGCGGATAATTTAGAGCAGGCAACATCAAAACTTGAAAGACTGGAGATAGATATATTATCTAATCTAAAGAGCATGGGTGTGAGAGCAGAAAGCCTAAACGGAGAAGAAAGGCTAAAGATACTTCATGATGTTTTAAATCCGAATAAGACCTTTGAATTTTCCTACAAAGACCTAAAGAAAAGAGAAAGCACAAAGACATATATTGTGCCTGATGAGTTTAACTTTACACCGAGTAGATACTTTAAGTTTGGCAAATTCATTGGAGCAACAAGTCATTTTCAAATCCTTGCCAGTGAGCTTTCAGATAGGATGTTATCCGAGTTTTTGGATATTGACGATAACATCAATATTTCCTTTCATATTAGGGCAATCGACCAATCGGAAGCCATTAAGATGGTAAAACGAAAAAACACTGATATTGATAAGATGAAGATTGAGGAAAATAAGAAGGCGGTAAGAAGCGGTTATGATATGGACATTCTTCCATCGGACTTAATTACCTATGGTGAGGATGTAAAGAGCCTCTTAAAAGACTTGCAGACAAGAGATGAGCGAATGTTTGTGGTAAGTATCGTCTTTATGAACTTTGCAAGGACAGTGCAAAAGCTCGATAACACAATTGCTCAGATAAGCTCTATTGCAAATAAGCATAACTGTAAGCTGAAAAGACTTGACCATTCTCAGGAACAAGGTTTAGTGAGCGTGCTGCCTCTTGGTGTAAATAAGATTGAAATAGATAGAGGACTGACAAGCTCATCAACGGCAGTATTTATGCCATTTACCACAGAGGAGCTTTTTATCAATTCAAGTAATAGTCTTTACTACGGACTAAATGCCCTAAGCCATAACCTGATTATGGCAGATAGAAAGAAATTAAAGAACCCAAACGGTCTAATCCTCGGAACTCCGGGCAGCGGTAAATCCTTTAGTGCCAAAAGAGAAATGGCAAATGCGATTTTAGTAACAGATGATGATGTGATTATTTGTGATCCGGAAGGAGAGTATGGAAACCTCGTAAGGCAGTTTAAGGGAGAAGTCATCAAGGTTAGCAGTAAGTCA
>NZ_CALLVU010000164.1 GCF_938015485.1 uncultured Lachnoanaerobaculum sp. | reverse complement strand
TATTATTTGTCGTCATCATATTTTAGAACCGCTGTGAAGGCTTCCTGAGGCACCTCTACCTTACCGAACTGGCGCATTCTCTTCTTACCTTCCTTCTGCTTCTCGAGGAGCTTCTTCTTACGCGATATGTCTCCGCCGTAGCACTTTGCGATTACGTCCTTACGGTAGGCTCTTACCGTCTCTCTTGCGATAACCTTCTGACCTATGGCAGCCTGAATAGGAACTTCAAACTGGTGCATAGGAATAACTTCCTTGAGCTTCTTGCAAACAAATCTTCCTCTATCGTAGGCAGCACTCTCGTGAACTATCATGGAGAAGGCATCTACTAAGTCCTTGTTTAGCAGAACATCCATCTTAACAAGCGAGGACTTCTGATACTTGATGAACTCATAGTCGAGCGAGCCGTAGCCCCTTGTCTTTGATTTTAGGGCATCAAAGAAATCATATATAACCTCATTGAGCGGTAGCTCATAGTGGAGCTGAACTCTATCCTGAGCAATATATTCCATGTGAAGCATGGTTCCACGCTTCTTCTGGCAGAGGTCCATAATTGTGCCAACATACTCCTTAGGAGTCATTATGTCTGCCTTAACTATAGGTTCCTCTATATGGTCTATCTCCGTCTGAGGCGGCAGGTTAGTCGGATTCTGTATCATCTGAACGCTACCGTCGTTCATAACAACCTTATATACTACGCTAGGCGAAGTCGTGATTACTCCAAGGTCAAACTCTCTCTCGAGTCTTTCTACGATTATCTCCATGTGGAGAAGTCCAAGAAATCCGCATCTGAAACCAAAGCCCAAAGCAGTAGATGTCTCAGGTTCAAAAACAAAGGCTGCATCGTTTACCTGAAGCTTCTCGAGTGCATCCTTAACGCTCTCGTACTTCTCTCCCTCTGCAGGATAGATACCGCAGTAAACCATGGACTGAACCTTCTTATATCCTGGAAGTACTTCGTCAGCAGGATCCTGAGCAAGCGTCACAGTATCACCTACTCTAGCGTCCTTAACCTGCTTGATGCTCGCGCAGATATATCCTACCTCGCCAGCTCTCAAATACTTAGTTGGAACGTGAGAAGGTGCCATAATGCCAACCTCAGTTACCTCGTACTTCTTCTTTGTATTCATCAAAAGGATATTGTCTCCAACTCCTACCTGTCCATCAACTATACGAGTGTAGATAACAACACCCTTATAGTTATCGTATACGGAGTCGAAAATCAAAGCCTTAAGCTTACCATCTGGATTACCGCTAGGTGCCGGAACAGACTTAACCACCGCCTCAAGAAGGTCGGTGATACCAATGCCTTCTTTAGCAGATACGAGTGGAGCCTCTGAAGCATCTATGCCTATCATCTCCTCTATCTCTTCCTTTACCTCATCCGGCCTGGAACTGGCCAAATCTATCTTGTTTAGGACAGGAACTATCTCAAGGTCCTCATCGAGTGCAAGATAAACATTTGCCATAGTCTGAGCCTCAACACCCTGAGTTGAGTCTACGACAAGAACCGCACCTTCACAAGCCGCAAGGCTTCTTGAAACCTCGTAGTTAAAGTCGACGTGACCTGGTGTATCTATCAAATTGAATATGTATTCATTGCCGTCATTTGCTTTGTATACGGTTCTTACCGCCTGACTTTTTATGGTAATGCCTCTCTCACGCTCCAAGTCCATATTGTCAAGCACCTGTGCCTGCATCTCTCTGCTGGTCAACAGTCCGGTCTTTTCTATAATCCTGTCTGCAAGTGTAGACTTACCATGGTCTATATGTGCAATAATACAAAAATTTCTAATCTTACTCTGGTCAACAGTCATCTTTTCTTCCTATCGTTAAAAGTTGATAATAATGCTTATAATACCATTTTTTTGAGGTTCTTACAATAATGGTAAAACCGGACTGATATATAACCGCATTTTTATAAAACATAAATTCAAATTTGCAATTTGCTGCAACTTAAATTTAAAATCTGTTATTTATATCATTAACTTCTATAAAACACTTTTATACTAAAAAAATTTATTTATAATTATTTTTGCAACTTGCTGCAACTTAAATCAAGCCCAAAGCAGTATTTTCATCAACCGGCTTAATCAACCTAGCCTCCAGTGTATCTTTAATAATCCTTGAAGCTTTATACTTATCCTTATCATTTATACCAAATACTTCCCTAACGGCATTATTAGTAATTGCCTCTCCATTTACATATAAAAAGCAGGATTGCATATAACATGTTCTTACCTTGTCTTCTTTACTTATCAAATCAAAAGGTAGCTTTGAGTACAATGTCACTTTAGTGAATTTATCACTCTGATTTTCAATCTTAGGGGCTAACATAGAATTTTTACTTGTAGCATATATTACCTTATCATAGCCACTTCCTCTTTCTTCACAAATACCACACTTATGCATAAAACCTGCAATATTTTCATTCCTTGAAATAGGTACCGTATCCACAATACGGTCTATAGATACAAGTGGTGAACCTGCATTTGAAAACTCTATCCTATCTTTAAACAGTTCTACCATTGGACTTGTACCCCTCTGGTCAATTGCCTGATGAATAATGACATTTGCAAGTAACTCACGGATAGCTATTTCAGGATATCCCAGCTTTGACTTTCTTATATAATCCTCTATTACTTCCTCCTGTGGAATAATAGTCATTATATAGTCTACTATTTCATTATATGCTATAGTATAACCACAGTTAAATACTTTTTCTCTTACTGTATTTAGCCTGTTAGTACCCTTATACCATATAACCCTTACAACCTTATGAGATAATTCTTCAAACATGCTCAAATCTTTAGATATAAGTAAAGCACCCATATTGGTAATTTCATATCTTCCTGCATCATCTTTCCTAATAAATTTCTCATTGATAAAATCACCTAATATCTTTTCCATGCCGGATGGTAACGCAAGCCCCATCTTTCTATAGTATCCTTTTGAATCAAGCATCTCCAAAACATTCTGAGCTGTTAATTTATCCCTTAAAGTTCTAAGTTCATATGGGGTGCTGTCAAAAGCTCTCCATAGCTCTCTCTCTTTATCAGGATACTCTTTTAGATTTTTCTTATTACTACCAACCCTTATATATTCTTCTCCATAAAACTTGACGGGTTGATATTCTGCTGCGGGTATTTCAAGCAAAATTAACATCATCCCGTCTATTTCTGCTTCATGGAACCTGAAATTCATCCTTGGAACCAACATACGTGACAACCACGCTTCAAGTTCTTCAGCCCCTTTCTTGCATGTTCTATAGTTAAACGAAGTACCTACTATTTTATGGTTGCTGTCGTCTATTCCCCAAATAATATATGATTTAGGTCTGCCAAGCAAAGTGGCGGAATTGCTAAGTGCAGAAATATATTCACCTATCATATGAGGGTCAGAATTATTATGTTTGAACTCCACCCATTCAGTCTCACTTGGCAAAGAAATCAACTCTCTTATTAGATTTTCTATATAATCATTATTCTTTATTGTCATCTAAATTATGCTACATCTTCCTTTCTTTACAGCATCTTACAATCCGGTCATTATATCCATATACAACCTACAGGACTCAAACAACTGCTTCAGCTCTACGTATTCATTCTCTCTGTGTACCACAGCCAAGTCTCCGGGGCCTATTATTACAGGGATGAGTCCGTTTTTTATAAGTTTACTTGCATCCGTCGAACCTGAGAAGGTTTCAAAGCAAGGCTCTGTTCTCAGGTTTTCAAGGCCTGAACTTATCGCCTTTATCAACTCGTTTTCTTTGTCCGTATGCCATGAATCTCTCATATCGGCAATCTCATAGGTTGCGTCAAAATGCGGATTTTCATCCTTTATCTCTTTTATCAGCTCTTCAAGCTTTTCCCATATCTTGCTTGGCTCATGTCCTACCTGTAGTCTTGCATCCACTGTAAATACACATCTGTCAGGCACTACCTGTGGCTCCACTCCGGCCTTTATAGCAAGTGTACGCCAAAATGTATCTGGATATTCTGCAAATTGTGTATGCTTTATCTTTTCTATAAGTTTTATTGCAAGATATATCGCATTCTCTCCCACACCTTTTTGAGAACCGTGTGCAGTCATACCGTGTACGCAGATATCCGCCCATGTCCTGCCCTTTTGTTCATTACATATATGCATATTTGTAGGCTCACAAACCACCAGATACTTTGCAGTATCAAATACCGGATTTTTATATAATGCTCTTGAGCCCTTCATATAATTTTCTTCATCAATAGTTGCCGCAAGTATTATATCTCTTTTCGGAGTAATATTGTTTCTCTTTAAAAGTATCATAGCATACAGCGCACTTAAAAGTCCGCTCTTCATATCCGCACTTCCTCTGCCGTAGAGTTTTCCGTCCTTTATAGTGGAAGTAAAAGGCGGTGTATTCCATCTTTTCATCTCGTCATCAGATACCGGTACCACATCCATATGCCCTGTGAACACTATGGCATCTTCTTTGGTTGCTCCCTTTATCTTAGCCAAAATATCATACCTGTCCTTCTCCACAGGTACTATGGAATAGTCTATACCGTTTTCTTTCAAAAGTCCTTCGACATATTCACACATAGGCTTTTCATTCCCTGTAGGATTGGTACTTTTTATATCCACCGCATTTGAAAGCATCTTTACCAACTCGTCTTTGTCAATCAAATCAAAAATCTCCTGCATAATATCTCCATTCATAATTATCTCTAAAATATTTTATGTTTATCAACAAACTGAGTATATTTTACTATTTTAAAAATATTTTTTCTACTTTTAAGTTTTTTACCTAAGCTTCACCTCTATTGCTCCCATCTTTGCCGTTTCATAAATGGTGCAGCCGTTTTCTTTCAATGTATCCAGAGTTTCACTGCTTGGGTGGCCGTAGTGGTTGTTCTTGCCGTAAGATATGACCGCGTAGGTAGGGCTTACATTCTCAATAAAAGCCTTTAGAGAAGAGTTTTTTGAGCCGTGGTGTGCCACCTTCAGTATGTCAATTTTACCTATATCACCGTATTTTAAAATACTCTCTTCACTTGACTTTCCGATATCTCCTGTAAACAGCAATCTTTTATTAAAAGCCTCTACAATAAATGTCTGACTTTGCTCATTGACATTTTCCTTAGGCTCTTTATCAGGCCACAGACATTCAATATTTAAATGCCCGAGGTTTAAGTGGTCACCTCTGCTTAAATACATAATATTAGTCCCACGATTTGCAGCCTTTTGCTTTAATTCATCATATGAAGCATCATTCATTGCCTGATAAGGCAGGTACAAATTTTCAATCCTTATATCACTCTCAAGCAGATACAATACACCGCTTATATGGTCAATATCTGAATGTGTGACAAAGGACATCTCTATATCGTCCACAGCTTTATACAATAAAAACGGCTCCATAGTGTACTCGCCCAGAGAAAGCTTTGAGGTACTGCCGCAATCTATCAAAATATCCTTATCATCGATATGCATATAGATGCCGTCGCCCTGTCCCACATCCAAATAAACCACTTCATCACTCTTAAAAAACGGAAATAAAATAAAAACAGACGGAATACAAAGCAGTAAAAAAATTCTTTTCTTATTAAAAATTGCCAAAGTCGCCAATACGGTCAAAACGGTGTAATAAATAAAAATCTGTATAATATTCGGTCTTCCGAAAACAATCCTATGCATAGGAAGATGACTTGCAGCTGTACAGATAAACTCATAGAAGTTTAGGATGCCTGCCGCAATAAGTCCGACATACTTATATAAAAAAATATTCATTATATTCAGTACAAGTGATAATATAGATGAATACAGCACAAAGCTCATAAGCGGTATCACCACGATATTTAATAAAAAAGCATATACGGGAAAAGTATAAAAATAGTACAGAATAAGCGGCAATGTCAGAATCTGAACTCCGATACTTACAAGCATTACTTCAAATACCTTTTCACTGAAGTTTTTCTTTTCTTTTTTTAGTTTTTTCAGCACAAATGAAAGCACACCGCCAAGGCTTAACACTGCCCCGAATGAGAGTTGAAAGCTTACTCCAAAAACCTCAAACGGCGCTATAAGACATATGCTTACCGCACTTATACAAAGTGCCGATATCAGACAGTAGCTTCTTCCAAGTACCTCCGCAATAAAATAAAGTACAAGCATAACTCCCGCTCTTGCAATGCTTACACCATCACCTACCAAAATCCCGTAAAAAAGTAGAAATATACTTGCAAAACCTGCCGAGAATAAAAAGCTTCTTTGCAATATTTTCCTTAAAAGCTTATAAAGACCGATTCCAAGCAATGAGACATGCAGACCTGATATTGCCAACAGATGTGCAATACCGTTTTGTTGATACATTTTGTATACATCTTTATCAAGGTCCGCTCTTACGCCAAGTAAAATCGCTTTTATAAGTCCCGAAGTTTTTTCATCAAAGATACTCTCTATCCTTTTTGTCAGATACTGCCGCAGATTAAAGAAAAAACAACCTATAAGGTCACAGCTTTTATCTGTAACTGCATATTTTTTTACAGTCATTTTACAGTATATACCTTTTGTTCTGTAGTAGTTTTTTACATCGAATTCGCCGGGGTTTGGATTGCTTTTTATCTCTTCAGCCTTTCCGTAAAAACTGACACTGTTACCTATACTTATATCACCGTAAAACTTATCCGCATCCAGATAATATATCATACCCCTTGATTTAAAAATCACCATATCATCCTTGAAGACGATACTCTTTATATTTTTGCAAACAGATTTATTTTCTTTTTTATTGTCCACATTCTGTGATATAAATTCTCTTTCAAACCGGTTTTCATACTTGATTCTAAGTGTGAATATAGTAAAGAAGGTAAAGAAAATAAGAATATATATTTTTTTGATTTGAATTATTTTTTTTAATATTAAGATAAGACAGACCGAAACCGGGATGACACAAATCATCCCAAGTTTCAGTATACTTATATAACATCCCGAAAGCTCTCCAAGCAGGCAGGCCGTTACTATAAGTACACATGGTCTTTTCATTATTTTTCCTCTTTTACATAGTCAAGATTTCTCTCTACAGAAGTTCCTAAAGAAATCGAATTATAATTTTTATCTGATTTTCCGTTTACCAGTATCTGCACACGAGATATATTCGGCAGCTCGGAAAGTGAATCCACTATTGAATATATTGTAATACTGTCCAAAACATCCGGTAATGCATTTAAAAAACCTTCATCGAAATTTACATAGCAAATGCCTTCGTTCACAGTTACACTTATAACCTTCGTGTCATTCGGGATAGTGGCCTTAAGTTTCGTATTGGCCGGTCCCTTCATAAGTTCGTCTATTATAAGCCTCTCTTTTGAAGTATTAATATCGTAGAACATCTCTCTGGTCTCAGGCACAAGCTTAGTACCCTCTTCATCTGCAAAATACAGTGTAAGAGTGGCCTTTTCAAAGCTGTTTACATTTGAAATACTGTTTATAAAATTGTTTGAACTTATAAGTCCTACATTCTCTCCAAGCGCATTGATAAGCGGCTGGTCTCCTGAACGAATACTTATATAATCTATTCCGTCTATCTGCGTCAGAGTCTTTGCCAGCGCCGCTCTTGCAAGCACCTCTCTGCTGACATCCATACTTTGATAATTGGTATCAAAGTTCAGATACAGTATATTACCGTCTCTGTTAAATCCCTGATATGTGACCTTGTCAGGAAGTGCGCTTACAGCCTCCAAATCATCAGGTACCTTCAAAAACTGTGTCATAAGCTCATCCACCAAGCCGTCCACATCATCACTTGGAAGAGAAACCGTATATCTGTTTTCTACAAGCTTGTCCATTGCGGTATTTATATAGTACACATAGTACTCTGTTTCCGAAAGAGGTTTGTCATCTTTTTTCTTACAAGCGGCAAGAGAAAATGAAAATATGATCATCAAAAAAAGTAAGATTTTATTTTTCATTTTTTATCCCTCCTTTTTACATGATTCAGAGGAATTCTTACTGTGAAGGTGGTTCCCTCGCCCTCTTTACTTGACACCTTTATAATACCGTCATGCAAATGCACTACATTTCTGGTAATTGCAAGTCCAAGCCCCGTACCGCCGGTCTGTCTCGATCTTGCCTTATCAATACGATAAAATCTTTCAAATATAAGGTCCTGATACTCAGGTGCAATGCCGTCTCCGGAATCCTTTACCTGAATATAGAAAAACTTATGGTCGGCATCGATACTTACCTTTACAAAACCGCCGTCCTTATTATATTTTATAGCGTTTTCTATCAAATTGTTGATAGCCAGTGAAAGCTTGGTCTCGTCCACATCCGCATTCACCTCTCTGATAGTCTCAAATGTAAGCTCAATATCTCTTTTATCAGCTATAGGCCTTAGTCTCTTCAGTATTTGCTTTATAAGCTGATTGATATCCACCTGCTCGGTTACCAATGTGTTTGCCGCCTTGTCAAGCTTCACAAGTGACAAAAGGTCGTCAATTATCTTTGCCTCTCTGTCTATCTCATCTGAAATATCATGCATAAACTCAGCATACATCTCATTCGGTACATTCTCCATACCTATCAGTGAGTCCGCCAAAACTCTTATTGAAGTTATAGGAGTCTTCAGCTCATGTGACACATTTGCCACGAACTCGTCTCTTAACTTGTCCGCCGCCTGTAACTTTGAAAGTGTCGTATTGATATTTTCAGATATGGACTTTGTAAGCTTATACTCATTATGCTCAAGCTTTTGGTCAAGCTTTCCGTACCCTATACTTGCTATGTCGTCTCTCAGTTTTATAAGCGGTCTAAGCATTCTTCCTGCCGCTATTATAGAGAGTACAACCACTATCGCGGATAATGTAATATAAAGGAACCTCTCAGTATTACCTACCCCTTCCGCCACCGCAATCAGGTTGTCTGTAGATGCAATAAATAATAAAACGCCGTCTATATTTTTATTGTCGATTGTCTCATATATAGGCATTGTCTGCAAAATATATGACTTTTTCTTGTTGTAAATATTTGTATTTGTACCGTTGAAAGTATCTATTATCTCAGGTGCGATATTTATCTTTCCTACCGCCAGATTGAAAGTATCTACAATAGTATTATATGACTTGTCTATGACAACTATTCTACCGTTATAGATTTCCGCTACCGCATCTATCTCTGAGTTAAGACTCTCCCTTTCTTTAGGGTCTTTCAAGAAATTGCCTCTTGTAAGCTTATTGCTGAGCATAAGTCCCTTGGTCTGAAGCTCTATCTTTCTGGCATCAATCCTTGATGAAAGATTGGTACGACTTACCATTCTTCCATATATAAACACAGGTGCTATTCCGAACACTATAAATACTGTTGTAAGCAGTAAACGAAAGCTTACAGCCGGCATTTTAAACTTAAATTTCTTCTTTTCCTCATCCATATCAGTCTGTGCTTATCTTTCTTGCAACAGCCAAAGCCACGGTTCCCGGACCTATATGTGTGGCAACCGACAGTGACAGATTGACTGTCTCAACCTTACCGAACTCAGCCTCAAGCTCTGTGGCAAACTCTTTTGCAAAATCAAGATAACCGTACTGTGCTATCATCAGTCTGGAATCCTTACACATAGGATCGTTCAGTCTTTCACTTAAGTCTTTTTTTATAGCTTCCACCATTATCTGCTTTGCCTGCTTGAATGTTCTTGCCTTGGCATAGGCGTCTATCTTCCCTTCATGAAGCTGAAGCACCGGCTTTATCTTCAAAAGTGAGGCAAGTGCGGCAGCCATAGGCGTTATTCTGCCTCCCTTTTTCAAATATTTTATGTCACTGACCATTACATAAATACCGGACTTTGAAGCATCGGCTTCAAGCTTTTCTTTAATCTTATCAGGTGTAAAACCGGCATCAATCAATGTCAGTGCATCAAGTCCTGCACTTATCTGCGTAACAGATATCCTCTTATCATCCACCACAAATACCCTGCCTACGTACTCATCCTCACTTGCAAGCATGGTAGCGGTATCACATGAACCTGAAAGCCCTGATGTCATAGGTATATGTATTACAGAGTCATAAGTCTTTAAAAGCTCATCCCAAAGATTCATAACATTTTCAGGTGAAGGCTGTGAAGTGACTATATCCACTCCTTCTTCCTGCCTCTTTAAAAACTCTTCACGTGTAATATCTATCCCGTCCAAATACTCCTTGCCGTCAATCATAAACGGCATAGGCAGAATATACATACCGTATTTTTTTGCCTCTTCACCGGTTAAACCGCAATTACTATCTAATACCACTGCTGTACTCATTAGCCTCTATCCTTACCCTTTGCTATTTCATCTATTATATTGTTCTTTATCATATCATCTATGATTTTTTCGCCCTTTTTCGCCTCGGTTTCCTCCATCTTTGCATGTAGTGTATAAACGGCACATACAGCTGCAAGTATTAAAATAAGTATTACAAATCTAATCATTTTACCACTTCCTTTATTACTCTCAGTGCGTTTTTATATGTTATGTTTTCAATAAGGCTGTGACCGAATCCTTCTCTTTCCATCGCATCAATCAAATCCTTAGTCCCTGAAGCATCCTTCCACTCAAGAGTGTCATCAAAGCCGTCATAGTCGGAACCGAGCGCAACAAACTCACTTCCTCCCACCTTTACCATATACTTTAACATCTCTACGGCATCCTTTATATAGGCTTTTCTCTCTCTGTTTGAAAAATCTGCAGATAAAAAATCAGGATAAAAATTAAGTCCCGATATACAACCCTTATCCGCCATCTTTTTTATCATATCATCTGTAAGATTCCTTGCATGATTACAAACAGCTCTGGCATTTGAATGACTTGCAACAAAAGGCCTCTTTGCCACATCAATTATATCATAAATTCCGGCATCAGACATATGTGAAACATCTACAATCATTCCCAGTTCTTCCATTTTTTCTACAACTTCAAAACCGAAAGGCTTCAGTCCGTTCTCTATATCAGGAACATATCCTGCAAATTCACCGTTTTTTATGATTCTTTTATTTCCAAAGCCGATAGAGTTCTCGAAATTCCATGTCAGAGTCATCATTCTCACGCCTCTTTTATAGAAATGCTCAAGCTTTTCAATGCTTCCCTCTATAGCCTCTCCCTCTTCTATGGTCAAAAAAGCCGATATCTTATTATTGTCTGAATTTTTTAAAATATCATCGTATTTTTTTGCAAAATCAATGTCTCTTTTATTTTTCTCTATCTCTTCTTCATACAGGTCTATCAAAGCATTAACATACTTATACGGTTCGCTCACATCCTTAAGATGCGTAAACATTGCAAAGCACTGTAAGATTACATCCGATTTTTTAAGCTTTTTTATGTCAATCATCAGATTGTTTTCCCTTAAAGTCAGCCCTTTTTTCTTATATATCTCGCTTATCGTATCACAATGTAAATCTACTATCATATTACTCCTTTTTTAAATCCTTATGCCACCACTTTCCGGATACGAATCTGTATACAAAATTGGAGGATCTGAAAATCCAATCTATTATCATTGCGCACCATACTCCGACAGCTCCTATATGAAATACCTTTGCTATGAAAAACGATGTGCCGAATCTGAATACCGCCATTGAAAACAGAATGATACCCATTGTAAACTTGACATCATTTCCCGCTCTTAATGCGTTCGGAAGTATAAAGCTTAACGGCCACAAGAATATGGCAACGCCCATATGTATCCAAACCAAAACGGCGGTAAGTTCTTTTGTAGCATCAGGCACATTGTATATTGAAATAAAGGAATTTTGGAATAAGAAAATAATTAAAGCAGGTATTATAATAACCAAATATCCGATAAACATAAGTTTCTTTACATAATACTTGGCTTCCTTATACTTACCTGCTCCAACACAGCGGCCTATTACGGTAATCATGGCAATACCTATTGCATTTCCCATATTTACACCCAGACCGTCCAGATTGTTGGCAATAGCATTGGCGGCTATCTGAGTTCTGCCGAAGTTTGAGATAATGGAGACAACCGCCACTCTTCCGACCTGAAATAATGAATTTTCAATACCTGAAGGTATTCCGATATAGAGAATCCTTCTCATAAAGTCCGACTTTATACCGAAGACTTCCTTGATTTTCAAGAAAACCGTTGCATCCTTATTTTTAGATGCAAGTATTGTTATCACAACCGCCGCCACACTTCTTGAGATAACACTCGGTATTGCCACACCTGCAACACCCAGATGAAGTATAAATACTCCTATATAATTACCCACAACATTTATTATATTCATGAGTATACTTACCTTCATAGAAGTCTTTGAATCTCCGATACTTCTGTATATTGCCGCCCCCGAGTTGTATATCGCAAGCATTGGAAAGCTTATTGCAGTGATCATTAAGTATTGATTACTCGCCTCAAACACTTCACTGTCTATATTTCCGAAAAGTACTGATATCAGCGGATGTGCAAATGCTATTGAAAATATTGATATAAAGACGGCTACAACAAAAGCCATAAGCTCAAGCTGTGCAGCCGCCATACAGGCATCCTCATGCCTTCTTGCACCTATAAACTGACTAATCACCACCGCACCGCCTGTTGCCAGTGCCGCAAGCAGTGATATTATTACATTGTTGACCATGTCCACAAGAGATACACCGGATACCGCAGCCTCGCCTGCAAAACTTACCATGACAGTATCCGACATACCTACCGTTATAGCTAAGAACTGTTCTATAATAAGCGGGACTATAAGCACCTTCAAGTCCGTATTGCTAAACATCATCCCGATATATTTTTCATTATCCTTTGGCATATAATCTCCATGTAACCTTTATAAGTTTTCGCTGACCAGTAAATACCCTGAATGTGGCTCTATCTCCATGTTCAAATATCCGTTGTCATTTTCATATGTCACTCTGCCCACATTGTAGCCTGTTCCGTTGGTATAGATCACTCTGCTTATTATCGCATTGTCTCTCATTCCCGTAAGGTAAAGAGGTATATCTATTTTCTTTGCATATTCTCCTGTATTGATAACAATGACCGAAACATTGTCCTTTAAAACTCTGGCATAACATACCGCTCCCGCATTTGAAATAAGCTTTATCAGTGAACCGCTCTTTAATTCTTTTCTGACCTTATGCCATCTGTTCATATACCTGTGATACTCTAAAAGTTCAAGGTTTTCATGTCCCCAAGGATATGTTCTTCTGCTGTCGGGATCTGTAAATCCGCATACTCCCACTTCATCGCCGTAGTATACAGTAGGTGCTCCGGGTAATGTCACCTGCATCATTATAGCCTGTCTCATAACCTCAAGCTTCACGCCGCTACTTGCATCCTCAGACTTATGAGTATTTATTCTTCCCACAATGCCGTTGGTTCTGGTAAGGAATCTTGAGTGGTCATGGTTTGAAAGCTGAATCATTGATACCAGTGCACAGTCATAAGGCATCTTTCCAAGTGCATTGTTAAGCATAAGAAAGAATGCATCCGAGTTTCCTTTCAAACTCATATCCGCTCTGTCGGAGTGCTTCTCAATTCCTGTCAAAAACCAGCTTACAGGCTCCATAAATCCGTCATAGTTCATTACACCGTCCCAACATTTGCCGTCCAGCCAAAAACTCGGGTCTCCGTAATGCTCAGCCAAAATAACGGCATTTTTGTTGGCAGACTTTACCGCACTTCTGAACATAGCCCAAAATCTGTGGTTGAACTCATGGCTGTAGCCCAAATCCGCCGCAACATCAAGTCTCCAACCGTCTACATTAAAAGGCGGTGACACCCACTTTTTCGCTATACCAAGTACCTCATCTATAAGTTTTTTGCTGTTCTCATAGTAAAGCTTCGGCAGAGTATCATGCCCCCACCATCCGTCATATTCATTACCGATAAAGTTAAAATACGGCCTGAACTCACTTTCCTTTGACCAGTACGCACCTATCGGATATTTATCTTCGGCTCTTTTATATATGCCTTCTTTGTCCATCCACTTGTTAAATGATCCGCAGTGGTTGAAAACTCCGTCAATTATAACCTTAATATTTCTCTTATGTGCTTCCTCTACAAGTCTTATAAACAGCTCATTACTTGCCTCAAGATTTTTCTTGCAGGTAACTCGCTTTACATACTTTGTGGCATTTTTATTGTCAGTATCGTCCTCACCGAGCACTCCGTCTGCATCTTCCACTATCACACCGATATGAGGATCTATATAGTCATAATCCTGAGTATCATATTTGTGGTTTGACGGTGATACAAAGAGAGGGTTAAAGTAAATTACCTCAACCCCAAAGTCCCTTAAGTAGTCCAGTTTTTGTAAAACTCCCGACAAGTCTCCACCATAGAAGTATCCTACATCAAAGTTTGAAGGATACTCGTTCCAGTTCTCCTTATGCTTCACAGGCAAACCTATGTAGATATACTCGTCATCTACAACATCATTTGTCTCATCTCCACGATTGAATCTGTCAATAAAAATCTGATACATCAAAGCTCCCTTTGCCCAATCAGGCAAAGTAAAACCCTTGTTGTATTCAAATAATGCGTCTTCCTTCAGATAATCCGTAACTCCGAACCTTGTAAAGAACAAAGTCTTTTCGCCGTCAATTATCTTAAAATAATACTTTAAATAATCCCTATCCTCTAAATCTGCGTAGTAAAAATCAAAATACTCGCTTGATCGAAGCTTTGACATCACTACTTCACTGTTATCTTGGTGATTTACCAATATAATATCCGGTTTATCATCCTTAAAAATTCTAATCTGTATTCTTATATTCTGTCTATTCTTAAGGCTTTGTATTGATACATATTCGTCTGTCTCATCACTAAAAATACCTTCAATATTCATCTAAAACAATGCCTCAAATTCTTCAAAACCAATTTTCTCTTTTTCTATAAGAAGGGCTGCACATGCGTCAAGCACATATTTTCTCTTCATTATTATCTCTTTTGCCTTTGTATGACAATCGTTTATAATCTTTCTGACTTCCTCGTCAATCATATTTGCAGTCTCTTCACTGTATGACTTTGTCTGCCCGAAGTCCCTTCCTATGAAAATCTCATCTCCTTCATTTCCGTAGTTTACAAGTCCGGCTCTCTCATTCATACCGAATTCCATTACCATTGCTCTTGCTACGCTTGTCGCCTGCTTGATATCCGAGCTTGCACCTGTTGTAATATCTCCGAAGATGATTTCTTCCGCTATTCTTCCGCCAAGGCTGACCATGATATCATTAAGCATCTTTGACTTGGTATTAAACATCTGATCTTCACCGGGCAGAGGCATGGTATAGCCTGCCGCACTTACGCCTGTAGGTATAATGGATATGGTATGTACAGGTCCCACTCCGTCAAGCTCTCTAAAGAGTATTGCGTGTCCGGCCTCATGATATGCGGTGATTGACTTTTCCTTCTCACTTACTATCCTTGACTTTTTCTCCGTACCTATTCCTACTTTTATAAATGCCTTGTTTATATCATCGGCAGATATAAATCTCTTTCCCTCTCTTGCAGATAGTATTGCCGCCTCATTCATAAGATTTTCAAGGTCTGCACCTGTAAATCCTGAAGTCTGTCTTGCAACCGAATGTAAATCCACATCATCTCCCAAAGGTTTTGATGCCGCGTGTATCTTTAAGATTGCCTCTCTTGCCGCCACATCGGGTCTGCCTACCGCAACTTTTCTGTCAAATCTTCCCGGTCTTAGAAGTGCCGGATCAAGTATATCCACTCTGTTGGTAGCCGCCATCACTATAATACCCTGATTGCCTGCAAATCCGTCCATCTCTACAAGCAGCTGATTGAGTGTCTGCTCTCTCTCGTCATGGCTTCCGCCAAGTCCTGAACCTCTTCTTCTTCCGACCGCATCAATCTCATCTATAAAGATGATACATGGTGCGTTCTTTTTGGCATCTTCAAAGAGGTCTCTTACTCTGCTTGCACCCACACCTACAAACATCTCTACAAAGTCCGAACCTGATATTGTAAAGAAAGGTACTCCCGCCTCTCCTGCCACAGCCTTTGCAAGAAGTGTCTTTCCTGTTCCGGGAGGTCCTACAAGAATTATACCTTTAGGGATTCTTGCACCGAGTTTTGTATACTTACCGGGATCTTGTAAAAAGTCCACAACCTCAGCCAGTTCTTCCTTTTCTTCTTCAAGTCCCGCCACCTTTGTAAAATTCACATTGGTAGACTTTACAATCTTTGCTCTGCTCTTGCCGAAGTTCATCATCTTGTTATTGCCGGCGTTTCCGCCTGCCGCCATTCTGCCGTTCATATACATCATAAACAATATGATCATTATGGCGGTCAGTCCTATCGGCAATATGGTGTTTGTAAATACACTGTCTCTCGGAACATCATCCAATATATAGGTTATGTTCTTTCCTTTAAGTTCCTTTGTGAATTCGTTTACATCCGATACAAAATAATGTACCTCGGATTTCCCGAATTCCTGTTGAGTGTTAAAGTGTATTATCGCCTCACCTGTAGGTGTCTGTGAATTCTGTCTTATCTCTATCAGTGAAATATTGTTCTCTTCAACCACTTTTTCAAATTGTTTTGAATCCAGCTTTATGCTGCTTAGTTGATTGCCCATGTTAAAAATAAGCCAAACTATAAGTCCTAAAACTAACAGTAAGAAAAATACTCTTACCGGATTATCTGCTCTTTTCATCTTTCTCCTATCTAATCTGAGAGTTCCATGACCCCGATATACGGTAAATTCCTATATCTTTGATCATAGTCAAGTCCGTATCCCACAACAAACTTATCTTCTATCTCAAAGCATACATAATCTACAAATACATCCTTTTTCTCTCTTCTTGAAGGCTTATCAAGAAGTGTACACAGTTTGATAGACTTCGGTCCTCTCTTTTTTAATATATCCATAAGGTATGACAGTGTGTTTCCGGAGTCGATGATGTCCTCAACCACCAATACATTCTTGCCGTCTATACTGTCATCCAAATCCTTTATTATCTTTACCACTCCCGAGCTCTTTGTCTCCGAGCCGTAGCTTGACACACTCATAAAATCAAGTCTTACATTCAGATTAAGTTTCTTTGCGAGGTCACACATAAACATGACTCCTCCCTTTAAAACACATATAAGTGTAAGCTCTTCACCCTCATAGTCCTTATTTATTCTGTCTGCAATCTCCAATATCCTGTTATCTATTTCCTTCTCGGATATCAATACATCAACTTTCTCTTTCATATTTATCTCCTAATACTTCTATTTTTAAAACCTTGTTTGTGTACAAATCCACTTTGTAAAGCTCACTTATCCTGTCAAGCCCTACCGTATCATCAGGTGATTTATTCTCTTTGAATATCCAAACCACACACGATCCGATTGCAAGTACTATATGTTCTTTCCTTATACTTACAGGTATCTTTTCATCTGTAAAAAGCTTTTTTACAGCCTTTTTACCGCTTTTTATCTGAATGAAATCACCGCTCATATACCCTCTGACAGCGATATTTTTCTCTATAAATTTCAAATTGTTGTCTTTGCTTACAACACTGTTGATACACAAAGATTCCCCTGTATATTTTACTATATCTCTAAGTACTTTGTCAAAATCAAGCCATTTTATATTGCCGTCACCGGGGATATCTTTCATACTGAAGTCGCTAAAAACGCCGTATCTTATTTCAGGAAACCCGCTACTTATTTCTTCTTTTTCATCATCACCCTGTACAAATCTTAAATACTTATAATCATTATATACTTTTATATCGTATTTTAAATCCAGCTTTTTGCCGTTCTCTCCGTGAGCCAATTGCCACACATCCTCTATATGCACCATTCCGATATCCTTGATACCAAGTTTTTTTTCTTTAAGCAACTCTTTCAGTGCATACCTTATTATATATGTACCCAAAATATGCGGATGCTCTATCAGCTCATTTCGCTTCAGTGTATAGCCTTTATTCCCCTCAGCTTTTAAATTCTTTTCACAAAATTTTTTTGCCGAATCTTCAAAATATTCATCGGCCTCAGCCGCAACTGTTGAAGTTTTATAAAAATTATTGATTACATTACTGTTTACATACTTTGTAAGTATCGGAAAGACTTCATTTCTCAGTACATTTCTTGTGTATTCATTTTCAAGATTTGTACTGTCGGTCATATACTCTATTTTATTTTCATGCAGATATTCCTCTATCTCGGCTCTTGTAAAGATAAGCAGCGGTCTTATTATTCTGCCGTTCTTTACCGATATACCCTTAAGCCCCGATATTCCGCTTCCTCTTGAGAGATTGTGCAGCATAGTCTCCGCATTGTCATTTTTATTGTGTGCGACCGCAATCTTTAACTTTGAAATATCAATCCCTTCAGTTTTACTTATATCAGTTGCAATATTTTCAAAGGCTTCATATCTTGCCTTTCTTCCCGCCTCTTCCTCACTGATTTTTAACATGGATGCCATCTTCGGGATATTGTAATGAAATGAAAAAAATTCCACATCAAGTTTCTTACAAAGCTCTTTTACATAGTTTTCATCACGGCTTGCTTCTTTTCCTCTGATGCCGTGGTTTATATGTACAACAAAAAGCCTTATTTCTAAGGCTTTTTGCAACTTACAAAGTGTATGCAGCAGGCAAACGGAATCCGCCCCGCCGCTTACACCAAGTACCACTCTGTCTTCTTTTTCAATCAATCTGTTGTTTTTTATAAAACGACTCAAATTATCTATATTCAACATATCAATTCTCAGGCTTTATGGCAATTTCATTCGGAAAAACCAAGCCCAACTTCTCCCTTGCCATCTCTATTATATAGCTGTCTGTCTGAACATACTTCTTTTTTTCATCAAGTTCTTTGGCTCTTTCGCTTTCGCTTTCCAGTTCCTTGACTATTTTTTGATTGTAAGCCTCTCTGTTTGCCAGCTCTTTTTTTATACTTCTTACCTTTACTCCAAGGACTATCGCCATAGACACTACTACCATAGTAATGAATACTATAGAAAGTCTGTTCTCAAATATTCCTTTGGTTTTTTTCTTTTTAACCGCCTTTTTAGCCATAAACTTCCCCTTATAAAACAATCTGATGAAAAACTTTGTAAGCCCTTATTAAGATGTCTACATACTATAGTAATATCATTTTATTCTTTTTGCAAGCCTCTATCATATCTACAGGCCATACGCTTGACTGTACTTCACCTACATGAGCTTTGTTAAGTAGAAGCATACAAAGTCTGCTCTGCCCGATACCGCCACCTATTGTATAAGGCAACTCGCCTGCAAGTAATGACTTGTGGAAAGGAAGATTCTTTCTGTCCTCGGCATTTGCCGCTTTAAGCTGTGACTCCATAGCAGCCTCATCCACTCTGATACCCATACTTGAGATTTCAAGTGCGCAGTCAAGGTTTTCAAACCAAAAAAGAATATCTCCGTTCAATTCCCAATCGTCATAGTCCGGTGCTCTTCCGTCATGAGGCTTGCCGTCTCCAAGCGCTCCGCCTATTTTCTCTACAAATACACAGCCGTGTTCCTTTGTTATAAGATTCTCTCTTTCCTTGGCAGTCTTATCAGGATACATCTGTCTAAGCTCTTCAGAAGTAATAAAGAAAATATCGTCCGGCAGGTGCTTTACAGCTTGCGGATACTTATACCACACCTCATGCTCCATATGTTTGATTACTTTAAAGATAGTCTTTACGGTATCTTCCAAAGTCTTTATATTTCTGTCTTCTTTTCTTATTACCTTCTCCCAGTCCCACTGGTCCACATAGCATGAATGAAGATTGTCAAGCTCCTCATCTCTTCTTATGGCATTCATATTTGTGTAAAGTCCTTCACCCGGAGCAAAATTGTACTCGCCAAGTGCCATTCTTTTCCACTTTGCAAGTGACTGAACCACTTCGTACTCCTCATTCGGTATACCTAAAATATCAAATGATACAGGGCGCTCAACACCGTTTAAGTTATCATTGAGACCGCTTGACTTTGATACAAATAGCGGTGCCGAAACTCTCTCCAAATTCATTTCTTTTCCGAATTCTTTTTGGAAAGTGTCTCTGATATACTTTATCGCTTCCTGCGTCTCTCTCACACTTAACACCGGGTCATAGCCCTTTGGTAAAATCAATGCCATAAAAACCTCCATTCTGAATATGAAAACATATCTCTTTAAAAAACTTATGATATCACTAAGTATAATAATATACAAGATGGAATTTAGCACTTTAAAATAAAAAACTGCCACTTTCGTGGCAGTCAAAATAATTTTAATTTTATTCAATTGCTATTGTCTTTGGAGGCTGTGGTAAGCTCTCTTTTTCTTTAGGCAATGTAAGCTTCAATATACCGTTGTTGTATGAAGCCTTGATATCTTCTTCTGTAACGGCATCTCCGACAAAGAAGCTTCTCTCGCATGAACCGAATCTTCTCTCTCTTCGGATGTATTTATCATTTTCATCCTTCTTGTCATCGTTTTCTTCATGCTTTGCACTGACTGTAAGGTATCCGTCCTTAAGACTTGCTGTAATATCTTCCTTATTAAATCCGGGAAGCTCTATGCTGAGCTCATAATTGCCGTCTACATCCTTTACATCTGTCTTCATGCTTGGAGCCTCAAACTTACTGAAGCCCTTGCCCCAAAAATCATTATCAAAAAACTCATCAAACAAATTATAATTTCTCCTTGGTAGTAACATATCTATATCTCCTTTATTATCATCATTATTGTTATTCAAATAGAACCTGTCTGATAAACTTTACTGTTATCTATGTCCTATTTGTTATAGTCATAATATAACAAATATTATTAGCAATGTCAATAGGTGAGTGCTATTTTTTTTAAAAAAATTTTATCTTATAAATCTTTCGCTTAAACCTTGACATTCCACTTAGAATATCCTAAAATTATGGTTGCGTTTAGATTGAACTGTCCGTGTCCAGGCTTCAATATAAACTTTCGAAAGTTTAACTTTCATAAAACAAAAAGTTATTTATTTATTGGAGGTAAATGTGGCTAATATCAAATCCGCAAAGAAAAGAATTCAGGTTACTTTAGTAAGAACAGAGAGAAACAAGGCAATCAGATCAAAAGTGAAGACTGCTATTAAGAAAGTTGAGAGTGCTGTTGCAGCAAATGACAAGCAGCTTGCAAAAGACAACCTTAAGAATGCTATCGTTGAGATAACAAAGGCAGCATCAAAGGGTGTATATCACAAGAACAATGCTTCTCGTAAGGTTGCAAGACTTTCAAAGGCTGTTGATAGTATCAACGCATAAAATAAACTCCAATGACCGTCATCATTGGAGTTCTTTTTTTTATCTGCTTATAATCATCTTACAAATCTTATTTCCCTGACCTGAGAATTTCTCCTCATACTCGGTCATTATATTCCCTTCGCTCTCCTTTTCGGAGTGAAAATCAAAACTGCAAAAATCAAGCTTCCACTTTGACTCTTTCACCACTTCAAGTGAATATTCAAAAAGCCCCACATTGTCGGTCTTAAATTCTATCACGCCTTCAGGTTTTAATATCCTGTCATAGATTTGTAAAAAGTCAGGAGAGGTAAGTCTTCTGTTTGCATGTCTGTCCTTCGGCCACGGGTCTGAAAAGTTCAAAAATATCTTATCCACTTCACCGGTCTCAAAAATATCTGCAAGCTTTCTTGCATCCGCACATAAAAATCTCAGATTATCTATTGCTTTATCACTTTCAAGATTTCTCTTTCTTTGTATCGCCTTCATCAGTACACTTTCATATCTCTCAATACCTATAAAGTTTATATCCGGATTTTTCAATGCCATATTTCTGATAAACTGCCCCTTGCCCATACCGATTTCTATCTGCAACGGCCTTCTTATATCAAATATATCCTGTATCTTACCTTTTAAGGCTATGGCTTCATCCTCTCTGATACATTCTTTCGCATCAGTTATAAAGTCCTCACAACCCTTTATATGTCTAAGTCTCATATCATATACTCCATTTCCTATATAGCAATTTAGTATACCGTAAAAGCGACAAAAAAAGCAACAGGCTTTCACCTGTTGCTTAGAAAATCTATATTACTGTTCCTGTACTTCTCTCTTACCGAGAGTGATGCTTACAGTCTTTTCAACATATTTACCGCTGTCGTCAAGTCTTTGAACTGTCAGATCCACCTTTCTGCCGCTCTCATAGTATGTAAGCATATTTTTGAGCTCTTCCATACTTCTTACACTCTGTCCGTCAAACTTGGTAATAATATCCTTTGCCTTCAAATCTGAAGACGCTGCGGCACCGCCTTCTACAACTTTGTATACATAGATACCCTGCGGCATATCGTAAGCCTTTGCCATCTCCTCGTCAATATCCTTACCCTGTATACCGAGGTATCCCTGATTTTCCTGTGCAACTACAGTTCTTGTCTCCTTGCTTGAAAGTTCCTTTATAAGATCCTTTACTGTAGATATAGGGATTGCATAGCCCATTCCCTCTACAGCGGTATCTGAATACTTGGCTGAGTTGATACCTATTACCTGACCCTGCATATTAAGGAGGGCGCCGCCTGAGTTACCGGGATTTATAGCCGCATCAGTCTGTAAAAGATTCCTTGAAGTACCGCCTTCAGTCTTTACCTCTCTGTTAAGCGCCGAAATATATCCGACTGTTACGGACTGACCGTATCCGAGTGCATTTCCTATAGCAACAACACCTTGTCCTACCTTAACATTGTCACTGTCTCCGATATTTGCAATACTGATTCTTGACAATGTGTCTTCTCCCATATCTGAGAGCTTTACAGCCACTACAGCCACATCATTGTCACTGTCTCCACCCTTTACAGAGGCACTTGCCTTCTTGCCGTCTGAAAATTCCACTTCAAGGCTTGTAGTATCTGCAATAACATGGTTGTTTGTTACTATCAAGAGTTCACTGTCTGTTTTTCCTACTATTATACCTGAACCGCTTGACTGTGCTTCATAGCTTTGCGGACCGAAGAAACTGTTCTGTGTTACCTCTTCCTTTCCGTAGATTGATACTACTGAAGGCATTGCCTTATCCACTATAGTTGAAACATCCATGCTTGAAAGATTTGTTGCAGGTGCAGCTGTGCTCTCACTCTTATTTGTATCCTGACTGCCTATTGTAATATCGTCAGCCTTTGTCTTTGTATTTGTTCCTACATAGCTGCTTGCCACATTGTTGACACCAACCATTACTCCGCCGGCTACAAGTCCGAATACTGCAGCACTTGCTACAAGTCCGAACGCCCTTCCTACTTTTGATTTCTTGCGCTCCTTACCCTTACCCTTGCCTTTTTGAGGCTGTGAGGCAAAAGTTTGTGTTCGTACATTTTCTGACTGAGTTCCTCTATTATCTTCTCCAAAATTTCCGCTATATGTTGCATTGTTTGCCCCCTTGATATCCGATATATTTATATTCTGTGTATTTTCCAAATTCTCACTTGCATTTGAAGCAAAGCTTGATACCGCTTCTTTTTTTACATCACTACTGTTTTCCACACTGTCATATGAAGTCTCGGCATTGCCTTCATTTCTTGCTATATCTTCCGCGGCCTTTGCAAGACTTTCACTGTGCTTTCTTATAATGCCGTCTATATCCTTAGGCTCATCATTTGAAGCGCTGTTTTCTATCTCACTGTTGTTTGTATTATTCTCCATATTTGTATTAACCTCATTGTCAAATTCATCTCTCTCAAATTCCATAATATCTTCCGTACTAAAAGTACTCCCCTTTCATAAAATATATAGTATGCTGCAGCAAATATACTCACTGCGGTTTATTATCTTTGCCACCTCACTAATAAAAAAGCATTGGTGACTTTCCTTTGATGGTTATAAGTCTACCAATGCTTTGTGTCCACTTTGTGTACAAAGTAAGTTTATTTTATGTTTTTTATTCCGGTTTCGGTTCCACCGTCTGAGCTGTAGGTACAGGAGGCACAGTCTCTTCCTTACGGTCCGCCGTAGTAGGTACAGGCTCTACCGTAGACTCCTTTGTAGCCTTTGTCTCACCCGGACCCTTAGGCTTCTCTTCACTTTCTTTGGCTGTTGTAGTCTCTCCGGGTCCGTTAGGCTTCTTTTTCGGAGCTGCAGTCTCAGTCTCCGCCGTCTCCTTCTTTGTATGAGGCTCCACTATCTCCACACTTGAACCTTTATTGGCCTGTGTAGACTCTGCAGGTGCTTCTATAGTTGACTTTGACTTGTTACCCTTTTCCTTATGTGTAGACTCTTTCTCCTCAGGTTGCATATAATACTTGTTTCCTGCACCGTCGGTGTAGTAGTCCTCACCGTCATTTTTATCTATCCAAACCGTCTCGCCGTCCTTATCAAGCTGATAATATCTTCCGTTGTTGTCCGTATAGACATCCACACTCTTGCTCTTTTTGGTCTCTTCTTCCGTAGTGGACTTCTTTTTATTATTCTTAGTCTCATCTTCGTCATCATTATGACTCTTATTCGACTTATATCCGTCATTGGTCTTTACACGTTTGACTTTGTCTCCGTCCTTATAAAAACCTGTATCTTCAGATATTCTCTCGCTGTAAGCCTTTACCTTTGCAGAAGCCTCATAGTTCTCATCTCCGAAAAGATAGCTGTGAAGCTTTACCACATTGCTCACAAGATCTATAGGAACTACTATAAATCCCTTTGTTCCCTTTGTCATATCGTCCTTATCAAAAGGGAAGCCCTGTGTATCTACCAGCTTGTACTTACCTATATCATTGATTACATCCAGACCGTCCTGCCATGTAAGGTTTGTAGCCACCATTGAAAGTACATTTCCGAGCAAATCATTTAAAGTCTTCGGATCTGCCTTCTTCGCCTTCTCAAATGCAAGCTCAACAACCTTTCTCTGTCTTTCGGTTCTTTGATAGTCCGTATCCATATATCTAAGTCTTGCATAAGCTACAGCCTGAACACCGTCAAGATGCTGCATACCCGGCGCCTTAAGCTGTACCGAACCTATACCTGTTCCCTTTACTGTCTCTGTGATATATGAGTTGATATATTTAAACTCAGGCTTTGTAATGTCTATATCCACACCTCCAAGTATGTTTATAGCTGTTGCAACCGCCTTCCAGTTGAATGTTATATAATCTGTGATATTGAGATCCAAACTGTCGTTCAACATCTTAACCGCTCTTGCAGGTCCGCCGTAGCTGTATGCATGTGTCGCTTTCTGGAAAGAGTTCTTTCCTACATCAAGGTAAGTATCTCTGTATACCGAAACCAACTTAATTTCACCTGTTGACTGTTCTATTGAACAAATGATTATAACATCCGATCTGTTTCCTTTACCTACACTGCTGTCCCTGGAATCCACACCGAATACGGCAATGTTTCTGTATCCTCTCATCTCAGCCAGCTTCTTCTCCGACAAATCGGTATTAAGAACCTGTTCAACATTGTAGTCGGGTCTTTGTATCTTCGAGTATTGCTTAAGTGCATATGCATACGCAAATATTACGCCAAGCACGAAAACTTCCGCTATAAGCATTGTAAAGAAAAAAGCAACCTTAGATTTTTTCCTCTTCTTTTTAGGCTTCTGATTATCTTCGCTCATTATATTCCTCCTTCTAATAAGCATTTTTATTTATAAATCCCTTAAATATCGTCAAAAACATTATCTTGAAATCAAAACCTAAGGTCCAGTTTTCAATATAATATAAGTCATGGTCAATTCTTCTTTGTATGGAAGTATCTCCTCTGAATCCGTTGACCTGTGCCCAGCCTGTAAGTCCCGGTCTTACCTGATGTTTTATCATGTAATGTGGTATCTCTTCCCTGAACTTTTCCACATAGAAAGGTCTCTCAGGTCTCGGCCCCACAAGTGACATATTACCCTTTAACACATTGAAAAACTGCGGGGTCTCATCAATGCTTGTCTTTCTGATAAACCTGCCTACAGCCGTGACTCTGGGATCGTTCGGTGTAGTCCATTTTGACTTCTCCTCTGACGGCTTTTGAACAGCCATGGAGCGGAATTTATACATTTTGAAAGGTTTGTTATGCAAACCCACTCTTTCCTGCGAATATATTATCGGTCCACCGTCTGTCAACTTTACAAGTATTGCAGTAATTAACATCACAGGTGAAAACAATATTATACCAAACAATGCCCCAAATATGTCAACAATTCTTTTTATATATGCATTGTGAAGTTCTGTAAGCGGCACATGTCTGATATTTATAACAGGAAGCCCTTGCAAATCCTCTATATAAGGAATGGTCGGTATAAAATTATTGTAATCCGGTATAAACTTTGTATGCACACCCGATTTTTCACAGTCGTTAACTATAGCCTCAAGATGCTCATACTCTTTTATACTAAGTGTAATGGCAATCTCATCAAGCACATTCATCTCTAAGATCATATGCAGATTTGCTGTTGTGCCTATTACCTTAACCCCGTTGTAACAATATCCTCTTTCCTTGTGGTCATCTAAAATACCTCTGATATTGTAACCCCACTCGGGATTTTGCTTTACTCTGTCTATATACCCTTCCGCCGCTCTTGAATATCCGATTAGCAAAATATGCTTTTGGTTGTATCCCTTTGTCCTGATGCTCATCAAAAAGCTTCTTATAAAGCTCCTCTCAAATACCATCAGTACATTTGTAAGAATATAAAAGATGATTACCAATCTTCTCGAGAAGTGGTGCATATTCATATTCTTACCGCCAAGATACAGTGTCAAGGTAAATATCAAAAATCCTATGGAATTGGCTTTAAAGATATTTGCTATCTCACTTCTTCTACCTGAAATTCTTTTAGGTGTATACAGTTCAAAGAATTCATACAGTATAAGAAACCCGGGTATTATAATAATCAATGCGCTGAAATATACCTGTGCGGACAATGCCAGTATCGCATCATCATTGTAATACATTATAAGATAAGCTATCAAGTAGCTTGTGAATATAACAAGGGCATCCAAGAGTATATGCAGCCTATTCAGTCTCTTTTGGTTTTCTTTAATCATATATTGCTCCATATCGCACTTAAAGTGTTCGATCCCTGCCTAAATTTTGTAAAACCCTGAAACTATTTTACAACTAAAAACAAAATCATTTATTACATTTTATTTAATCTTTAGTAACAGTTCTTAACAGGTATGCCTTTTTATAAATCTGTACACATATTCAAAGGTGCCGAATATGATTTCACCTTCCAGAGCCAATATATTAGATTTCTTTATCTCACTGAAATCCACTCTGTCACATTCTTTTAAGTTTTTAAATCCTTCGATAAGTCCGTTTACATAATCTTTTATAAATCCCTTTTTTAAGAAAAATCCCATCTTTATAAATGTACCGATTGCCAGCGGTAAAATATTAAAAGCTATCTGCAAATTGGTCATATTCTTGTATATAAGATAAATATTGTTTCTTGCGGCCAGTCTTACCTTAAATGAATTATACTTTGAACCCGATGTGGCACTTCCAAGGTGATATACCTTTGCAAGCGGCTCAAAACCTATGATATATCCTTTAAGTCTTGCCCTGAAGCTTAAGTCCATATCTTCAAGGTATGCAAAGTGCATTTCATCAAAGTATCCGACTTCATCCAAGATGCTCTTCCTGTATATGCTGGCGCCTGCACAGGCTGAAAATACAGCTCGCTTCTTTGTAAAGCCGCCTACCTTCTCTCCGACGCCTATCTGATATCCCCAGCCAAGCAGTGAATATCCGTCTCCGGCGTCGTCCACAAGTTCCTTATTATGTGCGTTTATCATAAGCGGATTTACTGCAAATATCTTTTCAGACTTTTCTATCGCACTAACAAGTTTTTCCACATAGTCATTAAAAACTTGTGTATCATTGTTTAATAAAATAATATACTTACTGTCGCTTGCGGCAAGCCCGACATTCACTCCTCCTGCAAATCCCAAGTTTTCATCCAAGTATATCACCCTTATATTCAGATTTTTTTCATAGCTTTCCAAATCTCTTAAATACTCAAGTGAAGCATCCTTTGAGCCGTTATCGACCACCAGCACATCAAAGTTTTTGTATGTCTGGTTTCTCAACGACTCTATGCAATCGCCCAAAAAGGCTGCACCGTTGTAATTCGGTATTATTATTGTTACTTTACTCATATTTCTCCCATATCTATAGGTATTTTTTAATATTCTCATCTATAAAAGGTTCACCGATTTTTTCATGTAACAAATCCCTGAGTGCAAAGTTTGACTTTCTAAGCGTGAGATTAGGATTGTAATACGGATCACCCTCAGCCAAAATCTTCGGCCATTTCTTCATAAATATGGCAGTCTCTCTGTTAAATCTTTCAACCTTTTCAGGGCTGTCCTCAAGTCCTCTCGACTTTGATTCATAGTGATAAAACAGCGCATAAGGATTGTATACAACAAGGTAGTCTTTTGATCTTACCTTCATACAAAAATCAATATCGTTAAAAGCTACCGCAAGTTCCTCACTGAATCCGCCCACTTCGTTAAAGACTGATTTCTTTGAGATAAGTGCTGCCGCCGTTACGGCTGAATAGTCCTGCAATGTAAGTGCTCTGTGGAAATAGCTGTTCTCCACATCCGAAAGTCCTATAAATGTATGACCTGCCACACCTCCGAATCCGACCACAACACCTGCATGCTGTATGGTATCATCATTGTAAAGCAGTCTTGCACCTACTATTCCCACGTCTTTTCTATAAGCATACCACATCATCTCCTCTATGGATGTAGGATTTATCATTTCGATATCATTATTCAAAAAGAACAGATACTCACCTCTTGCATAGCCTACACCGAAGTTGTTGATAAGCGAATAGTTAAACTCTCTCTCCCAGAAAACCACCTTAACATTGTCAAATTCCTTTTGAATCTTTTCATAGTAATCAAAAGTCTTTTTCTCTGTGGAATTGTTCTCAACCACAATAAACTCTATATTTTTATAGGTACTCTTTGTCACTATGGAACGAATTGCAAGGTCAAGGTCGTCACTGTGATCTTTGTTCGGGATAATAATTGATAAAAGCGGCTGCTCTTTCATAATAAAGTACTTGTGATAGATGCCGTAGTCCACACCTTTTTCAATCTTTTCCACAGGTAGGGAATTTCCCATTCTCTCTATATGTGCCTTTATAGCTCTTGCACCTGCCTCAAAAGCATACAACTTACTTTGCGGATTGGACGCTGTAGAGTTCATATGACATCTCCAGTGGTATAAAACCTTAGGTATATGCACAATCTTTTTTGCATTCTCACTAACTCTGAAAATAAAGTCATAGTCCTGCGCTCCGTCATATGCCGCATCAAACATTCCCGCCGTATCCACAAGTTCTTTCTTTACTACAAAAAGATGACAGATATAGTTCACGCTCTCAAGCATATCAATATTGAAGTCAGGTTTAAAATGAGGGTCAAACAGTGAACCGCCGTCCATATCAAGCTTATCTTCATCGGAGTACATACAGTCACAGTTTGTTTCATTTATCGCCTTGGCACATTCATACAGCGCATTTGGTGTTATCACATCGTCATGGTCCGCAAGCACTATATAATCGCCTGTAGCCATCTTTAGAGCTTCATTGGTATTGCCTGCAATCCCCAGATTCTTGCCGAGCTTTTTATACTTTATCTTATTTTTCGTACTTTTTTCTTCAATATATTTTTTTATAAATTCTTCTTTATCCTTACCGCCCTCAGAGCCGTCTGCAAGACAAACTTCAAAGTTTTGATAAGTCTGATTCAGTATGGAGTCAAGCAATTCTCCAAGGAAATTGTCAGGTGTGGCATAAAGCGGCACCACTATCGAAAATAAAGGTGAGTAATCAAATTTCACATCTCTTTGTTCATTCAGTTCTTCTTTGGTAGGCTTGGTTTTTTCATACCACTCCGCATACTCGTAGTCATTGTCCATGCCTTGAATCTTACTCTTTGACTTTCTTATAAGCGCCCTAAGACCGTTCTTTTTCATAAAGTTCATTGCAACCCTTACAGTTTCCATATTGCAAAGGTCCTTTAACTTTTCCATCCTCTTATAGGCGACACTTGAGCGTTTATATATCAGTTCTTCATTGTACTTTATTCTCTTTTTTTGCTTGTCAATTGCTATCTCAAGGTAGTAGTCATCACCTCTTTTGTAGTCAAACTTTATATCAAATCCGTAATCCTCGTCATATACCTTGCCGAAGTATGTCTGACTTACATCGTCTCTTCTGGTCTTTACATATTTGAAATCCACACTTTCCATCTTACTGTTGTAGACATGAAAAGAGGGCTGTGAAGTCGGCTTTTTGCCTACAACCCAACCGTTCAAAGTAATATAGTTCTCGCGTATGCGAACGTAATCCACCTTATATTTCATAAAGTATTTTCCTTTTATTCTTCAAAATTGATTCTTTCTTCTTCCACTACAAGCGGTCTGTTCATCACTCTTTGGTTTATAGTCATTATATACTCACCGACAAGTCCTATAAAGAATATCTGTATAGAACCTAAAAAAAGCATACCTATAAGAATAGGCGCCATCCCTGCCGGAAATCTGTCCCAGTATAATAGCTTCATAATCAGATATATAACCGCTATTATCATAGACAGTCCTGAGAGTATAATACCTGCAAAAGTTGCAAGACGAAGTCCGACCTTTGTATATGCGGTAAATGAAAGCATTGCCGCATCATAAAGCTTATAAAAGTTGTTGCTGGTCTTTCCGGCTCTTCTTTGCGGCTGCTCATACGGAATCTCTTTCCTTTTGAATCCCAGCTCCGCAACTATTCCTCTAAGAAAAGGCACAGGGTCGTCAAGCTCTCTCATCACATTGATAAATGCCTTGTCATACAGTCCGAAACCTGTAAAATGCTCTATCTGCTCCACCTCCGAAAGTTTCTTTATAGTTCTGTAATAAAGACTCCTAAGGTGATACATTATTTTATTTTCCTGACTGGATTTCTTGATTCCGATAGCTATCTTATAGCCTTCTTCCCACGCTTTTACATACTTGGGTATCATCTCCACAGGGTCTTGGAAATCCGCCGCCATCAAAATGGTTGCATCTCCGCTGCTTTGTAACATTCCGTAGTATGGAGAATTGAACTGTCCGAAATTCTTTGCATTGAATATACCCTTGATACCTTTGTCATTCTTACAAAGTTCTCTTATCAACTCTCTCGTTCTGTCTTTTGAATCATTGTCAATAAAAATAATCTCATATTTGTAAGCTGAAAGATCATTTTTGAATACTTCCCTTATGGCATTTGCCATAGGTACCACATTTTCTTCTTCATTATAACATGGTACCACCACACTTATTTTTTTCATTCTACCATCCTGTAAGTATCATTGTCTTTATAACATCATTACCCTTATCTTTCATAAGCTGTAATGCTTCCACCACATTCTCAAATCCTTTGAATGTATGTGTAATCATCTTGTCGGGTTCAAACCTTTTGTACTTTACCATGGATAAGAGTCTTTCCATCCTGACTCTTCCGCCTTTTCCAAGCTCCATATATATACTTTTGCCTGACATACCTCTTCCTGAAGAAAACTTCGGTATCTCCATACTTCCGTCTCCGGTAAAAAGCTTAAGATTCACAACCTTTCCGACACCATATCTTACCATATCTATCGCATCTGAAAAAGTCCTATCATTGCCTCCTGCAATTATTACCACATCTGCTCCCTTATTATTTGTCGCTTTAAGGACATATTCGACTATATTGTGTTCTTTATAAGATATTACTTCACTCGCTCCGTACTCATATGCAAGAGGAATACTTGCACCTCTGCTGCCTACCGCAATAATCCTTCCGGCACCGCGAAGCGCTGCACCGCATATTGCCATCAGACCTACACCGCCTATGCCAAGTACTGCAACCGTATCTCCGAAGTTCACCCTCTCTGCACCTGTAAAGCCCGTTGTCGCCATATCAACACACATAAGTGCGCTGCCAATGCTTACTCCCTCAGGCAAAAGTGCCAGATTAAGATTTGCATCCGCCACTTCAAACTCTCTTGCAAAGACTCCGGGAGTACTTCTTCCAAGTGTATTTGCACTGAAGTTTGCCCCTGCATGCAAAAGATTACCGTCCTGTATATCCTTGTCATGAAAATTCGGAGTCATGGAAGGCACTGCCACAATATCTCCTTCTTTGAAATCTCTTACATTTTCACCTACCTTAACCACTCTTGCTACCGCTTCATGTCCTAAAATAAGATTGTCAGGCTTTTTTGAACCTGAGCCGTATACAGTATTTACATCAGATGTACATACAGATATAGCCACCGGAGTCAGTATAGCATTGTACTCACTTTTAAGTACCGGTCTTTGTGCATCTATGATCTCGGCCCTATTCCTTTCTACCAGTGCAAATGCTTCCATTACTTTCTTTGCCCTTGTCCTTTCAAAATAATACACTTATTACTTCAATCAAATACTATTATTATATATCCTAAACGCCGATGTAACAATAGTGAGAATGCAAACAAAAAATGCTTGGACAAGTATCGAAAGAAAACTTTTCAATACTGATCTAAGCATCTTTTACTTATAATTATCTTTTGTCTCCAATAAAAAATACTGCGACTGTTCCCGGACCGGTGTGTGCCCCTATTATATGACCTATCTCTTTTACTTCAACATTCCCTTTCAGATTTGGGAAGCGGGCCTCAAGCATACTTGCAAGTTTTGTGGCCTCTTTTTCTGAATCTGCGTGGCTGATAAAACATTTTCCGGTATATCTCTTGCCGTCGACCGCCTGTACTTCCATTCTTGAAACAATGGCTTCCATAGTCTTTTTCTTGGTCTTCACTTTTTCAATCACGACCAGCTTACCCTCACCGTCTACACACATAAGCGGACAGAAATTAAGAGTCTTACCTATCTTATATGTAAAGTTTGTCAAGCTTTCTTCTTTCAGATAAGTAGTCAGGTCTGTTGAGAAAAACCAATGATTGATATACTTTTTTGAATTCTCCGCATAGAGCTTCAATTTGTCAATAGGCATTCCCTCGTCCCTTTTGTCCGCCAAAATGTCAATCAGCAAGCCCATACCTGCCGATGCGGACAAAGAGTCTACTACATGTAATTGTCTTTCAGGATATTCCCCCTTTAGTTCCTTTGCTGCTGCCGTCGCGGTCAGATACGAATCGGATATACTTGATGAAAGACAAATATGTAATACATCCTTACCGTCTTCCAAAAATTTCTTAAAGTATTCCTTGTAATCTGCCATGTCGATTTGACTTGTTGTCGGATTTATACCATTTCTCATCTTCTCATAGAAATCCGATAAAGGCACGCTCTCTCCCATACTTTCATCATATGTCTGTCCATCAATAGAATATGTACTGTCAATATGATGAATATCCCTACTAGAGTAATACCCGTTAGTCATATCTGCGGTGGAGCTGCATGATAAAATATAGTCCTCCATGACTATACCTCCTAACGTTTTTTTGTAACCTAACCGAATGTATTTAATACTGAAGTACTGCTTACGTCCATTAAAAATACTTCAATATAAGGACCGGTTCACCCTTTATTTCTGTCTAACATATCAAGTCAATCTACTGTCAATTTGTGCAATTCTTTATGCATATATATAATAACATACTTTTAAGCTATTTTTCAATATTTTATTATTTGTTTTATATTTTTTATGCTATTTTTTATTTGCAAAAACTTTTTAAAAAATCTATTTTCGCTATATATATATTATTATCTGATATAATTGTATATAATGATGTTTTTTAGAGTCAAAAAAAGGCCTTATATTTCAAATAAGACCTCATAAAAAATGGCACAAATTTTTAGCTTGAAAGCGTGTCAATCAGTGATTGTAGTGCCTCCAGACTTCCGTTATCCCTAATCTTATAAAACAGATGTTCAAGCGTCTTTCTCTCACCGATTCTTGCTATTTCTTTTTCAAGACTCTTTGTCGCATCCAAAAAGACTTGCCAATTTTCCTGAAACAACTCCCATTTTAAGAATTTCTCTACTCCGTCTGTCACCATCTCCCTTGCTTTTTCAATACTGAGCTTTTTCTTTTCGTTGTTTTCCTCGGCATATTTTTTCATATCGTCCATATTGTAATAGGATACACCTTCCAAGCTCCTTATTCTCTCATCAATATCACACGGCAGAGCCAAATCCACAAATATCTTTTTGCAGGCTTTACTTAAGCTATTTTTTATATGCTCCATAGTCAAAGTAAAATGCGGTCCGCTCGTGGAAGAGATTATAATATCCGCATCATCCACATACTTATATCTGTCATTGTATTCGATTATACTTACCTTTCCCTTTGCATTAGGTGACATATCTATATTGTGGCTTCTCTTTGTGACATAAATTTGTGAAAAATCGTAGCTTAGTGCGTTCTTTAATACAATGCTTCCTATCTTACCTGAAGCACCTATTATAAGCAGCTTCTTCCCCTCAAAGCCCGACAACTCATCCTTTGCGACTCTTAATGCAAGAGTTGCGGTAGATACTCCGGACTTTGATATAAGAGTATCCGTCTTTATCTTCTTTGCCTCGGTAACGGCATCTCTAAAGAGAGTATTCAGGTAAAGATGTGAAGTGTTACATTTTCTTGCAAATTCTATAGCATCCTTTACCTGCCCGAGGATTTGGTCTTCTCCGATAAGCATTGAATCAAGCCCTGCACTTACCATATATAAATGGCTTACAGCACCCCTACCGGTATAGCACAGTATATAATCTCTCAAATGCTCTATATCCGCACCTATAATATCTTCACACTTTTTTAGAATAAGGCTTATCAAAGTATTGGTATTCTCTTCATGTGTACTTATATATATCTCCGTTCTGTTACAGGTCACAAGTACAGCCGCCTCATCTATAGGTTCTTCACTGCACAATGTAAGAAGCAGTTTTTTCTTGTCCTCATCCCCAAAGGCAAAATATTCTCTAACCTTTTGCGGAGTATTCTTAAAGCTGAGACTCAGAAGTAAAATCATTCAACTCCCCCAAATCTCTTTATTACATCCAGTGTATTCTTTATATCTTCACTGTCATGTGCTGCGGATATAAAAGCCGCCTCAAACTGACTCGGTGCGATATATATACCGTTATCTCTTAAAAATCTGTAGTAGCTTGCATATTTATCAAGGTCACAACTAAGCACATCCTCGTAACAGCTCACATCTTTTGCAGTAAAGAATACTGACATCAAAGAACCTACTCTGTTTATATGTACTCTCTTTTTATCTGAATTCATTATTTTTTCAATACCTTCAGCAAGAGTTTTTGTGCTCTCATCTATATTCTTATAGATTTCAGGATGTTCAAAAAGCTCTTTTAATGTGGCTATACCTGCAGCGGTGGCTATAGGATTGCCGCTAAGTGTACCTGCCTGATACACATCACCCAAAGGACTGATACATGCCATGATTTCTTTCTTTCCGCCATAAGCTGCAAGAGGCATACCTCCGCCGACAATCTTACCGATTGTAACAATATCAGGCTCTATACCGTAGTACTCACAGGCACCGCCCTTTGCCAATCTGAATCCTGTTATAACTTCATCAAATATCAAAAGCGCATCATTCTCTGTTGTGATTTTTCTTAAAAACTCAAGGAAGCCTTCTTTTGGAGGTATCACACCCATATTTGCGGCTACAGGCTCCACTATAATTGCGGCAATCTTACCCTTGTACTTATCAAAAAGTGCGCTTACACTCTTGGAGTCGTTAAACTCCGCTACAAGAGTATCCCTTGCATAGTCACTCGGTACACCGCCGCTTGAAGAAATCGCCTCGGTAAGTACTCCGCTTCCCGCCTTTACCAAAAGACCGTCCGAATGTCCGTGATAACATCCTGTAAACTTTATAATCAAATCCTTCTTTGTATATCCTCTTGCCAGTCTTATAGCACTCATAGTGGCCTCTGTACCTGAGTTTACAAGCCTTACCTGCTCCATAACAGGCATTGCCTCATTTATCATCTCCGCAAGAGTATACTCCTTTTTGGTAGGCGCTCCGAAGCTTAATCCCTTTTTCAGCGCCTTCTTTACCTTCTCTGTCACTGTAGGATAGGCATGTCCCAATATCGCAGGTCCCCATGAACATACATAATCTATATATTCGTTGCCGTCCACATCATATATCTTTGAGCCGAGAGCCGATTTTATAAAAACAGGGTCACAGTGTACCGCTCTTGCGGCACGAACGGGAGAGTTCACCCCTCCCGGAATATATTTCTTTGATAAATCAAAATACTTTTCCGATTTTTTATAATTTTTTGATTGCATCTATTATTCCCTCTACATCATATTGCTTTGCTGTAATTATATTTTCTATACCAAGTTCTACAAGTGCATTTGTGGTCACAGGTCCTATTGAAACCACTTTTCCTGAAAGCTCTTTTTTATCTTCAATCATTTCCACAAGAGCTTTTGCCCCGCTTGCACTTGCAACCACCACATAGTCAAAGTTTTCTATATCCTTGTTAAGTTCAAACTTTTTCCTATGGTCAATGAGCGTATCATAAACAGGAATATCGCTATAGGCTATTCCCGCACTCTTAAGTCCTTTCGGCAATACATCACTTCCGATCTTTGCCCTGAGCATAAGGACCTTACTGTCTTTATCAAGTTTTGGAAGAATTTCATCTAAGAAGCTTTTTGAATCAAATTTACTTGGAATAAAGTCGGCATTCACTCCGTATTTATTCAAAGCTTCCCCGCTTCCGCTGCCTATAACGCATATCTTCTTATTATAGAGACTTCTGATATCAATACCGTATCTTTTTATCTGTTCAAAAAATATATCCACACCGTTTGAGCTGGTAAATAAAATATGCGTGGAATCATTCAGCTCAGATACAAGCTTTTCTTTTTCTATCTCTATCTCTTTAGTTGCAATAAGACTCATCTCACATATATTAGCTCCCGTATCCTTAAATCTTTTTGTCATTTTTTCTACAAGCTCTCTCGTTGCAGTCAAAAGTATATTTTTACCTGAAAGCGGCAGCTTTAATTTATTAAAGAACGACAAATCCTTTTTGCACACCTCGCCCACTACAATCAATGCAGGTGAAACTATATTTTCTCTTTTCGCAATGTCTTCTATACTGCAAAGTTCACCTCTGAACACTCTTTGATTGTACCTTGTACCGTTTTCAACAATGGCGGCACCGATATGCGGATTCATACCGTTTGAGAGCAGTCCGTTCACTATAAGAGGAAGATTGGATATTCCCATCAAAAATACAAGACTGCCGTCACTCTTTGCAATATTTTTAAAATCAAGGTCAAGCGGCTCTCCCTTTTTTCTGTGCCCGGTAAAGACATGAAATGATGTCGCCTCACCTCTGAATGTAATCGGTATACCTGCATATCCAAGTCCTGCATAAAATGAGCTGACTCCATGCACTGTCTCAAAATCAATACCTCTTTCTATAAGGTATTCGGCTTCCTCACCGCCTCTGCCAAAAATATAGGGATCACCCCCCTTTAATCTGACTACATATTCACCCGATGCGGCATACTCCGCAATAGTCTCATTTATCTCCTCCTGAGTCAGGTAGTGATTTCCCGATATCTTTCCGGCATATATAAGCTTTGCATCTAATCTCGCCTTGTTTAAAACAGTAGGATTTATCAAATTGTCATATACCAACACATCCGCATTTTGTATACATTCCAACGCCTTTAATGTGAGCAAATTTTCATCTCCCGGCCCCACACCTACAAGTGAAACCTTTTTTACTTCTTTATTAAACATCTTTCCTCTTAAGTTTGATTGCTATTTTCTCCACTGTATCTAAAAGTTCTTTTTCATTTGTATCGGCACTTTGATATTCACCTTCAAAGTAAGCATTTATACTGTAATCATCCAAGTTCTTTTTTATATATATACCTGCACTTGTATGACAGTCCGCCTGTAATACACTTAAGTATCTTCTTTCAGCATTAAATAAGGTATTGCAGGTCTCATCCTGAATCTTTTTTAAAACCTCCGCCATATCATCGGACGCATACTGTGCACAAAGTATTCCCTGAGCCGGTGCCGGCAGTATATCAGTCTCTTTTATATCTGTTATATTGACTTTTCCAAGCAGCTCTTCACATTCCGCCGCATACTTTCTGTCACCCAAAAGTCTGTCAAGCCCTGCCTTAGCCAAGATAACTCCGTCGGTATCACCTGAAAATATCTTACCGATTCTTGTAAGTACATTTCCTCTTATAGGTACCACTTTTATATTATCGTTTAAAAGGATGGCCTGTTCCGACCTTCTTTTTGAGCTTGTTCCTATTCTGAACCCGTAAGGCAGATCTCTTATCTCCAAATCTGCGGGACAATCATTTTTTACAACCAGCACATCTCTTACAATGCCTCTTTTTAATACAGGCATCAGCTTCAGTCTGCCGTCAAATTCAAGCGGCAAATCCTTTGCGGAATGTATAGCCAAATCTATATCACCGTTTATAAGCGCCTCTTCAAGCTCCTTTGTGAACAGTCCTTTTCCGCCTATTTCCTGCAAGGAGATATCAAGCCTCTTATCCCCTAGGGTATTCATAGGAATATATTCTATTTTTATATGGGGGAAGCTATTTTTTATAGCATCCCCCACCAATTCGGTCTGTGCAAGTGCCAAAGCACTTTTTCTCGTACCGATCCTTATTATTTCTTTATGAAACATATTTCGCCTCATCAGCATGTTTTAGTATAAGCTTTCTGACAAAATCATACTCTCCAAGTCCCTTAAGCTCAAAGTCGACATTCTTGTCCATCTCTTCAAGTATACTCTTAAAGCTATCCTCATCGCCTGCCATATCGTTCTTTGCATGATCTCCCGCCACTATCATA
>NZ_CALLVU010000163.1 GCF_938015485.1 uncultured Lachnoanaerobaculum sp. | reverse complement strand
ACAAAGGTTACATCAAAACAGCTACTCCCTATATATGACAAGCCGATGATTTATTATCCTATTTCCGTATTGATGGAGGCAGGTATCAGAGAGATACTTATTATCTCCACACCGGACGATACACCAAGATTTAAAGAATTGCTTGGAGACGGTGCACAGTTCGGACTGAAATTAGAATATGCAGTTCAGCCAAGCCCGGACGGACTGGCACAGGCGTTTATTATCGGAGAAAAGTTCATTGGCGATGAGCCGGTGGCAATGATACTTGGCGACAATATATTCCATGGACACGGACTCAAAAACCATTTAAAATCTGCAGCTTCAAAGACAAAGGGAGCTACAGTTTTCGGATACTATGTAGACGACCCTGAGAGATTCGGTATAGTGGAGTTTGATAAAAACGGTAAGGCTGTTTCTATAGAAGAAAAACCACAAAAACCGAAGAGTAACTACTGTGTTACAGGACTTTATTTCTATGACAATGATGTGGTGAAATATGCCAAGGAATTAAAGCCTTCAGCCAGAGGAGAGCTTGAAATCACGGATCTTAACAGAATCTACCTTGAAAAAGGTGAGCTTGAGGTGAAGGTACTCGGACAGGGCTTTACATGGCTGGATACGGGAACACATGAGAGTCTTGTTGAGGCTACAAACTTTGTGTACACTATGGAGACACATCAACACAGAAAGATTGCCTGCCTTGAGGAGATTGCATATCTGAACGGATGGATAAGCAAAGAAGAACTTCTAAAGGCATATGAGATTTTTAAGAAAAATCAGTACGGAAAATATTTAAAGGATGTATATGACGGCAAGTATATCGACCACATACATCAAGCGTAAAATAAAACAGACGAGGTTAATATGAAAATTATTGTTACAGGCGGTGCCGGATTTATCGGCGGAAATTTTGTTCACTATATGGTAAATAAGTATCCTGAGGATATGATAATAAACTTGGATCTTCTTACCTATGCGGGAAACTTGGAGACATTAAAGTCGGTGGAGAATGCACCGAATTATAAGTTTGTAAAAGGTGATATCGCTGACAGAGCATTTATCTTCAAGCTCTTTGAAGAAGAAAAGCCTGATGTGGTTATAAACTTTGCGGCTGAGAGCCATGTAGACAGATCTATCACAGATCCTGAGAGTTTTGTAAGAACAAATGTAATGGGAACTACAACTCTACTTGACGCTTGCAGAACCTGCGGAATAAAGAGATATCATCAGGTATCAACAGATGAGGTATACGGAGACCTTCCTCTTGACAGACCGGATTTATTCTTTACTGAGGAAACACCGCTTCATACATCAAGCCCGTATTCATCATCAAAGGCAAGTGCTGACCTTTTCGTACTTGCATATCACAGAACTTATGGTCTTCCTGTGACCGTATCAAGATGTTCAAACAACTACGGACCGTACCACTTCCCTGAGAAGCTTATACCGCTTATCATAAGCAGAGCACTCAATGACGAGGAGCTTCCTGTATACGGCAAAGGAGAGAATGTAAGAGACTGGCTCTATGTTACAGACCACTGTAAGGCAATAGACCTTGTAGTAAGAAAGGGTAAAGTAGGTGAGGTCTATAATATCGGCGGACACAATGAGAGAACCAACCTTGAAGTGGTAAAGACAATACTTAAGGCACTTAATAAGCCGGAGAGTCTTATTAAGTTTGTAACGGACAGACCGGGACATGACAGAAGATATGCTATAGACCCGACCAAGATAGAGACTGAACTTGGATGGAAGCCTGAGTATACCTTTGATACAGGAATTGTAAAGACAATTGAATGGTATCTTAACAATAAAGAGTGGTGGGAGCATATCATAAGCGGAGAATA
>NZ_CALLVU010000162.1 GCF_938015485.1 uncultured Lachnoanaerobaculum sp. | reverse complement strand
ATAGCCATCTTGATATTACACTCCTCACAAGTAGGCATTATCGCCTCCAGGAAATCTGCACTTCTTTTTAATTTGTTTTGCTTTTAAGTAAGAAGTTTCTTTCTGTTTTGTGCCTTTTCAATTTTAGCATTTTACTTTTCTAATTGTTCCATTACTTTTTCTAATTCTTTCATTTTTGATTTTCCTTTCAAATTTCAACAAAAAAAGAAGCAATATAAACGCTACTGCTTCTTTAAAAATATATTCCTTACAAAATAATCAGTCACAATCTTTATGATAATAAGTTTCTTTACCATACAAATCAAATATTTTATAAATACACACGCCTAGTGCTTCTGATATATCTTTGTCCAGTTTCAAGCTCGGAATAACTTTACCAGTTTCTATTTTATTTATGCTCACTCTGGAAACTCCTACCTTTTCCCCAACCGATGTTGTGATAACCCTAGTGGTTTTCTATATTTTTAAATTTTGTTTCTCACAGTTTAATCATCACCTTCCATATAATGCTTTAATACAAAACTACCCTTCTTTAATCTTATTATTTACAAACACCGTTAATGCAATTATACTAACAATACAAATAGATGTAGTAATCAGAGAATTCCATTCCATAGGAACTACTTTAATGTATCTTATTAAAAAAACCAAAATAAACAAAACTATCCCCACTCTAAAATAATATTTTCCACATAACAAATTGGCTTTCTTCCAGTTTTCTTCGTTTTTCATTGACAAAGAAGTCCTCATTCCTGAATACCTGTTAATACCACCATTGGCTATTTTTTTCCACCATGGAGGTGAAATAATTATTAGAATAGGTATAATATAATCAACAATCATAAAAAAATATTTCATACTAAATTACCTCTACCTGCCTAATCACTCCTAATTTTTCTAATTTACTACATGTATCCAATATTGAACAAATGAACGCTGCTTTCTTATATTTCAAATATTTTTTATCATTTTTATGCTTATCATACATTCATCTGCAATCCAACATCACTTAAAATTTTTATTTATTATCAAATTTTTCAAGTGCATCCCATACACCAAGAATATACATTACACCAAGTGCTCTGTCATACAAACCGTATCCCGGTCTACATTTCTCATCCCAGATATGTCTTCCGTGGTCAGGACGAATATATCCTGTATATCCGCAGTCGTGATAAGCCTTTATAATATCAAGGATACCTACATCTCCGTCACAATCTCTATGTGAAACTTCCGAGAAATCTCCACCCTCATAGTGCTTTACATTTCTTATATGTGCAAAGTATATTCTGTCACAGTGCTTTCTTACTATATTTGCAACTCTGTTTTTCTCATTTGCACCAAGTGAACCTGAACAAAGTGTAAGTCCTGAATAAGGATTATCTACAAGTTTTAAAAACTTATCAATTGCCGATTCATCAACCAAAAGTCTTGGAAGTCCGAAAATATCCCACGGCGGGTCATCCTGATGAATAGCCATCTTGATATTACACTCCTCACAAGTAGGCATTATCGCCTCCAGGAAATACTTTAAGTTTTCCCAAAGTTTTTCCTTTGTAACAGGCTTATACGCCTCAAAGAGCTCCTTAAGATGCTCAAGTCTTTCAGGTTCCCAACCCGGCATTGTATATCCCTTTGAGCCTTCTATGATATATCTTGCCATCTCAATAGGGTCTTCTCTGATAACTTTCTTTTCATAAAAAAGTGCATTTGAACCGTCAGGCAACTCATGATGTAAATCAGTTCTGGTCCAGTCAAATACAGGCATAAAGTTGTAACATACAACCTTTACACCGAATTTTGCAAGATTTCTTAGAGTTGTTTTATAATTCTCTATAAGTGCATCTCTCGTAGGTAAACCTATCTTTATGTCATCATGAACATTTACAGATTCAACCACATCCATATTAAAGCCATAAGGCTCAAGCTGCTTTCTTACTTCTTCGATTTCGGCAACTTCCCAAACTTCTCCTGCAGCCTTGTTGTGCAATGCCCAAACAATGCCTTCAACACCGGGAATCTGCTTGATTTGCTTTAAGGTAACGGAGTCATTTCCTTCTCCGTACCAGCGCCAAGTCATTTGCATAGTTTTCTCCTTCTATAATATCTATACAATAAAAGTAACTAAAGTTACTGATATTATCCCACATATTTCTTCAATGTCTCCCTTACAGCTCCCTTTCCTGCTATAAGTTCAACAAAGTATTTTTCTGCAAGCTCACCAAGCCCTGCTTCATATAAGTTTACTCCGAATATGGAAGCATCACTGAATAACTTCTCAAGCTTTGCGTGTACATCGCTGTCTCCAATCTTTATATCTGCCAACATAGGAACTACCTTTTCAAGTAAAGGATCCGGACTGAGTTCAAATTTATTTAAATTGTCGTCTATTCCCATCAGATATCTTGCCCAACCTGCAAATACAAGAGGTATCAGCTTAAGATCCGAAACATTTAAACTGTTACTCTTTTCATATGCCTTTATTGTCTCACCGAATCTTATTGCAAGTTTTTGAGATGTATCACAGGCGATTCTTTGTGGGGTATCAGGCATAAACGGATTTGGAAGTCTTACCTCTACAACCGTATCTATAAAGTCTTTAGGATTGATGATTCCCGGATCTGTAACTACAGGAAGGCCCTCTTTATATCCTATTGTTTTTATAAACTTTGTAAGCTCACTGTCTTTCATCTCATCGCTGATTTTTTCATATCCCAAGAGACAACCGTATATTGCAAGTGCCGTATGAAGAGGATTAAGGCAGGTACACACCTTCATTCTCTCCACCATATCTACAACTTCACGCTTTGTAAACATTACTCCGCCTTCTTCAAGCTTCGGTCTGCCGTTTGGGAAGTTATCCTCTATTACAAGGTACTCCGCCTCTTCCGCATTTACAAAAGGTGCCACAAATGTATTCTTACCGGTCTTTACAAAGTCTACATCCTCTATGCCGTCTTTGACAAGCATATCCATTACGGAGTCGGCAGGTCTCGGTGTTATTTTGTCAATCATAGTCCATGGGAAACTTACCTTACCGGAATCTTCTACATATGATAAAAATCCTTTATCACATACATTATTATCATACCAGTTCTTTGCAAATGCTACCACAGCAGCTTTAAGCTTATCACCGTTATGTGAACAGTTATCCATACTTACCATAGCTACAGGAAGAGCACCCGCCTTAAATCTCTCATAAAGCATGGCACAAACCTTACCCATGTAGCTTGTAGCTTTATAAGGTCCTGCCTTAAAGTCCGCCTCTATCCCTGCCGGAGTATTTCCGTTTCCGTCAACTACTGCATAACCTTTTTCAGTTATGGTAAAGCTTACCATTTGAAGTGAAGGCTTTCTAAATAACTCCTTTAAAGTTTCGTAGTCTGCATTTTGTGGATCCACTCTCAAAGATTCCACTACTGAACCTACAATATTCTTCTCAACCGTACCGTTACAGCAAAGTTTTACATATATTGTAAGATCGTCAAATGACTTGAACGCCTTATCTATTATTTCATAATCAAACCCTTCAGCAACAACAAGACCTATATCGGTCTTCTTTTCATTTAACAGATTATTTAAAATATTTGCCTGGAATGCTCTAAAAATGTTTCCTGCGCCGAAATGTATCCAATTCGGATTTGCAAGTGTATTCTTTTTCACTTGCTCTCTGTCATACTTTGGCAATTTGTATCCAATTTCCTGCCATGTTGCTGCATTTTCTATAATACTTCTTTGATTGAGTTTCATTATTCTTCCCCTCATTTTGACCTAAAAGGCTTAAAAACATTATTTATAAGCCACAACTCCGACTTTAAAATATATTACAATTCACGTTGTCAGACATTCAATATTTTATCATTTTTTCCATATAAAAAGCAAGGCTGAACCGTTATAAACCTTACCTTTATAACATTGTTCAGCCTGCTAAATTCAATATTTAATTGTTTATATACTCAAGAACTTCTTCTATACTCTTCTTACCGAAGAATACCTTATCTTCATTCATTACAAGACATGGCACACTCATTACATGATACTTTTCTCTTAGATCACCAAAATGATTTATATCATAAACTTGTGCATCAATGTTCGGATTTAGAGAAGCAATTCTTTGTACCGCTACAACAAGGTCAGGGCACATTGTACAGCTGAGTGACACCAAGATCTTAAATGACACCTTATCCTTTATTTCAAGTATCTTTTCCCTTATATCATCACTTAATCCCTGTCCCGGACCTGATACATTGTATATACCGAGAATAAATGAAGTAAATTCATGTCCGCCCGGAACACCGTGGAAAGCCAAACCGCTGAACTCTCCGTCTTTATGTATTTCTACAACAGGTGCCTTTGCCTCATCTTTTATCTCTTCAACAGATATCTTATCCGTAAGTTTACCAAGCTCAGTCATATACGAAAGAAGTTCTTTTGATACATCATCATCCTTCACAAATACCTTAAGTAAGATATTCTTTTCCATCTTACCGAATACGGTATTTAACTGTGCAAGCATATCAGATGAGAACAATCCTTCTTCCTTGGCTTCTTCTTTCGGCAAACTTCCCTTTCCGGCACCTGATTGCCTTATAGGAACTACAGGCTTAATACCTGTCTTTTTCTCCATTACAGCAATATACTTTTCAAGTTCCGTTGCTGCAATACCCGCATCTCCTACAGTTGTTACAACCTGTCTTAGCGGCTTTATACAAACATCTCCGGCCGCATACAATCCGTCAATTGCGGTTTTCTTTGAGGCATCTGTAATTACATAGCCTCTTTCATCAAGTATTCCGAAGTTCTTTACCAAAGATGTTGCAGGTTCATATCCTGCAAATACAAATACTCCGAAGCCGTCTTTATCTTCAAAGACTTCCTCTTTGCCTGTTTGATTGTTTTTATAAACAATTCTCTCAAGGACGTCTCCACCTTCTACTTTCACCACCTCGGTATGTGTAAGTACGGTGATTTTTTCATTATCATAGGCATGTTGAGCGGTAGTTTTTGCACAGGTAAAGTCAGGCTCTCTTATAAGGATGGTCACATGCTTTGCATACTTTGTTAAGAATACACTTTCTTCAGCTGCCGCAAAACCGCCGCCTACAACAAATACTTCCTTTCCTTTAAAGAATTCTCCGTCACATGTTGCACAATATGCAACACCATGACCCTTAAACTTTGCCTCACCTTCAAATCCTATCATTCTCGGTGATGCACCTGTAGCAAGTATTACTCCGAAACACTCGATATCTCCCTTTGATGTATGGACCTTCTTAATATCGCCGTCCATGTCAATGGAATCCACTGTAGCAAGTAAGAATTCGGCGCCGAAATTTTGTGCCTGTTTTCTCATCTGCTCTCCAAGTTTGGCTCCTGAGATATGCTCTATACCCGGATAATTTACAACTTCAGCGGTCAGAGTAATCTGACCGCCAAATTTTTCTTTTTCTATAACAAGTACACGATAATATGCTCTGGCCAAATAAATAGCCGCTGTCAGACCTGCAGGACCTCCGCCCACAATGACTGCATCATACATGTTTTTACTCATAATGTCCCCTAATATTATAACTGACCTACAAGATCAAGACTTGGCTTTAATGTCTCAGCACCCGGCTGCCACTTAGCAGGACAAACCTGATCACCATGCTCATGAACGAACTGGCAAGCACGAAGCTTTCTTAAAAGCTCTTCCGCATTTCTTCCGACTCCACCTGCATTTACTTCATAAGAAACGATCTTTCCGTCAGGATTGATGATGAAAGAACCTCTCTCTGCCAAACCGTTCTCCTCGATATATACTTCAAAATCTCTTGAAAGTACATGTGTAGGATCTGCAAGCATCGGATACTCAATCTTTGAGATACGCTCTGAATGATCATGCCATGCCTTATGTGTGAAATGTGTATCTGTTGAAACTGAATAGATCTCACAACCTGCCTCTTTAAACTCCTTGTAATTCTTCTGTAAATCCTCCAACTCTGTAGGGCATACAAATGTGAAATCTGCAGGATAGAAGAAAAATACACTCCACTTTCCTAAAACATCCTTCTTAGATACCTCAACGAAATCTCCGTTATGAAATCCCTGTACGCTAAACTCTCCAACTTCCTTGTTAATCAATGACATAACTGCCTCCTTATATAAATAAAATATTTTTTGTTCTAAATCAGTATAGAAAATATCTTTACTACAAAGGTAAAAGATAGTTTTTCCTAACCTGTTATTATATTTAACATAATTTTATTGTATACACAATAGCATTTTGTAATTTCGGCGTTTTAACTAATAATAATTCCTATTATTATAAATTATTTTACACTAAAATTCAAACCTTATTAGCTTTCAATATTTACCTGTATTTTGTAAACCGGAATAAATAACAACCCTCCTCATACAATATCTTTACTATAAAAAAGGATGCGATCATATCGCATCCTGCTTAAATATATTCAATTTCAACCAAAGTCAGTCCCTTTGCAGGCATTGTCTGCCCTGCAAATTTTCTTTCCCTTGCTTTCATTATCTCTGTAATATGACTTGGCGGATAAACGCCCATACCGACCTTTATCAGAGTACCTGCTATAATGCGTATCATATTGTAGAGGAAACCGTCACCTCTTACCACAATTGTAATCATATCTTCATCCTGTAATACTTCCAACGAAAAAATGGTTCTTACAGGTGATGAAGCCTGAGATTTCTGTGAACAAAAGCTTGTGAAATCATGAGTACCGATAAAGTACCCGCTTGCCTCTCTCATCTTTTCAACATCCAAATTAAAATAGCAAAAATGTGCATAAAGTCTTTCTGTAGGTATATCAATCTTTCGATTCAAGATTCTATAGGTATATGTCTTTATACAATCATTCTTTCTCGGATGCCAATCTGCTTCCACCTCTTCGGAATATTGTATTCTGATATCATCAGGTAATCTTTGATTTATAGCAAATGCAAATTTATCTGCCGCCATTCTTGCATTTGTATCAAATACAGCCACATTTCCATAGGCATGTACTCCCGAGTCTGTTCTTGAAGCGCCGATAACCTCTATCTCCTCACCTGTAAGTTTGGAAATCGCACTGTTTAATACTTCTTCTATAGTTATTCCGTTGGGCTGTTTTTGCCAGCCGCAATAATTTGTACCGTCATAGGATACTATAAGTCTTATTCTTCTCATTACCCTACTTTCTAAAAATAAAAACCGAAGCAATACATATAATCATATATATTAAGTAATAAAAATATGTGATTATATCGGTTTTCTTATACTTTAAAGGCTTCAACTTGGTTCTGCCCTCACCGCCGTGATAACATCTGGCTTCCATCGCCATAGCAAGATCTGTAGCTCTTCTCATTGCAGAAATAAAGAGCGGTACCAAAAGCGGTACCATTGCCTTTGCTTTTTGTATAATATTTCCCGACTCAAAATCTGCACCTCTTGCCATCTGAGCCTTCATTATTTTATCCGTTTCCTCTATCAATATAGGAATAAACCTAAGTGCAATGGACATCATCATTGATATCTCATGCACAGGTATCTTTATAACCTTCAAAAATCCAAGGCTCTTTTCAAGTCCGTCTGTGAGTGCATTCGGTGTTGTGGTAAGTGTCATTACCGAAGAACCTACTATAAGGAAAATCAGTCTCATTCCCATAAACAGCGATATTCTGATACCCTCTCTTGTTATCTTAAATATCCAAAGTTTAAATACCACTTCACCGTCTGTCAAAAACAGATTAAAACTTACACTTATTATAAGCAAAACAAGTACCGCTCTAAGTCCCTTTAACATAAACTTTACAGGAACCTTTGAAAGTCCTATCGCAATTACCAAAAAAAAGATTGCAAGTCCGTAACCCGGCCATGAATTTGCCAGAAAAAGAGAAATAATAAAAACCATAGTTCCGAAAAGTTTTGTTCTCGGATCAAGTCTGTGTACAAAAGAATCTACAGGATAGTACTGTCCCAATGTGATATCTCTAAGCATTTTTATCCTTTCTCCTAATGTATTTTAATATTGCATCCTTGGCTTCTTTTATTGTTGTAATATCATCTCCCAAGTCTACACCTTCTTTTTTCAGTCTCTCAACTATATATGTTATTCCCGGCGCGCTGAGTCCTATACTTTCAAGGAACTTATACTGTTTAAAAACTTCCTTCGGCGTACCGTCCAATACAAGTTCACCCTTATTCATAACCAGCAGTCTGTCAACATATTTTGCTACATCCTCCATACTGTGTGAAACAAGGATGACAGTCATATCTCTTTTTTTCTTAAGCTCAATGATTTCATCAAAGAGCTCATCTCTTCCCTTAGGATCAAGTCCCGCCGTAGGCTCATCTAAAATAAGCACTTCAGGATTCATAGCCAACACACCGGCTATTGCAACTCTTCTTTTTTGTCCACCTGAAAGTTCAAAAGGTGACTTTTTATAATAACTTTCATCAAGACCAACCAAAGCAAGGCTCTCCTTTGCCATTGCTTCCACCTCATCTTCAGGAAGCTTTTGATTTCTCGGTCCGAATTCCACATCTGAAAGTACGTCCACCTCAAAGAGCTGATGCTCAGGATACTGAAACACAAGTCCTACCTTCTGTCTTAAAAGCCTTAGGTCATACTTTGGAGCATATATATTTTCACCTTTAAAATAAAGTTCACCTGAAGTAGCCTTTATAAGCCCGTTCAGATGCTGTATCAATGTGGATTTACCTGAACCTGTATGCCCTATAATACCTACGAACTCTCCCTTTCTTATCTTGAATGAGACATCCTTGATAGCATACTGTTCAAAAGCAGTTCCTTCTCCATATATAAAGTTTAATTTCTTCGCTTCTATTTGAATATCTTGCACATTTTCTTGCATTTTCTTCTCCAAATGTGTTTATTTTAGTATCGGTAAAAGGTTATCTACCAACTCATCCAATGTAAGTATACCGTCAGGCAAATTTAAGCCTGCCTGCTTCAATTCATATGCCAGTTCGGTCGTACTCGGTACATCAAGCCTAAGCTTCTTAAGCTCTTCCACATGAGAAAAGACTTCTTTCGGTGTGCCGTCCATTACTATCTTACCTTCATCCATTACTATAACTCTGTCTGCTTCTATAACCTCTTCCATATAGTGAGTAATAAGTATTACAGTAATATTTTCTTTTTTGTTAAGTTCAAGCACCGTCTTTATAACTTCTTTTCTGCCGTTCGGGTCAAGCATTGCTGTCGGCTCATCAAGAACAATACATTTCGGCTTCATTGCCATAATACCTGCTATAGCCACTCTTTGCTTTTGTCCTCCTGAAAGTTTATTCGGAGATTTATATCTGTAAGCGGTCATTCCTACCGCCTCAAGTGCAGCATCCACTCTCTTCCACATCTCATCTGTCGGAATACCGATATTTTCAGGCCCAAATGCCACATCTTCTTCCACCACATTTCCTATGATCTGATTATCCGGATTTTGGAATACCATTCCTACCATCTTTCTCAAATCAAGAAGTGTTTCATCATTTGCCGTATCCAAATCAGAGATAAATACAGTACCTTCTGTAGGTAATAATATACCGTTTAAATGCTTTGCAAATGTAGATTTTCCCGAGCCGTTATGTCCCAAAATCGCCACAAAATCGCCTTGTGTAATATCAATATTTAAATTATTGATAGCTCTTTTTACATCCTCTACATTGTCCGCTTCATCTCTTGTTATATAATCAAATATAAGCTTTGTTGCCTTTACTATTCCCATATTTTCCTTTTACTTACTTTTTATAAAACAAGAACCTCAGCAAGGTTGCTGAGGTTCTAATAACGTGCGTGAGAAGATTCGAACTCCCGACACCTTGGTCCGTAGCCAAGTGCTCTATCCAGCTGAGCTACACACACATTGCAAGTATGTATTCTACATGAACGGTGTGTATTTGTCAATAGGGTTTTTATATCGGGGTTGAAAATTATGCTATTTTCTGTGTAATCTTAATGCTTCTATTTCTTCTTTGCTTGCTAACTCAAAACAGTTTTTCTCATTTCCCGTGTAAATCACATACACATTTTTATATAATTTAAGATTATAATCTAACATATTAAGATATTCCAAATTATCATAGCTTTTTGTATGTGGATTATAATAACAATAATATCTCATATCAAATATGATATTGTCGGCATTTATATATGTATGTTGTGCTTTCATAGCATCTTGAAAATGTCTGTATATCTCTTCATCTGAATATGCACCTCTGTGTGTAGGTATAATCGTAATATTAACCCTAGGGTATAGGGTACATACTTCATCTGACATATCAACTTCTCTAAAAAGTTTATCAGTATTTAAATCAGGCAAATTAGTATATACTATTGCATATACAAATGACAATGATGCATATCCTGAAACACTCATATCATGACATGGAGTCCAGGAAATATAATGGATACTTTTTTTCATATCAGGCATAAATTTTATATCATCAATTATTTTTATCATACCCACTCCTTATAATAATTAGTTAAAACCATCCTATACTTATTTTATAGCTTATTACTCTCCATTTACGGTTGCGGAACATCCGCTTCATTATAATCCTTTATTACATGGTCTGCTGAGAGTAATCCCACATTTATATCAAAATAGTGATATCCTCTTAATCCGGTATTTTTTTCAATACCTCCGTTTCTCCATGCATTATCACTGTCCCAGGTTGTATCAAGTATTACCCATCTTCCATTTGCCCAAAACTCATTCCAGGCATGGTTTGTATCCTTATTCGGATCATAGTTTTCAGGCCAATAATCATTTGATACACCCAAAGCAAATCCGGAAATTTTTTTTGCCGGAACTCCGGCTGCCCTTAATAGTGCCGCTGTCAGGTTTGCATATCCGTCACAAACGCTTCTTTTTGAATGTAATGTTCCAAGCGCTGAGGTATCCATTCCAATATAGTTTCCGCTTAAATATCTGTCCCAATCATAATAAATATTATTGCATACCCAGTCATGTATTACTACAGCTTTATCATAATCATTAGTAATTCCGGCTGTAATACTGTTTGCTAAATCTATTATTTCCTGATTATCACTTTGAATATCACTTGACGGCTGCCTATAATATGCCAGTGCTTTTTCGTCTGTTCTTTTATTGTTCACTACAGCCATATTGTGATCATAGTATGGATATGGTACAAAACTTAATTTTCCATCTTTATATAATATTTCTATATCATTTCCATAAATTAATGATTTGTAGGAACCATATCTTTCAGAAGAAGCGTACAAATTCACAGAATACTTTCCCTCAGCTATTTTATCTAAGTAAAAGCTCATGCTTCCTGTACTGTTACTAACTATATTGTTATAGACTTCTTTACCGTTACTGTCTTTTAATATGAGCCAAATATATTTATATATAGATATCACAGGTATTTTATCTATACCAAGCAGCTTTCCCTTTATGTATATACTCTTAGGATATCTTTCCGAACTGTTCATCTCTATTCTGTAATCAATATTGGTATCATAGCTATACTGACTTACATTAGTTGTTTTTGGCTCCTCAGAAATAATTCCGGTTTTATTTTCAAAACTAATTTGCTCAACTCCCGGACCTGTAGCAGCTACTGATGTGAACAAACTTCCTGTACTTAGCAAAAGTGTAACTGATAAAGCTGTTACTCTTTTTAACAGTCTTTTTGACTTTTTTTCTTTTCTTAAATTCATACTATACCTCTTTCTTTTTGTGTATTTCACAAAACACTCTAATAATATTTTATACTTTTTATTCCAAAAAAGAATACCTTGAACTTACATTTGGCATGTGTAATTTTAGTGTAAGTCTCAAGACCCTTTATTTACAAGGTTTTGGAGTATTTTAAAATTTGACTTATATTACTGTTCCACATATAATGGAACAATCACCCGAAGGTTTAATCTTTCGGATATTTTGATACGGAGGATTGATATGCATAACAACTCTTCTTTTAATAAAGATATAGTAAGACTTGCCATACCTATAGTCATACAAAATATCGTTACAACTGCTGTAGGTTCGGCTGATGTTATAATGCTTGGCTTTGTAGGACAAGATGCACTTGCGGCAGGTTCACTTGCAAATCAGATAATGTTTATTTTAAACCTGGTATATGCAGGTATTGCATCCGGTGTCATTATGCTGGCGGCACAGTATTGGGGCAAAAACGATACAAAGACTATTGAAAATATAATGGGTATCGCAATGCAGCTTTCCGTTGCCATATCAAGTGTGTTCTTTATACTTGCATTCTTTTTCCCCGGATTTTTGATGCATATTTTCACAAATGATACCAATTTGATAGTCTCAGGTATACCGTACTTAAGAGTTGTAAGCTTTTCATACCTGCTGATGAGCTTTTCACAGGTTTATCTTTGCACGATGAGAAGTGTCGAAAGAGTAAACTTCTCTACCGCCGCATATACGGTGGCATTTTTACTCAATATCGTTTTGAACGCAACTTTTATATTCGGATTTTTCGGTCTTCCGAAACTGGGTATCATAGGAGTGGCACTTGCAACAGTTATCGCAAGAGGTGTAGAACTTACCATATGTATTATAGACAACTTCATACCTAAGTCTATACACTTCCGTCTAAAGACAGTCTTTAATACAAATAAAGTTCTGTTTTTAGACTTTTTAAAATACTCCATGCCTGCCTTCGGCAATGAAATAGTTTGGGGAATTGCGTTTTCAATGTATTCTGTAATAATGGGACATCTTGGAGGTGATATAGTCGCAGCAAATGCTGTTGTCGTAGTTGCCAGAAACTTCGGAACCGTTGTATGTTTCGGTATCGCAAATGCAGGTGCAATAATACTTGGTAAATCCATAGGCTCAGGAAACAGTGACACTGTAAAAGCCGATTCTTCTCATTTCTTAAAAATAACCGCACTGTCGGCTTTACTTGGAAGTATTGTTATATTTGTTTTAAGACCTGTATTTTTCAATATGGCAACACTGACTCCGACTGCAAGAGATTACCTGAGTATAATGCTTTATATAAGTATGTACTACATTTGGGGACAGGCTCTAAACACTGCCTTTATATGCGGAATTTTCCGCTCAGGAGGCGATTCAAAATGGGGATTTATCTGCGATGTGATTGATATGTGGGGATATGCAGTTCCGCTTGGCTTTATATCGGCTTTTGTTCTTAAGCTTCCACCGATGTGGGTATATTTCCTTATTTGTACCGATGAGTTTGTAAAGATTCCGTTTGTATACAAACATTATAAGAGCTATAAATGGCTGAAAAATATTACCAGAGATTTTTAAAATAAGGGGCGATTGCCCCTTATAACTATAATTGTATCCATTCCAATCCGTCCACGCTCTTTAATATCAGTATACTCTTTTCAAACCTGTTTTTAAGCACGACTTCATCTTCTACTGATATATCACTATACCAATGATTAAGACTTGCATATTTCCCTCTGTGAATATCAACGACTACAGTAGTTATAGGATCCCAGGTTTTCTTTTTAACACTCTCTACAATTACATAATATGCGTCTAAGAATACAAGATTTCTTCCATACATCCAAAACGGTAGTTCTCTATCTAACAGTGGAAGCTTAGCTGAAAAAATAAAATCTCCCATCGGCGGCTCCGTTTCATAGTTTAATACAATCTCACTTCCATAATATGCGATTTCTGCTCCATATGCACCTACACTTACAGGCACACCCTCTTCGGCTATTATAAAATCCATTTCTATATCCCTTCCGCATTCATTCTGATAGCAAAGAACTCTTTAAATGTATCGTCTTCGTTTTCTATATTTTCTTTCATGGATATAAGTTTTCTTTTACCGACTCTTCTGTCCAAAACAGCAAATATCCTGACAAGCATATTTTCACTGTATAGACTCTTTTCAATGCTTTGGTTATCAAACTCATCAAATGCACGATAAAAGCACCTCTGATCGAATACACCAAGCTTTATGGCGGTATCATCAATATATGCAAATTCTTCTCTCATACGTCTTTCATACTTTTCATCTTTTGGAAAAGACGCCGCTTTTGTCCAATTATAATAATAACAACCCTTTATAATCTCTTTACCTTTATATCTTATAGCTGCCCTACCTTCATGATCCGGAGACCTGCTATAGGATGTTGCAAAGTAGCTGATATCACCCTTTAAACTTTCCGCCAGATATTCGCTTTCCATTCTTTTTCTAATACCGCTCCAAGTTGACATTTTTCCTCCAAATCATAAACTATACACTGTCTACATTTTCAAAATATTCATCCAAATGATGATATATCTTCATATCCTCATCTACATCATCTCTTAAGACAATACATATACTTTTATTCTCTGTATCCGTAAAAACATAATTATGCTCACCGTAGTAAGCCTGATAACCGCATCTTTTTAGAGTCAATATCTGACCGACACTAAGTTTAAAAATATTCTTTCTGACAATATAAGCCTTACCTGCCTCCATACTAGTCCTTCTTATAAAAATATAAATATGGATAATTTACAATCTCTTCATGCCAGTTATCATCATGCTTTATTATAACCTTTCCATTTTCATCATAACACCTTGCAACTATCGGTGCTCTCTCTCCGGATTTTATTTTCCAAACCAATATTCCGTCCTCAAGCCCTGAATCAGGTGAATCGGTCTTTATATATTTTCCGAGATAACAATCCCACCTTCCAAAAGGCAACTTATCATCCACGATATTTACAAACTCTGCCAAGGTATCAGGCAAAATAAATGTATCGGGATTAGGTGCGTTTACATCATCTCCCATGCATATACTGCTCCTGCCCATATAGACTTTTATTTGCATACTCTTCTCCTTAAAATTTATATAAAAGAGGGAATACCAATCCCACATCAATAGCCATAAATCCCAGTATAATACCCAAAACGCCCAAAAATATAGTTATACCCTGAACATTTTCACGAATCTGTATGGAGAACCTCCTATAATCAATACCTCTGTTATTTATAATATTCTCTCTTTCTTCTGCTCTGTCCGTTAATGAGATATTATAACTTCCGCTCTCCGCACTAAATGTATACAGCTTAACTCTTACATCCTTAAAACTGCTTGCTGTAGTTCTAAAAAAATCCGGATATAATATTACAAACTTTCCTGTAGCGTTATTTTTTAGTTTAATATCTAAATTATATATAGGAGATACTGAATACTTTTTTCCACAAAGCCATATATCATATTTACCGACATCCTCAAGTCTAAAGGTTCCGTCTATTAAGCTTACAGGCATTTCATATATCATCTTAGCCTTGGCAAATCCGCTTGCCTTTTTAATGCCGATAACCATAAGATATATTCCCACAGGTACAAGCAGTAATAATAAATATTTCAAATCCTTAACAGATTGTAACCAGGACATTTCCGTCCGCCTCCAAAATTTCCTTATAAAATTCTTTCATTCTTTCAAAACAGTCGAGAAGATCTTCTTTTATTTCATCTTCTTCCTCTTCATAGTCCCAAATATTAGGATATAACTCCGCCTCTTTACCTTCTTCCAAACTGAAGCTTTCCAAAGCACTTTCCATATCAAAATCTTCAAGTGCTTTTAATATATCCTTAACTCTGTCCTTATTTGTATAGGCTATAAAGTCTTCTATTTTTTCTATCGAAGTTACACCCACCACAGCTTCACTGAGAGGATCTTCCCATATAGGATCTGATGCACTTACTCCTGTCAGCATATAGTGAAGCAGATCCCAGTTCTTATCTATATCAAGAAGTATCTCCGCCTCCTCATTCCAATCTTCCACCGTTTCAAAGATATCTTCCTCATTTTCAAATTTTTTAAGTGCTTCCAACTCTTTATCACCTAAATATTGATAGTTTGCTCTAAGTCCCATTTTTATTTTCTCCTTAAATATTAAAATATTTTATAAATCTTTTTTGCAGCTTATCACATTTGTATCCTATATTCTCATAGAATTTATGTGCTTCTACACGATGATTGGCTGAATTCAGTCTGATAAATGAAATTCCGTTATCAGTAGCATATTTTTCAATATAACACATTAATTTTTTACCGACCCCATTGCCCCGGAAATCAGGGGCCACAGCCAAACCCAATATATTAAGTCCGGTATCACTATACACACTTTCATATACCTGTGCATGAACAAATCCGATAACCTTTTTTGTATTCTCATCTTCATATACTGCAATAATATGATTTTTATTATCGCATGACAATTTCTTTATCTGATTCTCAACCGTACTTATATCAACATCATACCCTAAAGATGTTTTGCATATTTTTTGTATTTCCTTTGCATCGGATATATTTATTTCTCTTATCATATGCATCTCATCCTCCCATACTTGCAGATGTAATGCCTTTTTTCAGGCTTCCACCAACTGTTATGCAATGTCCCGCAAAAATATCATCATCATTAAAATATGCTGTGAATGAACCGCCTGATGTCATAGAAATTGATTCAATACCGATTCTATCGGCAAAACTCTCTTCCGTGATTTTTAGGGCTTCTTCCTCGGATTCACACCAATCTCTTGCAAGGTCTATAAGCTTTTTCGCCGCAAATGTCCTCATTTTTGCATCCCGTTTTTCAGCACTTAAGTACAATTCTTTCATAGCTTTTCTTGCCTTTGTGATTCCCGCTTTATTGTCTTTATCAACATCCAATGAAATATCAATATTTTTGTCAAGCCAAGTAATATGCCCTTCAAAGCTGTTTATAGTTCTATCATACAAAAGCTCACCCAATATATCATCCTCTATGATTATAGGCTTTTTGTACTCTGCAAGAATTTCTTCAAGCTCCGGACTTTGTGCATTTTTTTCCATTACATCCACTAAAAGAAAATCAAGTCTTTTTATCATAATCTCCGGCAGTTCCTCAGGTAATTTCTTACGTACCTTTAAATGATAAACTGTTTCTTTATCAAATTCCGGTATCAAATGATTTTCATACTCTTTTTCACTTGCAGCAAATACAAATCTACATTCTTCTTTATGTAGCTCTCCTGTTTCACAATCTATATAGGCCAGGCAGCATATTGCTACTTCCCAAAATCTGTTTCGCTTACTTGTAACATCACCTTCATGCCTAAGTACAAGAATTTCCTGCTCTTTTTTATCAAAAGAGTTTTCCCATTCGTTCTCAGTCATTTGGTTTCTTTTTCTCATATAATCAATGAGTTCCATTAAGATCAACCCCTTATAAGCTCTGATAGCTCCTTTTCACTCAACTCACCATTATTATATAACTTTTCAAGCAAATTTTCATCAAAATCTATTTCATAGTAGTCTGTTACAAATTCCTTGAAGTCATCATATGTTTCACATATATACCCAAGCATCCATTTGCTTCCGTCATCATCAGACAATTTATTTTGATGAATTTTTCCGTCATACCAAACGAAAAATGTTGTTTCATCTATTTCCCGGTCATCAAAGAGCGAAATATATTTTTCATCAACACCGTCATATATCTTTTGTATAACACTTCTGTCAAACCTTTCCTTAGCAAACTGACTCAAACTGCTTTCATGTGCAAATCCCTTTATTAAGACTATATCTTCCATAAAAATAACATATAGAGTATCGCCTGAGCCGTTATCAACAATATACTTTAAATAAGTTTCATTTTCTTCTTTATAAATTATTCGAAGATAATCCTCAGACGGGTCAGTCAAGGCATTGTCAAGAAAATACAGTGCCTCAAGTCCGATTCGCATATTGCCCCAATCCATAAATTTCATTCCATACTCCTATTTAAAATCAGTTTTTTTATATCTTCCGGAAACATATCCTAAAATACAAATCTGAGCTATATTCCATTCATTTGCAAGATAGATGCTGCATCTGACTTCATCACCTAAAGTATTTTTTGCAATAAACTCATATCTTCCCAGTTCTTCATTATTTGAAATTCTTTCAATATCTGCTACATATGTTTCCTTGAAAAACCTATTAAATTCATCCCAAGCGGTTAGTGCATCCGCTTTTGTAATTTCCACCTTTAGACAGTATCCGATACTGACCTTGCACCTTTTCTTTCTTCCGGTTTCATCAGCCTTAAATACCTTTGTACTGCCCTTATCAAATACCCATTCCTTATCTTTTAGTGTGGGGATCTTTTCTGCCAATATATCTTTAAATTTGATAATATTATCCGAAAAGTATTTACAGGCATTTTCAAAAATCTCAAGGTTTTCCATTTTTATAGTCCCCTACATAGTATTTATTTTGTTTAGTCCGCATCCACATAAAGATGATATTTTTTACAGTGTAAACATCTGAATAAGTATCCGCAAATAGATCCGTCCTTTACCAGATATTTTTCTACATCCGCAAATTCATCACGTTTATTGTACTCTTCAAAGACTTCTTCTGCAATTCCCATTTCTTTTAATTCATTTGTTCCTACGCTGCCCAGATATTCACAGTAATCATTACAACAGGAAAGCCAATACTCACCCTGCCAACTTAAATACCCCGGTGTTCTGTAGAAAAGTTCCTCATTCTTTTCTTTATTCTCTTCAAAATCCCATTCGGCATCCTGAACAAACTCCGCATCAAACTTTTTTGCGGCTTCTCCGTTTGAAATACATACAGGGCAAAGATAATCCACATCATCTTGAGCATATGGACTTTTTGCATAGTAGACACTGCTTTCTTTACCGCAACAAGGACATACTTTCGCTTCACCTTCTATAAATGAACCTGTCTCCAAAGGATCGGGATGATATCTGAATTTCGGCAATAATTTTTTACATTCTTCCCTTTTTAGCCTTTCCTCTTTATTTAGCGGTCTTGGTGTTGCAAATCTGTCACCATGGCTCTCATTTAATTCTTTTAACCCCAAATACTTTTTAATCTGTTTTCTGTCTGTTTTATCATATATATTTTCATACAGTTTATATGCACTCTCCATCTTATAGAGCAGTTGATAGACATCAACCAGTACTTCCATTGCCTCTTTTTCGGTTCTAACTTTTAGTCTGTCAGCAAATTCATATAATGCCAATACACTTGCCTCATTTTCATGCTGCTTTACAAAGTTTTCTTTTAAGCTGATATATTCTTTTAAAAATTCGTTCATGTTTCATCCTTATATAATCAAAGCATCTAATAATGTTCTTTTACATACTCTATAAATTCATATATGTCAGAAGATACCTCTTCCATTTCAAGTGATCCGAGTGCACCCAAATCATTTCTATATATGGTATCGTCAGAGTCCTTTTTTATAAAGAAAGCCATATCTCCGTCCTGTCCTATCATGAAAAATTCAGGCTCATATTCAAAAACCTCATATGTAAGATTTCTTTCCTCCAAATCTTTTTCTTCATAAAGTATCACACCTGTGTCGCCTACCGAAAATCCGTCACTTCCCTTTATTTCCTCTAAAAACTTTTCATACATTTTTGGAAGTTTAAAATTTATATTGTCCATAGTATTACCTCATGTTTTATAGTTCGAACTTTTTCCAATCATCTACTGATTCTATTATCGGTATCAGACTGTCAATTTCAAAATACTCTTTTTCAATAGGGTCGGCATAACCGTCAACGATCAATACTCCGGTACATCTTATATGAGCATTATCATCTTTTATATCTATAATTTCAAGCTTATATGAAATCATAGGTTCCGACTCATAAATATAAAATGTATCTTCTCTTTCATCACATTCTTCCAATGTATTTACAATAAAACTTTCTCCTATAAGATCTTTTACATTGCTTTTGTTTGAATATATACTGTTTATACAAATAGAAGGAGCTGTCAATTCACCGTAAAAATCTCCCTCTTTAAATCCTATATCTACAGACCACGAGCCGCTTTCTTTATCAAATATAAGGCAACTCTGTCTGTCACTTAAGTCATCTTCAAAACAGTACTTTTCACCTATCTTAAGCATTCTATACCTCCAAAAAAGGACCGGCTTTGCCGATCCTTAGTATGTTAACTTTATTTGATACCCTGGTCCTTCTTTACCTCTTCCAGCTCTGCAAATACCACATCATTTATTACCTTAATGTATGTGCCCTTCATGCCGGATGACCTGCTTTCTATTACTCCTGCACTTTCAAATTTTCTTAGTGCGTTTACTATCACCGATCTGGTGATCCCTACTCTGTCGGCTATCTTACTTGCTACAAGTACACCTTCATTGCCGTTAAGCTCTTCAAAGATATGTATTATAGCTTCAAGTTCTGAAAAGCTTAATGTTGATATGGCGGATTTCACAATAGAAATCTTTCTGTTTTCCTCCGCATTCTCCTCATTTACACTTCTCATCATTTCAAGTCCTACCACTGTTGTACCATATTCGCTTAATATTATGTCATCTATATCAAAGCCCTTTTCCTCTTTGTAAATGAATACGGTACCCAGTCTTGAACCTGCAATATCAATCGGGCTTATAATAGCCTGATATCTGTTTACATTTTCCTCGTCAAATCCAAGTGTTGCAAGATTAACATTTTCTTTGGTGGACAATATTGAGAGCAGTCTTTCATTCAGCATTTCATCTATAAATCCTCCGACTTTGTCGGCAATCAACTCCGTGATTTCAGATGTACCATTATGTGTTCCAACTCCTAATACCTTACCCTTTTTACTAATAACAAGACTGTTTGCCTCGAGTATTTCTGATAATACATCACATATATCATTAAATACCACTTTTTGTGAATTATTATTGTGTAATAACTTGTTAATCTTTCTAGTCTTATCCAATAATTGTACACTCATTCAAGAAAACCTCCCCTTAGAAAACAATGTATTTTCAATAAAGCTCACACTTAAATTTTAGCACAATTTGAATAAATGTACAACTTTTTTATGTGATAATTATTATTATTTGCTTATCTAATCCTATTAAAGGCAAATGATACATTATTTATATTTTTGAAAATATCAGAATAATATGTACAAAATTATATATAATCTGATAACAAATAAAAAAGAGGTAGAGTTTTTGCTCTACCTCATACAATTTATAATTCACTATATATTTCTTTGCCATGTACATATACCGCCTTTATATTGAGTGACTTATCCATCAATACAAGGTCGGCATACTTTCCGTCCTCAATGCTTCCGACTTTATCAAATATTCCTATCTGCCTTGCCGGATTTATTGTAGCCGCAGCTATGGCGTCTTCAAGTCTGATATGCATATCCTGTACGGCTCTTTTCATGCATTCAAAAAGATTTGTAACGGAACCGGCTATAGTACCGTCTTCAAGTACAGCCTTTCTGCCTGTAACAAAGACCTTTTGACCGCCCAGAGTGTACTCTCCGTCTTCAAGTCCGCAAGCTCTCATGCTGTCACTGATAAGTATAACTCTCTCATTTCCAAACATCTTGAATGTGGCTCTTACAACTGCCGGATGAATATGTATACCGTCACATATAAGCTCTACACATACCGTATCATTATCAATAGCGGCACCTATAACTCCCGGAGCTCTGTGTGTAAACGGAGGCATAGCATTGTAAAGATGAGTCACATGAGATGCTCCCTCTTCAAAAGCTTTGCTTGCGGTGTCATAGTCCGCCATTGTATGTGCAATAGAAACTATCACTCTGTCCTTTACCTCTTTTATGAACTCCATAGCACCGTCATTTTCAGGAGCGATATCTACAAGCTTTATGATATTGCCTGATAAATCGTTTAGTTCATCAAACAGCTTTGCATCACATTTTAAGATATACTTTGATGACTGAGCACCCTTTTTTGCTTCACTTATAAAAGGGCCTTCCATATTTATACCTACAAGCTTTGCACCCTCTTCATTATCATATGCGGCGGCCTTTTTCATGATTTCTCTAAGTTCATCCTTTGAGATGGTCATGGTTGCAGGACAAATACTTGTAATTCCCGACCTTGCCTCATATTTTGCTATATTCTTTATAGTGTCATCATTTGCATCACAGAAATCATCGCCCATACAGCCGTGGAAATGTATATCTACAAGTCCCGGGATTGCGTAGAGTCCTGTAGCATCTATCTGCTTTTTATCAATGTCCGGTGAAAATCCCAAATTCATAAAAGACGGCTCTACGAATTTTTCTCCTGAAATATTTATCTCTCTGTTTCTGAATACCTTGTCAGGATCAAATACAATAGCATTTTTTATAAGCATGACAGAGCCTCCGCATCACCTATCAATATAAAATCATTGTGGAGCTGCAGTATGGATGCCGGCACCTTAGGTGTTACAGGTCCGAAGAACGCATCCTTTACTATCTGTGCTTTTCCCTTGCCGCTTACAAGCATAAGTACTCGCTTTGCTCTCATAATGCTTCCTATTCCCATAGTATATGCCTGCTTAGGTACATCATCAATACTTGCAAAGAATCTCTTGTTTGCCTCTATTGTGCTCTGTGTCAAATCCACCACATGTGTCTTGTCAATAAATTCATCACATGGCTCGTTAAATCCTATATGACCGTTGTTTCCAAGTCCTAAGAGCTGTAAGTCGATACCTCCGAAGTTGCTTATGATATTCTCATAGTCTTCTCCTGCCTTAATCGCATCAGGCTCCATACCGTCAGGCACATTTGTATTGGCCTTATCTATATTGATGTGGTCAAAAAGATGTGAATGCATGAAGTAGTAATAGCTCTGGTCATTGTCCTTTATAAGTCCTCTGTACTCATCAAGGTTTACAGTCTTAATCTTGCGAAAGTCAAGTCTGCCCATCTCATATCTTTTTACCAATTCTTCATAGGTTCCGATAGGTGTGGAACCTGTGGCAAGACCAAGTACGGCGTCAGGTTTTAATAAAACCTGTGCGCCTATAATGTCTGCAGCCATCTCACTCATCTCTTTATAATCTTTTGCTTTTAAAATTCGCATAATAGCCCCCTAATTCAGCTGTGATTTGAATACTTCTCTTGCTTTATCAAGTGCGTCCTTAATACCTGCAGGATTCTTTCCTCCTGCCTGTGCGATATTCGGTCTTCCGCCGCCGCCACCGCCTACAATTGCGGCAATGCCTTTTATAATATTTCCGGCATGTGCACCCAAAGACAGTGCCTTATCGCCTGCCATACACAGTAAGTTAACCTTACCGTCCACATCCGATGCAAGAACTACCACTCCGCCGTCTACATCTTCTTTTAACTTGTCTCCGAGATTTCTAAGCTCATTCATCTCAACACCGCTTACCTGCATTGCAATGAACTTGACTCCTCCAATCTCTTCGATACTTTCCTTACTGTCTCCAAGCGCTTCACTTGCAAGTTTGGCTTTAAGCTTCTCATTCTCGGACTTAAGAGCCTTCATCTCATCCAAAACGCTCTCTGTCTTTGATACAAGTTCACTCTCGTTTGTCTTTAAAAGCTCGGCCACTTTTTGCATTCTGCTTTCGATGTCCTGATAGAACTCTATAACGCAGTCACCTGTAAGAGCTTCTATTCTTCTTACACCTGCAGCAATACCGTTCTCTGAAAGTATCTTAAATAGCTTTATATCGGCTGTATTATGTACATGAGTACCTCCACAAAGCTCCTTTGAGAAGTCTCCCATACTTACAACTCTTACATCACCCTGATACTTTTCACCGAAGAGTGCCATAGCACCGCTCTTTTTAGCCGACTCCACATCCGTTATATCTGTAACAACAGGTAATGCTTTATTTATCTCTCTGTTTACAAGTGCCTCTACATTTTCAAGTTCCTCTTTTGAAAGGCTCTTAAAATGTGTAAAGTCAAATCTGAGTCTTTCGGCATCCACATAGCTTCCGGCCTGCTCAACATGATTGCCCAGCACTTCTCTTAATGCCTTATGTAAAAGGTGGGTTGCAGAATGATTTGCGGCGGTCTTTCTTCTGTTCTTTTCATCTACAACAGTTTCCACCGTGTCGTTAAGCTTGAACATTCCCTGACTTACATAGCCTACATGACCTATCTTGTTGCCGCCAAGTTTTATAACATCCACTACATTAAATACCGAGTCTGCTGTCTTTATAACACCGATATCGGCATTCTGACCGCCCATGGTAGCATAGAATGAAGTCTTATCAAGGAAAATCGTTCCGTGATCTCCCTCCGCAATAGCCTCAACTATCTCATCTTCAGTAGTCAGCGCGATAATCTTTCCGCTGTCTGTAAGACTGTTATAGCCTTCAAATACGGATTCAAGCTTAGGATCAAGTGACTGGTATATTGTCACATCCGCGCCCATGTAGTTGGTAGCTTTTCTTGCAGCTCTTGCCTGCTTTCTCTGAGCCTCCATAGCTTTGTTAAAGCCGTCTTCATCTACACTAAAGCCCTTTTCCTCTATTATCTCCTTTGTAAGGTCAAGAGGGAAACCGTATGTATCATACAATCTGAAGGCGTCTTCACCTGATATTATCTTCTCTTTATTTTCTGCAAGCTTTTCTTCTATATCGGAGAGTATTGAAAGTCCCTGATCGATAGTCTTATTGAATTTGTTCTCCTCTTCTGTAAGAACCTTCAAAATCATCTCTTTCTTTTCTTCAAGCTCAGGATAGCCGTCCTTAGAAAGTTCAATAACTGTATTTGCAAGATTTGCAAGGAATGTGTCCTTGATACCCAGCATTCTTCCATGTCTTGCAGCTCTTCTTAAAAGTCTTCTAAGTACATAACCTCTACCCTCATTACTCGGCATGATTCCGTCTGAAATCATGAAAGTACATGATCTGATATGGTCTGTGATAAGACGAAGTGAAACATCCTTGCCTGCATCTTCTTTGTATGAAGTATTTGCAAGTTCAGCCACTCTGTCAAGAAGTGCCTTGATAGTATCCACTTCAAATATTGATTCCACATCCTGAAGTGCTACAGCAAGTCTTTCAAGTCCCATACCTGTATCTATATTCTTCTGTATAAGATCCGTATAATGTCCCTTGCCGTCAGAATTGAACTGTGAGAATACATTGTTCCAGATTTCCATATACCTGTCACAGTCACAGCCTACCGTACAGGTAGGTTTTCCACAGCCGTATTTTTCTCCTCTGTCATAATAGACCTCTGAACAAGGTCCGCAAGGTCCTTCTCCGTGCTCCCAGAAGTTATCTTCTTTTCCGAACTTAAATATTCTCTCAGCCGGAATACCTATCTCTTTATTCCAAATCTCAAACGCCTCATCATCATCCATATATACTGAAGGATAAAGTCTGTTCACATCAAGACCTGCCACTTCTGTCAAAAACTCCCAAGTCCATGCAATAGCCTCATGCTTAAAGTAGTCTCCGAATGAGAAATTACCGAGCATCTCAAAGAATGTACCATGTCTTGCAGTCTTTCCTACATTCTCGATATCTCCTGTACGAATACATTTCTGACATGTACATACTCTTCTTCTCGGCGGTATCTCCTGTCCTGTAAAGTACGGCTTAAGCGGTGCCATACCTGAGTTGATTAGCAGTAGTGAATTGTCATTGTGCGGAACCAAAGAAAAGCTCTTCATTGCCAAATGGCCTTTGCTTTCAAAGAACTCCAAGAATTTTCTTCTTATCTGGTTTACTCCGTTTTCACTGTTTACACTTTTGTTACTCATATATCTGTTACTTTCCTTTTCTCATATCACTTGCTTTTTTGCCCAATTTGATGCCTATTAGTGCTAATATTCCAAAAATAATAGCCTTAACTACGCTTCCTACTAATGTTGATAAAAAAACTGCCATAATACACCTCTCTTATTCTTAGGCAATGCCTTATATTTTATAGACAAACTGCCTCTATAATATCACAATCATTGTTAAAACTCAATGTCCGTATTATAATAGTCCAGGACAGTATAAGCCGTATATGATAAAGTCCTAATATACCCCAAACGAAAATGTCCTGTTTA
>NZ_CALLVU010000161.1 GCF_938015485.1 uncultured Lachnoanaerobaculum sp. | reverse complement strand
AGGAGGTTAGGAAACCTTGCAGGTAATACCGTAGGCTCTTTTTCAGTCTCATCAAAGTTAGGAGCAAAGTCTACAGTATCCTTATTGATATCTGCAAGCATCTCCATAGCAATCTTTGAGAGTCTTGCCTCCGTATATCTCATGGCCGCTGCACCGTCTCCGTCAACAGAACCGAAGTTTCCGTGTCCGTCCACAAGAGTATATCTCATGGACCAGTCCTGTGCCATATTTACAAGTGCACCGTATATTGACGAGTCTCCGTGTGGGTGATATTTACCCATTGTATCTCCGACAATACGAGCACATTTTCTATGTGGTTTATCAGGCCCGTTATTCAGTTCTATCATAGAAAAGAGCACTCTTCTTTGAACCGGCTTTAATCCGTCTCTTACATCCGGAAGTGCTCTGGCTGCAATGACGCTCATTGCATAGTCAATATATGACTTTTCCATGGTTTTCTTTAAGTCGATCTCATTAAACTTGTCGAAAACATTTGGTTCCATATTTTAACCTACCTTTTTAAATATCCAAATTCGATACATACTTTGCATTTGCTTCTATAAACTCTCTTCTCGGAGCCACCTGATCTCCCATAAGCGTACTGAATACAACATCAGTCTCTGAAAGCATGGACTCGTCAAGTACCACTTTCTTTAATACTCTGCGCTCAGGGTCCATAGTGGTCTCCCAAAGTTGCTCGGCATCCATCTCACCCAAACCTTTGTATCTTTGTATCTTATTATTCTGATCTCTGCCGACTTCCTTGAGGATATTGTTTAACTCCTCATCTGAATACGCATACCAGACTTCCTTGTTCTTCTCAAGTTTATAAAGCGGCGGCTGTGCCAGATATACATGCCCCTCTTTTATAAGATCCGGCATAAATCTGTATATGAATGTAAGCATAAGCGTATCAATATGTGCTCCGTCCACATCAGCATCGGTCATTATTATTATCTTGTTGTAACGAAGCTTTGTTATATCAAAGTCATCATGTATTCCTGTACCGAATGCGGTAATCATTCCCTTTATCTCGGCATTTGAATATATCTTATCAAGTCTTGCCTTCTCTACATTGAGTATCTTTCCTCTAAGCGGCAATATGGCCTGTGTATCTCTTCTTCTTGCACCTTTTGCGGAACCGCCTGCAGAGTCTCCCTCGACTATAAAGATTTCACATTCTTCAGGATTCTTACTTGAACAGTCCGCAAGCTTTCCCGGTAAACTCATACTGTCAAGTGCAGACTTTCTTCTTGTAAGATCTCTTGCCTTTCTGGCCGCCGCTCTGGCTCTTTGTGCCGTAATAGCCTTCTCACTGATAATCTTTGCAACAGCCGGATTTTGCTCAAGGAAGTAGGTGAGCTGTTCACTTACTATGGAGTTTACAGCTGTCTGTGCCTCCGAGTTTCCAAGCTTTTGCTTAGTCTGACCTTCAAACTGCGGGTCCTCTATCTTAACGGATATAATGGCTACAAGACCCTCTCTGATATCCTCACCTGAGAGATTCTCGTCACTGTCTTTTAAAAGCTTGTTGCTTCTTGCGTATTCGTTAAATGTCTTTGTCAGTGCATTCTTGAAACCTGAAAGATGTGTTCCTCCTTCAGGCGTGTTTATATTGTTGACGAAGGTATATATGCTTTCAGAGTAATTGTCATTGTGCTGCATTGCAACTTCGACCATTACCTTTTCTTTTGTACCCTCACAGTATATTACATCCTCATATATAGGCACCTTTCCCTTATTGAGATAGGTAACAAACTCCTTGATACCTCCTTCATAGTGGAAAGACATTTTTTTCTTTTCTTCTCTGTTGTCAATCAAGGTAATCTTTAATGCTTTGGTAAGGAATGCGGTCTCACGAAGTCGTACTTTTAATATATCAAAGTCATACACGGTCTCTTCAAATATCGTATCATCCGGTAAAAAGCTTACCTCGGTACCTGTCTTTTGAGGATCGCACTCACCTATAACTTCCATCTTCTCTACGACTTTTCCTCTTTCAAATCTCATATGATAGATTTTGCCGTCTCTGTATACCTTTACATCAAGCCATTTGGAAAGTGCATTTACTACCGAAGCACCTACACCGTGTAGACCTCCTGAGGTCTTATACCCTCCACCGCCGAATTTTCCTCCGGCGTGCAATATGGTAAATACCACCTCCAAGGCCGGCAATCCGGCTTTCTTTTGAATATCTACAGGTATGCCTCTACCGTTATCCTTTACCGTTATAGAATTGTCTTCGTTTATACTGACCTCTATCTCGGTACAGAATCCTGCAAGAGCCTCATCTACAGAGTTGTCTACTATCTCATAAACAAGATGATGAAGACCTCTTGATGATATTGAACCGATATACATTCCGGGTCTTACTCTCACTGCCTCTAATCCTTCAAGTATTTGTATTTGGGATGCTCCATACTCTGTATTCATACAACACTCCTTTAATTTATCTTTAGGATTGCTCCTCATCTACAATAAAAAATTTCATCGCTATATTATAACATTTTTTTTTGAAATATGAAACACCATATATAATAAGAAAAAAGAGGTGCCATGCACCCCTCTAAAATAAATATTTATAAAGCTGTTATAAAAGTAAGGAATCCGAAAACGACACCCGCAGCGTTAGGTATTATAAGAATATAATCTATCTTATGTTCATTGGTTAATCCGTAAATTACCCATAACAAACAAGAAATTGCCGCTACAAGCGGCTGTAGAGGTTGCGACTTCTCACCGCCAATATTTGCTATAATCTGTGGTATATAAGATAAAAATACTAAAACTCCGATAAATGCTCCGATTGATCCTATAAATGTATTAATCTTCTTTTTTGTCATTGAATATTACCTCCAAAATCAGTTTATAAATATACACATATGAATTTACGAGTGATACTATAACACATAATTTTGAAGGCTGCAAATTTTAACAGAGTTTTACTAAGATTTAAATATTATTTTTTATATATTATTATCTTTACACTCTGTGTTTTTGTTATTTTTTAACAGTGTATGAGTTTTTCATTTTATTTTACATCCACATAACACAACAAAAAAGAAATTTTTTGTTTCCTCAAAATTTAAATAATTTTATAAAATCCTTGTATACAATTATTTAATTGCATTTACTTTCTTCTATTATGCCTTTTGTTACCTTAAACACCTTACCTATATCCAAAGACTTGTTCAAAAAATCTTCGACACCTGTACAGGTAATAAGCGTCTGTATATGCCTTATAGACTCAAGCAGATGACTTTGACGCTTTCCGTCAAGCTCCGATAACACATCGTCAAGCAATAATACCGGAAACTCGCCGTATTTCTCCTTGATAAGTTCTATCTCTGAAAGCTTAAGTGAAAGTGCCAGACTTCTTTGCTGCCCCTGTGAACCGAACTTCTTTAAATCCATATCACCGTTTAAGTAAAATGAAAAGTCGTCTCTGTGAGGCCCGACATTGGTAGTCTTATACTTTATGTCATTTGCTCTTGATTTTCTTAACTCGACTTCAAAAGCTTCTTTTTCTATATTTTTTTCATATACAACTTTTATTTTCTCACCGCCTGTAAGCAGTGAATGTATACCTAAGATAACTTCATTGAGCTTTTTTATAAATTCTTCTCTGTATGCAATCAGATCCGCTCCGTACTTTACAAGCTGCATATCCCAGATATCCAAAGTGTCCTCCAAGCCGGGCTTAAATCCTATTTCCTTAAGAAGCTTGTTCCTTTGATCAAGCACCTTATTGTAAGTAACCAAGGTGGACACATAGACTTTATTCAGCTGACAAAGCTCCATATCTACAAAATTTCTTCTCTCCTTAGGACTTCTCTTTATGATGTTCAAATCCTCAGGTGAGAAAAATACCACATTGCAGGTACCGAAAAGCTCACTCAGCTTCCTTATCGGGATGCCGTTTATGGCCACTCCCTTAGCCTTATTTTTCTTTATATGCATATCAAGCCTGACAGACGCATCCATTTTCTTTATCATAAGCTTTATATGTGACTCACCTGCATTAAATCTTATGATATCCTTATCCTTACTTCCTCTATGAGATTTTGAAGTGGTGGCAAGGTATATTGACTCCAAAATATTGGTCTTTCCCTGCGCGTTGTCACCGTAGAATATATTTACTCCGCTTGAAAGCTTTATATCCAAATTCTCATAGTTTCTGTAGTCCTTAAGCTCCAACGATTCTATAATCATTGTTTTCGTATGTGAAAATATCTCCGTCTCTGAGCTTCTTACCTCTTCTAAGCTCCACTTCGGAGTTTACCAAAACTTCACCGGCCTGTATCACCATCTTGGCTTCAGAGCCCATAGATACGGCACCTGCAAGCTTCATAGCCTGCTCAAGCTTTATATATTCATCTCTAATTCTTACTTCCTGCATATTACTCCTATCCGATAAAATTAACCGGCAATATAAGATATGTGTATGTATTCTTATCATCTCTTATAAAGCACGGAGACTTTGCATTTGTAAAATATATATTTACAAAATCGTCATCAATAACTTTAAGTGCATCTACCAAAAACTTAGGATTGAAAGCTATCTTAAGATCACTTCCGCTCTTTTCAATATTCACCTTGGCATCCATAAATCCGAGTGATGAGTTCACTGACAGTTTGAGCATACCGTTTTCAATATCAAGTATCATAGGCTTATGCTCATTCTCTCTGATAAGTATCATAGACTGTTCAATAGCACTTTGTAACTTAAGCCTGCTGACATTTACCTTTATATCATAGTCATTTGACAACATACTCTCGATTCTGAAAAATTCTCCGTCAAGAATTCTTGAAAGTACCAACGTTCTGTCAAACTCAAAAAGTATATGATCCTTTGAAAAATATATATTAACATTTTTTTGAGTATCACTGTCTATTATCCTCATGACTTCCTGTAAGGATTTTATAGGTACCACACATTTTTGATCTTCATATTCGCCCATAAGCTCAATATTTCTGATAGACATTCTGTGTCCGTCAAGAGTCACAAACTTTGCAACATTGTTCTTTACGTCTATGAGCTCACCGCCCATCATTCTGTTAATATCACTTATTGCAGTCGAAAATTCGGTCTGACGGATGACCTCCTTTAGGCTAAACTGTGACAAACTTATAAAAGCATCTCTATCAATCTTAGGCATCGGTATAAATTCTACCGGATCTATGCCCATAATATTAAACACAGCCTGTTCACATCTGATTGTAGTTTTAAAGTCATTGTCAACATCCAACTCTATCAATGATTCTGTACTGTCGAACTTTCTCACAATTTCAGAAAAAAGCTTGGCATTAAGTACCACACCGCCTGCTTTTACTATTACAGCGTCAACCTCTGTTTGAATTGAAAGCTCTGTGTCTGTAGCATCTAAAACAACTCTGTTATCTGATGCACTTATAAGTATTGATTCTAAAATAACGCTTGATGTCTTGGTAGATACAGCTTTCATAACTATACTGAGTGCATTTACCAATTGTGCTTTTTGAAATTTTAAATTCATTTTTCCTCCGGCTTTGGCAAAAACAAGCGACGCTTTGCCATGTCAAATATTTAAATATATTTTAGTATTAGTATTATTATAGGGTGTGGATAAGTGTAAAAGTCGTAAAAGCCTTGTAAACACTTGCTTTTTTGCGATTTTTTGTAAACATCGCTATGTTTGACAACTACCCATATAATTTGGATTATTGTGGAGAAATCTTTTTTTTGATAGTTTCAATCGTTTGATTCAGCTCACTGTCAGAGGTGATTCTCTTAGTGATTACGTCCTCAGAATTGACTATCGTGGAGTGATCTCTGTCTCCTAAAAATTGGCCTATCTTTGTCTGTGTATCATTGGTCATCTTTCTGCAAAGGTACACCGTAATATGTCTTGCGGTGGCTACCGGTTCTTTTCGTCCTTTGGCCTTTAATTCCGCTACAGTGATATTGAAGTGATCGGCAACTACGGTAGCGATATATTCTGAAGTAATTTTTGTAGGCGCATCAGGTGTTATCATGTCTTTAAGCACCGACTTTGCCAAATCTATATCTATTTCCTGATTTTTATTGAGCCTGCTCATTGCATAAAGCTTATTGAGAGCTCCCTCAAGCATTCGGATGTTGCTCTTTATATTGGTAGCGATAAATTGGATTACTTCATTATCTATGTTTTTGCCGTCTCGTTCTTCTTTGCTTCGAAGTATCGCCATTCTGGTCTCAAAGTCGGGAGAAAAAATCTCTACCGCAACACCCCAGGCGAATCTGGAACGTAGTCTTTCTTCGAGGTTTTTAAGCTCCATAGGAGGCTTATCTGAAGAAAGTATGATCTGCTTTTTTTGTTCGTACAACGCGTTAAAGGTATGGAAAAGCTCCTCCTGTATAGCGTCCTTTCCTCCGATAAACTGAATATCGTCTATTAAAAGTACGTCTACATTGCGATATTTTGCACGGTACTCCGCCAGATTGCTGTTTTTTAATGCATCAATGTATTCGTTTAAGAATTTTTCGCTGCTGACATATAAAATATTGGCATCCGGGTTGTGCTCCAAAATATAGTGTGCAATAGAGTGCATCAAGTGAGTTTTACCGAGTCCTACACCTCCGTATATAAAGAAGGGATTGTAGTGCTCGCCGGGATTTTGGCTTCCGGGAGACTCGGCTACGGCCACAGCCGTTGCATGTGCCAAATCGTTGCTTTTTCCTACTACAAAGGTGTCAAAGGTATATGCCGGATTTAAGTTGGCACTTAAGAGTTTAAGGTTGTTTACCGGATGTCTCTTGTTGTCTATTAACTTTTTAGGGATTTTTTGTGATTCCTGTTCTTTTTTTTCCTTAAAAACAACATTACATTTAATGAAGGTAATTTCCTCTATAGCAACTGCCAAATATAAGGAATATTTTTTTGTAACATAAGTTTTAAAAGGCATTGAAGGAACCGTAATAATAAGTGTGAAATTTCCCCTTGAGTCCTTCTCAATTGATGTCGGAATCATGGGCTTTATCCACGTATTGAATGATACAGGGGAAAGTTCGTAATCGTCTCTTAAAAAAGTGATTATATTTTCCCAATTTGATTTGATCTTGTCTATCATTCTTTTTACTCCTTTGGGATACTTCTAACTGATTAAAGTATAGCAAAAAAATGTGGTCATATCAATGAAAATAAAGGCATGAAAACAAAGTTATCCACATAAATGTTCACAAAGATATGGATAACTCAGTGAATAAAAAGATATTCCCAAATTATCCATACTGTTTTGTTGCTAAAAAGCGTGGATAATTATAGTTATACACAGAGTGTGGAAAACAATGTTGACAACGTAAATGGCTTAAAATAAGGCTTTAAAGAGGATATCCACATAATAGTACATAAACTTATCCACATCTTATCAACAAAATGTGGATAAGTGAATTGCTAACAGTTAACTGTGGAAAAGGACTTTGAAAGTTATAAATGTGGATAATTATGTTGAAAAGTTTTTTGATGTGGATATTTTTTGAACTTTTTTCTTCCTATTATATAGTGAAAATTTTGCAATATATCGCGTGTTGACAGTATTATTTATTATTGGGCTATGGCGGTTTGAATCTAAAAAACGGACTTATTAAAGTGTAATAAAATTATTGATAATAAAGGAGTTTAAAGTTATAATATCCTGTCTTTGACAGCTAAAAGGTCTGAACCCCGCATATATCAAGGGTTTCAGACCTTTTTTAATTCATAAAAGTGTAGCTAGAACTACCTACTTTTTTTGCTTTCCCGAAAGACTTTTTTCATACTCAAATCGGTTAAAATTTCGTAATCGGTACGAAATCCGAATACTTCATGAAGTGCATCTGTTATGGCTGTTCTTGTATAAGCGGGTAGATATCCTAACTTTTCTCCCGGACGATACATCATCATAGAGCGTAATACGTTAATAATCTCATCGCAAGTATATTGTTCTCCAAGTTTTTTCTCAAGTATCCTAAAGACTACCAATGAAGCAAAACAAGTTATGAAATGTGCCTTTATGCGATCCTCTCTTTGAAGATAAATAGGGCGTGCACTGAACTCGGTTTTCATGATTCTGAAGCATTCTTCAATTTCCCATCTCTTCTTGTTTATACGAACTATTTCTTCGGCACTTGTTGTCTCCAAATTAGTACAAACGGCATAAAACCCGTCATATTTTTCTTCTTCAGCTATGAGGTTCGAATCTATATAAGGGATTTCTCTGTCACAGACTTCTCCTGAAGACGTCATTGTTTCAGTAGCAATAAAACGGCGTGGATCATTTTGATTTTTTTGATTTCTTTTATATTCCCCTTTTTCAATAAGCTTATTAGCACGGTCAATCTGGCTTTGCCTGATTTTCTGATTATATTTTTTGTACTTTAAGGAGAATGATACAATAAGATGTTGCTCTAGCGCTTTATCACCTTCTTTGACCTTTTTATCGGATAAATCTTCTTTAATCCATCTTTCCTTATAAAAGACTTTATTATAGTCTGTTTGTTCATCTAGGTTATTCAGATTAAATAATCCTGTTTCACCTTGTAGTGACCAGCCTTCAGGGTCTAGGGCAAACTCTTTTAAATATTTTGGTAGTTGTTTTATAGACTGTGTTGTTATAAAACTTCTTATTCTTTCACCAAATAAAGTTTTATCGTTAAACTTTCTATTGGCATTTGAAGAAAGACCGGCGTCTGTACAAATAATAATACTATCAATGCCATAATCACTGAGCACTTTTTGTTCTAAAGGCTTTAGTGTTGGCTGCTCATTCTTATTTCCGGGGAAAATATCAAAAGCAAGAGGAATACCGTCATGATCCATAAACATTCCCATCCCGACAATAGGTAGTGGTTGATGCTGTTTTGATTTTCCATATTTTCTAAGTTCATCTTCCTGCTCGATTTCAAAGTAATAGTTTGTGCAATCATAGTAAAGAATGTCATTCCTTCGTGGAAGTATCCTTTGGCTATTTTTATAAAGTTCAGATTGAATAAAGTCACTTTCTTTAGCTAAAACAGAAAGTGAACGATATATATCATGTAAATTAAAGGTAGGCTGCTCAATAAACATTTTGGAAGAACGATTTGAGGCCAACTTAGAAGATGGATAAAGTATACGAGTAAAAATTAGTCGAGATAAAATATCGTTCAAGTCATATTCAAAGCTATATTTCTTTGAAATTTTAGAACAAATTTTATCCAGCTTAAGTGAATAGTAAATACTCTGAAGAAATATGTATCCACAGTTAAATAAATGTTTTTCATCAGTTTTCAGGAGCTTTGAAGGAGAATATTTTATCAAAATCTCTTTTTGTTCCTCATATTCCTTACGATTAAGTTCATCAACATATTCCTGAGCCCAAATGTAAGGGTCTTTTCCATTAGCTCTAGTCCTAACCATATCAAGATTTCCCAGTTTTTCAATAGTAACTGTAGTAACAGAACCATTGGATTTACGTATAGATTTCTGAACATAGAATGTAGCAGAGTTTTTTGATTTACTTATAGTAAGCTTCATAGTATTCCACCTCCACATTCGTATTATATCATAAATAGCTACAAATAGCTACAAAAAGTAGCACGAAAATTGACAAAAAAATAAGACGGAAATCCAGTCTTTATAAGGGTTTGAGGTTTATAAAGGGAATCGGTAGCTGTCAAACTCCCGGGTTTGAATCTAAAAAACGGACTTATTAAAGTGTAATAAAATTATTGATAATAAAGGAGTTTAAAGTTATAATATTAAGTGCATTATATCCAATAGGAATAGTAGCGAGAGGAGAAAAAGATGAAGAGAGATTCTTATCAAAAGACAAAGAAGATGGTGATAATGGCTATCTTTATAGCAATCATTATTATCCAGACACTGGTGCCTATTTTAGGATTTATACCGCTTGGAATTATGAATGCGACAATCATTCATGTGACGGTAGCCATAGGTGCCATTTTACTTGGTGTAAAAGAGGGAGCAGGACTTGGTTTTGTATTCGCACTTGGAAGTATGTGGAAGAATACATTTATGCCGAACCCTACATCATTTTGCTTTTCACCGTTCGCACCTGCAATAGCGGGATATACAGGTGGCATAAGATCAATTATAGTATGCTTTGTTCCGAGAATACTTGTAGGTATAGTGGCTGCACTTGTATTCAATGCAATCAGAAAAACAGGAAAGATGAAGATTGCATTGTTGGTATCCGGAGCTATGGCGGCTGTCACCAATACTATTTTGGTAATGAGCGGAATCTATTTTTTGTTCGGACAGCATTATGCTTCTGCAACAGGCAGAGAGTTATCACAGCTCCCATATGTAATAGTAGGTATTATAGGTACACAGGGAGTGGCAGAGGCGATAGTATCTGCAATCTTAACTTTGGCAATTGCCGGAACATTATTAAAAATCAGTGAAGAACGATAAAACTATTGACTTGCAAGGCTTCTTTTACTATAATACTAGGGTGCGTTCTTTAGAAAGTGAAGAACATAGACTTGAGAAAGACTAGACAAACGAAAAGAAGTAAGGAGGTGCCAGACCATGAAAATGACATTCCAACCTAAGAAGAGACAAAGATCTAAGGTTCACGGTTTTAGAGCAAGAATGAGTTCTGCCGGTGGTAGAAAAGTTTTAGCTGCCAGAAGAGCAAAGGGAAGAGCTAGATTATCAGCTTAAAAAAATAAGGCAAAAGCCAAAACAGATGAGTGCTAGTTTATAGCAAAGAAATTATCTGTCGAAGATTACTTAGGGATAGTCTTATGACTATCCCTTTAGTTTACGACTATTGTCGGGTATGATATGCTGCCCGATATAAGTTTTCAGTTATGATGCAAGAGGCATCAAGGAGTTTGTGTGAAGAATTTTCCGTCTTTAAGAAGTAATGCTGATTTTCAAAAGGTGTATAAGAATGGAAAGTCATATGCCAATAAAGCTCTTGTTATGTATGTATATAAGAATGAACTTGCCTATAACAGAATAGGCATATCGGTTTCAAAGAAAAATGGCAACAGTGTGGTCAGGCATACATTTGTAAGAAAGCTTAGAGAGATTTTTAGGCTGAATAAGATAGAGAAAAAGGGATTAGATATAATAGTAGTAGTTCGAGTAGGTGCAGATGTGAAGGATTATCATAAGCTTGAAAGTGCCTATTTACATTTGCTAAAATCACATAGACTGGACAAAGAAGATGTTGAAAAAATTAAATAGCTTAATAAAAACAGGAATGATTAAGCTTATTAGGTTCTATCAGATATTTCTGTCACCGCTGAAGGTCAGAACGCATTGTATTTATACTCCTACCTGCTCGCAGTATGCCATAGAAGCTTTGAAAAAACACGGCATAATAAAGGGCACACTGCTTAGTATTTGGAGAATTTTAAGGTGCAATCCTTTAGCAAAGGGAGGCTATGACCCTGTACCATAGAAAATGATAAGTTTATTTTAGAAAATATAATAAATATTGGAGGTATTAGCTTGGACATTGTACTATTAACAAAGTCAAGTACGCCTATTATAGGTTGGTTTGCTGAGATACTGGGATTTATAATGAATCTGATATTTGATATAGGAATAACAAATATCGGTATCGCAATTATTGTATTTACAATAGTGATAAATGTTATAATGATTCCTCTCACTATAAAACAGCAAAAATCTCAGAAGCTTATGGCTGTAATTCAGCCTGAAATAAAGGCTATACAGGATAAGTACAAAGGCAAAACAGATAATGAGTCGGCGATGAAGATGAATGCCGAGACCAGAGCCGTATACAGTAAGTATGGTACAAGTATGACCGGCGGTTGTCTTCCGCTTCTTATACAGATGCCTATATTGTTCGGTCTGTATCAGGTTATATATAGAATTCCTGCGTATGTTACAAGTGTTCGCGGAGTTTTTGAGAATGTAGCAAATTCTCTTATGCAACAGCCTGATTATATCAATAAAATCAGTGATATGGCAAAAGCGGTCAGACTTCCCGTAGAGAACAACGATTATACTGTTATAAATAAGGTTATAGATTTATTATATAAGTTCACACCTGAGAAGTGGACTAAACTTGGTGAAACATTCCCAAGCATGAGCGATGTATTGAATACAAGCGTTCCGCTGATTAAGCAGATGAATTCATTTTTGGGAATTGATTTATCTGTAGCGCCTTGGCAGGGAATGAACCATATAAATATCGCTTGGATCATTCCGATACTTGCAGGCCTTACACAGTTTTTATCAACTAAGGTAATGACGGTAAATCAGCCGCAGAATTCAGGCAATGAAAGCGACATGGCAAAGCAGATGCAGAGCATGAATACTGTAATGCCGCTTATGTCGGTATTCTTCTGCTTCACTCTTCCTGCAGGTATCGGTATATACTGGATTGCCTCAGCACTTGCAAGAACAATTATTCAGTTGCTTGTTAATTATCAGTTAAAAGATATGGATATTGATAAATTAGTAGAAAATAATCTTGCAAAACAAAATGCCAAAAGAGCAAAACAGGGTCTTCCTGCACTCAGCGCCAATAAAAAGGTAATTGAGAATGCAAAGCATATGGATGAGATTGAAAAGCAGGAAAAAGAAAATAAAGCAAAGAAATATGAAGTGAATGCAAAGAATATAAAAGATTCTACCGAGTATTATAATAAAGATGCAAAGCCGGGATCACTTGCTTCTAAGGCCAATATGGTAGCAAAGTACAACGAGAAGCAGAATTCTAAGAAAAATAAATAGGAGGAATGAGATGGATAGTGCTAGAGTTTCAGCGAGAAATTATGATGAAGCTTTGACAAAGGCATTGATTGAGCTTGGGACCACCAGTGAAAATGTGGATGTAGAGATTATTGAAAGAGGCACAAACGGATTTTTGGGAATCATCGGTGTAAAGCCGTGGACACTTAAGGTCACTGTGAAGAAATCCGGCGATAGTGAGGTTGCAAAGAAAAAGAATACAAATGCAACCAAGAATGTATCGGCAAGTGAGGCTCCTAAGGTGTCTGAGAAAGTAAGAGAACAAAAATCTCCTATTGAAAAGAAGGATATAGAAAAAAGGGATGAGCCTGTAGCACAAAAGAAAGAAGTTAAGGTAGAACCTGTAGAGATTTCCAAAGTCAAAGAGACCGCTACAGAGGCTGTAGATGAGTACACAAAATTCTATGGAGAAGACAAATACGAGAGCTCCAATAAGAAGATACTTACCAATGATGAGCTTGAAGCTGTCAGAGGCGTAGTGGACGGCTTTTTGAATGATTTGTTCAAGGCTATGGATTTGTCGGCACACGCAAATTATAATTTCTCATTTAAGACGAATGAGCTTTCTATAGTAATAGAGGGTGAGGAAGACTTGGGTGTACTTATCGGTAAAAGAGGTCAAACACTTGATTCATTACAGTATATTCTCAGTCTTGTAGTGAACAAAAGCAGTGAAAGCTATATAAGAATCAAGCTTGATACCGAGAACTACAGAAAAAAGAGAAAAGAAAAGCTTGAATTGCTTGCAAAGAATATAGCATCAAAGGTAAAGAAAACAGGCAGATTTACAGAGCTTGAGCCTATGAATGCTTATGAAAGAAGAATTATTCATGCAGTATTACAGGGTGACAATATGGTGTCAACAAAGAGCGTGGGTGAGGAGCCTTTCAGACATATTACAATCTATCCGAAGAAAAGCTTTAAACAAAATAAAAGAAGCCCTAAAAGGGAAATGCAATAAAGAACGGTCTTGTGAAAGAGGGCTATTGATAACATAGTTATTGATGGTCCTCTTTTCATATATTATGGAGGAATATGAAGAAAACAGATACTATTGCCGCTATTGCAACTGCACTTGGTGAAAGTGGAATAGGTATAATAAGAATCAGCGGTGAGGATGCTATAGGAATAGCGGATAAGATATTTAGCGGAAAAAAAAGTTTGAGAGAGGTTGAATCACATACCATAAACTACGGTCATGTATATTTCGGCGATGAGATAATAGATGAAGTGCTTGTAATGCTTATGAAAGCACCAAGAACTTTTACAGGTGAGGATACTGTGGAAATAAACTGTCATGGAGGTATACTTATTTTGGAGAAGGTACTTCATGCAGTGCTTAAATCAGGTGCAAGGCCGGCACTTCCGGGTGAGTTTACAAAGAGGGCCTTTTTAAACGGCAAGATGGACCTAAGTCAGGCTGAGGCTGTAATAGATATAATAGAGGCAAAAAATGATTTGGCGCTTAAAGCCGGTATAAGGCAGTTAAGCGGTGCATTGACTGAGAATATAAAGACAATCAGAGCCAAGATTTTGGAGCAAATAGCTTTTATAGAAGCCGCACTTGATGATCCCGAGCATTATTCGCTTGACGGTTACAGTGTAAAGTTGAGAAAGATTGTAAAAAAGCTTATTACAAGAATAGAATATTTGCAAAAATCATTTAAGGACGGAAGTATTATAAGAGAAGGTATAAATACCGTTATTATCGGTAAGCCTAATGCAGGAAAATCTTCTATCTTAAATCTCTTATCAAGGAGTGACAGAGCTATAGTCACGGATATCGCAGGTACTACCAGAGATACTTTGACAGAAAATATTAAGCTCTCTGGAATCAGTCTGAATATTACAGATACTGCAGGTATCAGAGAGACTGATGATGTCGTGGAAAGTATCGGTGTAAAGAAGGCTATAGAGGCAAGTAATAATGCCGATTTGAACTTGGTGGTAATAGACGGACTGCTATCTCTTGACGGTGAAGATATAAGTTTGCTTGAAAGTGTTAAAGACAAGCAGGCTATAGTGCTTATCAATAAGTCTGATAAGGAACTTAAAGTAAGCGTGGATGATATAAGAAAATACAGCGATAAGGATGTAATAATCTTTTCGGCTAAGGATAATACAGGTGTGGACGAGCTTGAAAATATGATAAAGGCTAAGTTTATTTCAAATGAGATAAATTTTAACGATCAGATTATTATAACCAATATCAGGCATCAGGAAATCATAAATGAGGCGATGGAGTCGCTAGAGATGTGTCTTTCTAGTATTGATGAAGGATATGAGGAGGACTTCTTTACGATAGACTTATTAAATGCATATGAGGCACTTGGAGAAATTATCGGAGAGACTGTGGATGATGATGTTGTAAATGAGATATTCTCGAAGTTTTGCATGGGTAAATAGACAGAAGGAAAATATATGATAATAGAAAAGACATATGATGTTGTTATAGTAGGTGCAGGTCATGCAGGGTGCGAGGCGGCTCTTGCAAGTGCAAGGCTCGGTCTTAAGACAATCATTTTTACGGTAAGTGTGGATTCCATAGCGATGATGCCGTGTAACCCGAATATAGGAGGCAGTTCAAAAGGACATCTGGTAAAGGAACTTGATGCACTTGGCGGTGAAATGGGCAAATGTATAGATAAGACATTTATACAGTCAAAGATGCTCAACGCTTCAAAGGGACCTGCAGTGCACTCACTTAGAGCGCAGGCGGATAAGCAGGAATACTCAAAGCAAATGAGAAAGATACTTGAGAACACTCCAAATTTGACCGTTTGTCAAAAAGAAATTACAAAGCTGATTGCCGGCGACAATGTATGTAAGGGTGTTGAGAGTGTATCAGGCAGTAAGTATTATGCCAAGGCTGTAGTACTTGCAACAGGCACATATTTGAAGGCAAGATGTATATACGGTGAGGTGTCCGAGTATACAGGTCCTAACGGATTAAAGTCTGCAAATCATCTTTCGGAATCGCTTTTGGATGCGGGAATATCTTTAAATAGATTCAAAACAGGTACACCTGCAAGGGTGGACGGCAGAAGTATAGATTATTGTGTAATGCAGGAACAATATGGCGACAATCCGGTTGTACCTTTTTCTTTTGAGACGGATCCTGAAAGTGTACAGAAAGAACAGGTAAAATGCTATCTCGCTTATACCAACGAACGTACTCATGAAATAATACGAGAGAATATAGGCAGGTCACCGCTGTTTTCAGGTGCTATAAAGGGTACAGGTCCGAGATACTGCCCGTCTATAGAGGATAAGGTGGTAAAGTTTCCGGATAAGGACAGACATCAGATATTTGTAGAGCCTGAGGGTTTATATACCAATGAGATGTATCTTTCGGGCTTGTCAAGTTCTCTCCCTGAGGATGTACAGGAAGAAATGATAAAAAGTATCAAGGGATTTGAAAATGCAAATATTGTCAGAAACGGATATGCTATAGAATATGACTGTATTGATGCCAGACAGCTTAAGGACAGCTTGGAGTTCAGAAATTTGGAAGGTCTGTTTGCCGCAGGACAGTTCAACGGAAGTTCAGGTTATGAGGAAGCTGCGGTACAAGGACTTATGGCGGGAATAAATGCAGCTATGAAGGTACTTGGACGAGAACCTGTAGTAATAGGCAGAGATCAGGGATATATAGGTGTGTTGATAGATGATCTGGTTACTAAAGAAAGTCATGAGCCTTATAGGATGATGACATCCAGATCTGAATACAGATTACTTCTAAGACAGGATAATGCGGATTTAAGACTTTCAAAAATCGGACATGATGTAGGGCTTATATCAGAGGAAAGATATGAAAGACTTTTAGAAAAAGAAAGACAGATTTCAAATGAAGTTGAAAGGTTAAAAAATATACATATAGGCGCTACTGCTACAGTACAGGATTTTCTTGTCAGAAACGGCTCCACTCCGCTTCAAACATCTGCAAATCTGGCAGAACTTATAAGGAGACCGGAGCTAAATTATGATATTACAAGAGAGTTGGATCCTGACAGAAAAGAATTAAAGAAAGATGTTAGAGATCAGGTAAATATAAATATAAAATATGAGGGATATATAAAGCGTCAGGAGTCTCAGGTAAAACAGTTTAAAAAGCTTGAAAACAAAAAGATTCCGCTTGATATAGATTACACCAAGGTTAACAGTCTGAGAATTGAGGCTGTACAAAAGCTTAGCAAAGTAAGGCCAAGCTCTATCGGACAGGCTTCAAGAATATCAGGCGTATCACCGGCAGATATAACGGTATTACTTGTGTATCTGGAGACCTATAAGGAGAAAAAAGATGTATAACGATATGGACAGATACTTATCTGAAAACAATATATTGGACACTTCACTTTCAGATGAGAAGAAAGAAAAACTATATAGGTTTTATGAGATTTTGGTTGAGAAGAATAAGGTTATGAATCTCACATCCATCACAGAGATAAGAGAATTTACATTCAAACATCTTATAGACAGTATTGCATTGGAAAAGCTGATAAAAGATATTGATGAAAAGGAGTACAGTATAGCGGACCTTGGTACAGGTGCGGGATTTCCGGGGATACCTTTAGCTATTGCATTTCCAAATCTTAAACTGACATTGATAGACAGCCTTAATAAGAGAATAAAATTTATACAGGAAGTTTGTGAAGTATTGAATATAAAAAATGTAATTGCAATACACTCAAGAGCTGAGGATATTGCAAGAGATAAAAAGTATAGAGAAAGTTTTGATATATGTGTATCCAGAGCAGTTGCAAATCTAGCTTCATTAAGTGAGTACTGTCTTCCTTTAGTAAAGGTTGGTGGAAGTTTTGTATCATATAAGTCAAAGGGGTATGATGTAGAAGTAAATGATGCAAAGACGGCGATACAGGTACTGGGCGGTGAAATAGGTGAATCCGTAAAGTTTGAACTTAATGAATACGGGGAAAGAATATTGCTGGATATAAAGAAGGTAAAGCCTACCTCAGGTAAATATCCAAGAAAAGCCGGGTTACCTACTAAGGAACCTATAAAGTAGATGTTTCATGTGAAACATTAGAAAATAAAAAACATGTTTCACATGAAACATAGAAAAAATCATGCTATGTGTTTTATATAAAATATAAGAATTTAGAAACTCCTGTTTCATATGAAACAATGAGAATAAGGCTCTATAGTGATGTTTCACATGAAACATGCTATAGAGCTTTTTTATATGTAGGGATGACTTTAAGATATTTGTATATAGAATTGATAGTGCTTTGAATCTAAGATTATTGTTTTATAAAAATATCGGAACAGTATATTAAGGACAAAGGACACTCTTATAATATAGATAAAAGAAGATATGTTTGTAATCTTTTAATTCACTGTATGTTGTAGATATTATCTCTAAAGCCTGAGATATATTAAATTACAAGTAAGTATTGTACGTTGTTTTTACTATTCACAGCTAAGATATAGAATGATAAATAAAACTGCTTGTTACCATTACATATTAGATTAGATATTCAAAACATATATGTAGGTTTATGATATAGCTGTATTAAATTAAATCATTAAAACTCTTCGGTATAGTCATTAAGATAAGAATAAGTGTCATTTATGTCTGATAAATCTTCAGGAAGTAGAATTTTATAATAGAGAACTATATATTTTAAGTTACCTGTCAGTATGAAAATTACTGTATATGAAATTTTACATAGATAAGATTTACTATTGGTAGCCGGCTAATGAGTGGGGATTTTATTTGTAACTTATAGTTTTATCTATGTATATGGATAATATAAGCTCGCTAAGGTTTTTATCTGCTGCTCAAATTTATTCATGTATATGAGATATTATCGTCGATAAATGCATTAAATTTGATAAGATAACTGAATATAAAATGATATCATCGAAAAGAGGTTTATAGATTATTATCTTACTATGCTTGATATAAAATTGAAGTATCAGTTGCACTCTTTGAATTGCTATCGAGTTATATCCTGCTATTGTTGATATTAAATTCGGCATATTTAAGTTGCAATAATAGGGATGCTAATAATTCAGTTTGATCAAGTATATATTTATAATGTAAAGGCATAGTTCTATAGGTAAAGTTAAAGCTTTTGCAAGTTGAATACAAGCTATAAATAATATATATTGCTTTGAATAGTCAAAAATAAAGCGTAATAGAGATTTAAAAAGATTGAAGTGCTGTAATAATGGTTAAATATATCTTAATTGCTTAGATAGGACTATTAGATTTATCACCATATAGAATTAAGTAAAATCATTATATTAAGATAGTATAATACTAAATCATGTTCTGATGTTTCACATGAAACACAGCATATGTTTCATGTGAAACGTTAAAATATTTCTTCTTATTTCATTGATTAGAAAATATTAGTATGATAGAATATAAAAGTAAATAAATATTTTAGGATTTTATGAGTGGATGACTTGTAGATCCTATAAAATAAGGGGTTTTCACAGTGAAAAAATACTTAAAGATTTTAACTGCAATGGTGATATCGTCTTCTACACTGATAGGTGTATCACTGATAAATAAAATTACAAGTATGCATGCTATATCAAAGAATCTCCTTGGAAGAGAAGAAACAAAAGAGTTTGAATGGAGATTTGGTACTATAAAGTACAGAAAAAAGGGACATGGTAACCCTATTCTGTTAGTACATTCACCGGATGTAGCATCGTCATCAGAAGAATGGTTTAAGATAACAGATATATTGGCGGAGTCACATACAGTATACAGTATAGACTTACTGGGATGTGGATTATCTGAGAAACCGTTTATGACATATACAAATCATATATTTGCACAGCTGATATGTGACTTCATAAAGGCAATAATAGGAAAAAGGACTACAGTAATTTCAAGTGGAAACAGCTCTGCTTTTGTTATTTCCGCCTGTGATAATGACAGTACATTATTTGAAAAAATAATACTTATTTCACCTGAGAAGCTCTCAAAAGGTCAGCTTATACCGGGAAAGAGAGCGAGAACTTATAAGGCTATTTTGAGTATGTCGGTGCTTGGAAACCTTCTATATAATATAGCTACATTCAGGTGGAATATAAAATACAATGTAAGATCCGATTTTTACAGAAAAGACAGATTCACAAAGGATATGCTTGATAAATGCTATGAAGCGGCACATAGAGGGCTGTCTCCAAAGTCGTTGTACTCCAGTATCGTATGCTTCTATACCAAGAAAAATATAAAGTTCGAGCTGTCTCAAATAGACAACAGCATTGTTATATTTGAAGGTCGGTACAATAAGGATGCGCCAATTATAATTAAGGAATATATGAGAGTTAATCCGGCAATAGAATTCGTTATTATTGATGATTCTAATAAGTACCCGCATATTGAAAATGACAGGGAGTTTTTGAATGCTCTCAGTATATACATGTAAACGAACTGTGAAATATAAATAGAAAGGAACAAGCTGAATGCTTGAATAATATTATGACGAAAATTATTTCATTTGCAAACCAAAAAGGTGGTGTAGGTAAGACTACTACTGCTGTAAATCTTGCAGCCGCTTTGGCTGAAGCAGGTCAAAGTGTGTTGGCGATAGACTTTGATCCTCAGGGAAACTTATCAAGCGGACTTGGAATTGATAAATTGAATACTGAAAAGACTATATACGAAGTTATTATAGGTGATGAAAATATAAATGATGCGATATTGAGTACCGAGGTGGAAAACCTTGATATAATACCGAGTAATGTGGATTTATCAGGTGCCGAGATAGAGCTTTTGGAACTTGAGGACAGAGAGAGAACACTTAGAAGAAAGATAAGTGAGATATATAAGGAATACGATTATATAATAATAGACTGTCCTCCAAGTCTCAGTCTTCTTACCATAAATGCATTTATGGCATCAGACAGTGTGGTGATACCTATTCAATGTGAATACTATGCCCTTGAAGGACTTAATCAGATGCTTAGAACTGTAAATTTGATCAGGGAGAGACTGAATCCTACACTTGAAATAGAGGGAATAGTATTTACGATGTATGATGCCAGAAATAATTTGAGCGGGCAGGTTATAGAGGGCGTAAAGAGCGTTATCTCTAATGAAAATATATTTGAAACTATAATACCTAGGAATGTAAAATTGGCAGAGGCTCCAAGCTTCGGAATGCCGATAACGGAATATGATACTACTTCAACGGGAGCACAGGCATATAGAATGTTGGCATCCGAAGTACTAAGTAAGAGCGGGAGGTAAAAATGGCAAAGAGAATGGCACTTGGAAAGGGCGCAGATGCTCTTCTTAGAAATATAAATGGAACCAATACAGCTATTGACGAGGCAGTGGATAAGAATATAGACGATAATACAAACAAAAAAGCCGGCGAATTGATGGTAAAGATTTCATTAGTAGAGCCAAACAGAAATCAGCCAAGAAAGATGTTCGATAAGGACAGCCTTGATGAATTGACAAAATCGGTAAAGCAATATGGAGTGTTGCAGCCTATTATAGTAAAGAAAATCGGCAACAGATATGAAATCGTTGCCGGTGAAAGGCGCTGGAGAGCGGCACAGGCTGCAGGATTAGCTGAAGTACCGGTAGTTGTAAGAGATTATGATGACCAAAAGGCTAAGGAAATTGCTATTATAGAGAATATACAGAGGACAGATTTGAACCCTATTGAAGAAGCACTTGCATATAAGAGTCTTATAGAGGAATATAATCTGACACAGGAAGAACTGTCTGATAAGGTTTCAAAGAATCGCTCTACTATTACCAATTCGCTCAGACTTTTGAAGCTCAGTAAAAATATCCAGCAGTATATGATAGAAGGACGTATTTCATCAGGTCATGCCAGAGCGCTTTTGAGTCTTGAGGACGAGGGAAAAAGAGAGTTGCTTGCACTTGATATAATGAAGAGGAATCTAAGTGTAAGAGATACTGAAAAGGCTGCCAAGGCACTGTCAAAAAAGAAAAATGTAGAGCTTTCGGATTTAACAGAGACAAGTAAGGAAGATACCGTCAGAGACTTATCACTTTTTTATAAAGAATATGAAGACAGTATTCAAGGAGTACTGGGCACCAAGGTACATATAAATCAAAAAGACAAAAATAAAGGAAGAATAGAAATAGAATATTATTCTCAGGTTGAACTTGACAGGATAATGGATATTTTTAAGACATTAGGATAATGATGATGAATTTTACAATAGATAATAGGGTGTTGTTTGGCTTTATCCTGGTAGTGGCTATTTTTAACTTTATACTGTTTATGTCTATGGTTAAGCATAGAATAAAATATAGAAGACTTTTCAAATCATATGATAATTTTATGACCGGAAAGACCGCAAAGAATCTTGAGGATATTATAATTCTTTTGAGGAAAGATATTCGCAGTTTGAAGAATGAGAACAGACTGAATAGAGAAGCTATAAGAGAACTGAATAAAGTACAAAGAGAATGTTATCAAAAAATAGGTATGCTTAAGTATGATGCATTTGAAGGAATGGGAGGAAAGTTAAGTTTTGCACTCTGTATGTTAAACTACAGAAACTCAGGATATATCATAAACAGTATACATTCAAGAGAGACCACTTTTAATTATATAAGAATAGTTGAGAACGGACAGACAGATCAGGTGCTTTCAGATGAAGAAAAAATTGTTTTGGAACAGGCCTTAGGATATAGGGAGAGATAAAAAAATCCGTACTTTTTTGTACGGATTTTTGCTTATAGATTTAGATGAATTAATCTCTTATTTATCTGTGTACCAAGTATAACAGCTACTATAATCTTTATAGCATCTCCTATTAAGAAAGGTACAACACACAAAAGCAGTGATGCAATAAAGCCTTTTCCCTGCTGATGTGAAAACCATATTGTGCCGAGGATGTAGCAAAGAGCTAAGCCTGTTATCATTCCGATTACATCATAAATAATACCTTTTTTCATATGTATAAAAAGTGAGCTTATGTAAACTGTAAATAGAAAGCCTATTATATAACCTCCTGTCGGACCGACCAGTTTAGAGAGACCGCCTGAATATCCTGAGAATACAGGAAGTCCGAATGTACCAAGCAATATAAATATTATTACTGAAATAGTTGCATCTAAAGGTGAAAGAACATATGCTGTAAGGTATATGGCCAGTACACCAAGTGAGACAGGCACCGGACTGATAAATATCGGTATGGAAATCGGTGCCAATATACATAATACGGCTGTCATAAGTGCTATTATCGCCATTTTTTGCACAGAAAAAGTTTTCGACATAAAAATCTCCTATAAAAATAAAATTTGATACCTATAAATATTTGTCGGTATCATTTAACAAACATAAGAAAATGATATTATAAATATATAATAATGTCAACTAAAATTACGTATGAGTTGACATTATAGGGATATAAACCTTTAACAGTATCAAATATGATATTAAAATTGTTCCGGTAAGATATATAATAAGTTTAATAAATGAAAATGAAACAAGACAAGAACATACTGTTATGAATAAACTTTCAAATATAGTGCAGTATACAGGTATAATATTAAAATTATATTTGAAAGTAATACAACGTATTAGCTATATAAAATATTTTAAAATACAAAAATAAAAAATGTGTATATTAAAATAAAGTTTAAAGTTAGTCAAGGTGAAAATCTTGAATTTTTTAATGAAAGTTTATTCTTTATTAACATTTTACTGGTATTTAACATTTGAAAATGTTATTATATATGAGTGAAGTTATGCAAAGTATAACTATTGGTAATATGACGACATATTACAGTTTGGGTGTACTAAAAAATTAGGAGAAAGAGATGAGTGTAAGGAGAAGAAAAACTAAATTATTTTTATATGTACTGTTTTTGATGCTGTTGGCATCCTTTACTTTTTATCCGAATGAAGTAAAAGCGACAGGTACGGGAGCTACTGCAACGGAGATTGTATACAACGATACAGGTCAAACCGTATCGGAGCCCGGAAGATTGGAATCTTTTTGGCTTAATGTAAGCGTATCAGGTGGAACTTATTCGGAACCGTATTCGATACTGTATTTGAAAAGAACTGAATTTGACAAACCGGATGTCAATCAATTCAGATCCAATACGATAAAAAGTGCCACATTAATCAATGATGCTACATATTGGAAAGTTAAAATAGTTTACAATATGCTCTCACCGGGACCGAGAATAGGAAATCCTTTCAGAGTTTCAATGATAAACGGTAAATTTGCAAACGGTGAGACAGCCACTATTGAAACAAGACTTTTTACAAAAGACGGTGTGGAGCTTGTAAATTCAAGCAAACAGATCACAGCACAGACTTATGTATTTGGTATTAACAGTAAAGATGACGGAACAATAAATGGTTGGACTAAGGGCGGTGGTTACAATTTGGTTCAGGTAACCGATGACCAAACAGATGCCACTCATACACATCTAAAGAACGGATTTACAGATACTTGGTACAGTCATGCTGAAAACGGAAAAAAGCATGTGAATGATACTGAGGTGAACGGTTATAGTTATGGTGTGGACAGAAGGAAAAAAAGAACCGTTCTGTCATTGCTTCCGGGTATGATATGGGATTCGAGTCTGCCTGATAATGGAGATTGGACCTATGATCCGTTGAATCGTACTATTACAAAAGATACACTGGCAAATTCCGGTGCACCAGGCTATGAGTTAAAGTTTACAATAAAGTATGACGGTACTCAAACTGTAAATGAAAACAGATATACGGATGTTTTTATACCGCAGACCAATTATCTTGTAAATGATGACGGCACTGTGGATCTCAGCACTGAGAGAAGGTCTAAAGTTTATAAGTCATATAAGTACACACAAAAGCTGTATCTTACAAAAAGAAATGTACTTCCTGAAACTAATGTAAACGGTCAATTAAAAGCGTTTGCGCCAGGAGATTTATATACAAATCTTGGTGATAATGACGGCAAGGACAAATGGCTGATAAATGTATCACAGTATTGGGGAGCGGGTAATGTAACAGGCTCCACTACAAGTTTCAGGTCCATAAAGGACACTCCGCATGAGAATGTGGATTTCCAAGGGTACGGGCTTAGAGTATTTGAGTCGATGTTTGATGCTGCAAACCTTGCAAAGCTTTCTAACAATAAGCTTATAGGTATAAATGATGACAATACAGAGGAATTGATTGCTACGAATATACCTTATACCGCCGTGAACAATGCTGATGAGTATTATAAATGGAATACAGAAAATACGATTACGCCTAAGCACTATAAGTCAATCAGACTTGATTTTGACGATGATATAACTATTTCGGGATATGGAGAGTATGCAGTAGGATTATTTGTAGAAAGTAAGCTTACACCTCCGGTGGTAACAGCTATTCAAAACAGAATAAATACCACCAACAACACATATACCGTATACAATATCGGAGAAGCACTATCAAGCAGCGGTACAAGCTTGAGGTCACAGATGGTAAGAAGACTTTATGGAAAGAATTATGCGAGAATTAAACTGCTTCCGCATTCTCAAAATGTCAACGGTAACCCTAATGTTACAAATGTTCAGTTAGGGGATAATGTACTGTATCATGTATACACAGAATATGATTCATATCTGAATGCTGACAGAACGGTAGACAATGCCAAGCTTATATTCCTGGTGGACCCTGAGCTTGAGTTCAGCACTGCTCTACACCATAGCTATCAGGCGCAGTACAGATTTACTTTAGATACCACACCTCAGAGAATAGATGATTATAAGGGTACAGGTAAGACAGCCTATGTCTTTAATTTGAACAACTTTACATTGCCGAAGGTTCCGGCTAAATTTAGCGGTTGGGACAGAATGTATTATACCTTCAAGCCGACAACTGCATTAAGTGAGGGTGAGCATACAGTGGAGTCATTCCTAAGTTGGGATAACAACTCAACCGATGCAAGCGGAAATGATCCGAATACGGTTTACTCTTCTACAGTTGTTAACACACAAAGTATAAGCTTCCTTGATAAATACGATGCAAATAACAACGGAAATACAACTGACAGGCTTTCATACCTTTCTTTTAAGTTCAACTTCGTACCACCAAGAGCGGTTATTCTTACAAAGAAACAAAAGCTTGCCACAGATACTGCATATAAGAGTATTATAAAAGCGGAAAAGGGAGATATTGTAGAGTACAAATTATCTGCATGGAATAATTCCATTGACAATGCAACGGCGGTTAATATCATGGACATCTTCCCATACGCCAATGATAAGGCGATAGTAAAGGATGACAGCGGAAACTATGTAAGCCGAGGTTCAAAGATGT
>NZ_CALLVU010000160.1 GCF_938015485.1 uncultured Lachnoanaerobaculum sp. | reverse complement strand
GTTTTCAATGTCTGTGGAACATTTTTGATGTGCGAAGTTTGAGTTTTGTATCTATTTTTGGGGGGATTTTTTGTTGACAATATATATATATATATAATTATATCCAGTTTTATTAATCTTAGTTTTACTTACTATTCTCAGGAATTTATATATGCTATATTCAGGAGAAACAAAAAGATAGTTAATGACTAACTTTAGTATGTATAACGTTTAGCATTTTTTTAGATTATTTAATAAACTGCTTATATGTAAATTTAAGGTGTAAAATATACATCTTATTATTAAAATTAAATATTTGGAGGATAAAGGATGAGAAAAAAAGGGTTACTTCTTGTATTAAGTATGGCTATTTCAGGTGTATTAACTATACCAGCATTTGCAGGTAACTGGATGTCAAATGGCTCTATATGGGAGTATTATGAAAATGGTACAAAGACATCTAATAGATGGATACAGAGTGGTGATGGTAAAAGCTGGTACTATATCAAAGATAATGGAAGTATGGCAAGTAATGAATGGATTAGATATGGATATGTCTGGTACTTTATGAAGCAGGATGGTACTATGGCAGCCAATCAGTGGTTGCAATCAGGTAATGAATGGTATTTTATTAAGCCTGATGGAATTATGGCACAAAGCGAGTGGATAGACTGGAATAATGATTGGTATTATGTAGGGGCAACAGGTAGTATGGTAACTAATCAAAATATTAATGGCTATGAAGTTGGTAGTGATGGAAAAATGATAACTAATAGCGATACTATACAGAAAACTACTACTAATAACTATGATGGTTCAAATACATCAGTATTATCAGAGCTTACAGATGGTAGAGGAGATGAAAACTATAATGTAATTAATCAAAGTTTGGAAGAATATTTAAATAATATAAGTCCATATGGTATTGCTGGTTTTTGATGTAATATGTAGTCTTCAATTAATACATTGAACTTAGGACTTAAAGATTTATTATATATAATAATAAAGTTGAGATTAGTAAACAACAAACATCAACATTAGTTATAGAACCATTAAATAGGGATTGTCGGGAAATAAGTAATTTTACTTCCCACAGAATGAAAGAGAAATATCCTGACAAATACATGGCTTTTGTGCTTTGTGACTTTGTCAGGATATTTTGTTTTCTATAGTACTGTCTATTTGGGGCATAAAATCCCATTGACTGAATTTTGGGTTTTGAATTTTGGGTTTTGTATTTTTCTTATGCTGTTTTCTTCTGTATTTTCCCTTCAAATTTCTTTAACTTTACATAGAAAAAGTGATGATATTTATTTATATTTGTCTATTGAGGTTTTATATGAAGAAAAAGAAATAGAACTTGATTGCTTAAATAATGAAATTGACACTATAAATCCGGCATTTGATTTGGGCTTTAGGCTAATAGAGATAATAACTATAGACGACGGCATATAGCCGACCAATATTTTAAAGAATTATTGATTTATAAAAAAGATAAATTTGATTTGATTACAGCTATACTAAAGAGTAATAATATAAAGTTCCATTATTAGAGAGACTTTATATCCTGACAAGTCACAGTGCTAATGCCTTTTGCTTGTCAGGATATTTTTTAATCTCAAAAATCTTTATTTAAAGTTTATATTATTCAAAAAATCACCGATTATACCCCTGTACTCCGCCTCGCCAAGTACTTCTCTTGACTGTGCATGTGCCGCATTCGGTACCAAATGAAGCTCCGAATACCCTGCTGTGGCAGCCTTGTTTACCTGCGAATTCTCAGGCAAAATAAAGGTATCAGCCTCACCGTGTATAAAGCATATAGGTACTTCATTTCCCACAAGAGCATCCTTTGGCGAAGTCTTTTTCATATCATATCCGTATCTTAACTTCATGGCGATATTTACACTCGGCAAGACAAATGGAGTCTTAGCAAGATCATAAGCTTTATAAATCAAATCATAAAGATTTGAAAAACCGCAATCCGCCACTACAAAATCCACCTTCGGCTTTTTAGCAAGCACCGTCAGAGAAGTCGCTGCACCCATTGACTCGCCGTGAAGCCCAAGCTTAATATTGCCGTATCTGTTATATGTGTCTTCAATAAGCTTATATAAGTCCTCAGATTCAAACTGTCCGAGACTTACTGTCGCCTTTGCATTCTCACCATGGTCTCTCATATCATAGATAATGCAGTTGAATCCAAGGTCAATATATGAATCCACATACTTCACCGCACCGTATCTGTTTGACTTAAAGCCGTGGCTGATTATCACATACTTATCACTCGGTATAGGATTTTTTACCAAGGTTACATGGAGGTCATAATCATTAAGGCCTTTTACTATATAATCTTCTTTCTCATAGTCATCATAATCTCCCCAAAGCTTATGTTCCTTCTCCCAAGACATCTCTTTTTCCAACGTGGAGACCTTAGGGTTTGCCATCTGTGACGCAAGCCCGAGAATAAATCTGCAATACCATCCGATTGCAACAAGTACAATTATTATTGCAATCGCAATTATTATTTTCTTCATATAATATTTATATCACCTTTCTATAAATACAAAACTCAAAATTAATCGCTAACAGTATAAACATTTCAATTGTATCTATCAAGTTTTTTATTCTGTTTTCAATATAAAATATGTGTACTATTGAACTTTTACTTCAAATAATATATATTTATGTCAGTAATACCTACTTAACCGCGCACTTCAGGAGGTTCATTATGAATAGAAACGATGATAACAGCATAACCTATATAGCTTACAAGGTTGCAATACTGCTTGTACTGTTGATATTGATATTTAATGCGGATACAATTGCACCACGTATATTCCTTTATAATTATGAAAATAACAACTACAGTGAATTATCATTTATGCAGGCATATATTACAACACAGATAATACTTTCTCTTTTGTCTGTTTTGGATATCGGATTGATAGTGGTTGATTATCTTAAATTAAAGAAATAGGATAGGTTTTACCCTATCCATACCTGTCCGGAATTTCCGGGGATATTCACATGCATATTCCCGTCGAAATTCCTTTTTTCTCCTGAAAAGATTTCTGTAAATTCACCGTTAATATTTAAATGAATATCAGCGTTATTGTCATCATTGTTTACTATAGCAACAAGTCTCTTATCCCCATATTCTCTTAAGAACGCATACTGTCTGTTTGTAAGCAAAAGTTCCCTATAACCGGCTTCTCCTACCCACTGATTGTTAAGTCTCATATTGCCAAGAGCCGCAATCCTTTTTGTATTCTCATTTGTATTAACGGCATCCTTATAATCTTCTATCTTAAGCTCAGGTCTAAGAATTTCATCCGCATAAGGTTTCTTCTCGCCCTCAATCGCAAACTCCGAGCCGTAGTATATTGACGGCTTTCCCGGTAATGTATACAAAAGTACATGAACAGGGAAGAAATGTGCCTTGTTATTAAGCTTTGTTATAATTCTTGCCACATCATGGTTGTCAACAAAGTTATAAAAAACATTGGCGATATGCATTCCCATATCTGTGCAGCGTTTTACGGTATGTGCAATCTCAAAATAGTTGTGGTCATTGTGTCCTGAATAAAGAGCCTTGTGCAGCCAATAGTTGGTTACCGAATGAAGCATCTCATTATTTACCCATCTGGTATAATCCCCATGGATAACTTCTCCCAAAAGCCAAAAATCCTGCTTACATGAATCAGTCACAGACCTTAACTCTCTCATAAAGGTAAAGTCAAGTACATCAGCCGCATCAAGTCTTATTCCGTCTATATCAAACTCGCTTATCCAAAATCTTGCCACATTCAAAAAATACTCTCTTACAGCCGGATTTTGGTGATTCAGATTTACAAGTGTACCGTGTCCGTCCCAGCTGTCATAGTATAGACCGTCATTGTAGTCATTGTTCCAATCAAAATGTATATTTTTAAACCAGTCCTTGTATGCACTGTTTTCTCTATGTTCCCTCAAATCCTTAAAGGCGAAGAACTCTCTGCCGACATGATTGAAAACTCCGTCCACTATAACCTTTATACCGCTTTCATGGCAAACCTTTACAAAGTTCTTTAAGTCATCATTGTCACCGAGCCTTGAATCAAGCTTTTTATAATCAATCGTCTCGTAACCATGTGCTACAGACTCAAAAAGCGGACCGATATATATTGCATCACAGCCGATTTCCTTTATATGCGGCAACCAGTCAAGCAGTTTATTAAGCCTGTGCTCACCCGCTTCAAAAGCATTTGTCCTTGGCGCTCCAGTCATTCCTAT
>NZ_CALLVU010000159.1 GCF_938015485.1 uncultured Lachnoanaerobaculum sp. | reverse complement strand
GAGCGCTTGCCTTACAAGCAAGATGTCGGCAGTTCGATCCTGTCATCGCCCACCAGAGAATGCAAAAGCGAACTACTTATTCTTATCGAATTGATAAGGATAGGTGGTTCGCTTTTGTCGTTATACCGGATTTTTATATATTCATCGTATACAACTACATAAATGCCGATAGACATCCGAAGTGCGATATTTGCGATGTGTACGCACATGCCGACCTGTACGGACTTGGTAAGGGTATATTCCCGAAGGATAAATTCCCAAAGCTCCCTGCACATCCTCACTGCTTATGTCGAATCAAGCCGATTGTTGACGGCATGATTGATATGGGTAAGCAAAAGGATAATGTTGATAAGGGTGGAAAAGCATACATTGATACGCTTCCAAAGCGGGAGCAAGAGCGGCTACTTGGTGTTCATGGTAAAAAAGATGTAATGAGCGGCAAAAAAGAATGGCATGCTAGTGCTAGGGGGGTATCTAAAGAGGGCTTTGAGGTTAGAAAGCCTACAGGCAAAGATAATGTATTGCAAGAGCCGTCTTACAGGGGTATACTTAAATCAGAGATAATTGATAAAACGAATGAGGTTCATCCGAAGATCCCGTTACATAGTGAACCCAATACTGCCGTCAGGCATCTATCAAAGTGTGGTCCTGGCGAAAAACAGGAAAACATAACGTTCTATAATGAAAAAGGCGATATGTGTTTACAAATACATTTTGGTCATCATGGGCAACCTAAAAATCATAATGTGGGGACGGATGATAAGCCCGACTATTGGCATAAGCATGAATATAAAATCGTGAAGAATGAAAAAACGGGGAAAGACGAAGTGCGAAAAAGTAAGCCACAAGCACTTACGGATGTAGAAAGGAGCCCTAAGTCATGACAATTGAAGAGTTTAAAGATATGGTTGCTACGACCGATACAACATACGAATATAACGGAAAAACGTTTTTGGCTTGTGGAACAGATAACGGTTATGAGTTTTTAAGTAATGAAGAGCGAGCTTACTATGATACGATTGATGATTTGGTAAACAATCAGATGTTTGACGGAAAGCCTCTTAAGGACTGCTTGCCTCAAGTTGACTGGTAACGGCGAAATATTTTTTAGCACTCACGAATGTGGGTGCTTTTTTCATGCCTTGCGCGGTGATGCGTAGGGCATTTTTTATTGGTGAAAAGCGGAGGAGACCGCATCACATATATTTAATGTGTTCGAAAAGGAGAATGACACATGACAATGGCAGAATTGTATGCAGCACTGGAAAAGCTCGACGGCGGTGCGGCGATGGTGGAGACCATTAAAGCGGAAGTCGGGAAAGTAACTACCGAGCAAAAAATCTCGAAAAGTTTAAAAAGTGTGAACGAATAAAAGCACGAGAATACAGATCAAGAAAAAAGCTACAGATACAATCTAAAATCAGAATCTAAAAATAAATATCAACCAATATAAAAAGAGGTTGCCAGATAAACTGTTAAAGATAGTACAATCCGAATTTAAAGAATAAAGGAAACAAATAATTTGTATCAAGTTTTTCTGTCTTTCTCTATCTGTTTTTATGTGAAATTTGAAAGTAAGTAGTAAATCTGTGTATATTAGTAGATGATGGGAGACATTTTTTATAGAGAAAATAATGTGAATTTAATATGATACTATTTATTGCATAATTAATTAGCAAAGGAGATTCGTTATGACAAAAGAGGAGCGAGCTGAAAAATGGTTTTCCAATATAGCCGGTGCTGAATCAATCGGCATAGAAACAAAAATAGAAATATGTAATAAGGTAGCAAAGAAAATGATGATTATCATTTTGGGTTTAATGACGTTAGAGTTCATTCTGCTGTTTATGGTAAGTGGAGGAGAAATATTTACTGAGACAGCAGACTTTTTTAATAGTATTTCGGAAGGAAGAGCTACGAAAAATCACTATCGAGGTACTGCTCTTGTAGGTGTAATTATGTTCTTACCTGTTTTAATTATACCTTTGACTGTTGCTCACATATATAAAAATAAGTGTCTTAAGTCTGAACTGGCTAAGATTGTGACAAGTATGAAAAACGGTGATAGAAAAGGAGTGCCTTTGACAAGTTTTAATGAAGAATGTATAGGAACTGTTCTACATTTCGATCATTTGAATTTTAAATTAGCTATTATTCAGGTATTGATGTATGACTTGCATTTGCTAAAGCCGGAATTTAATATTTATGATTTTGCCGACCAATACAAAGGCGAAAAGATTGATACGGACAGTTGTACTATTATTGAACCTGCGATGAATTTCTTTAAGGAAATGGAAATTCCAAAGAAGTTTGCACCTCACGTAGAAATGCTCTATATGGACGGAGGTAATGAGTTGTATATGAACATAATTCCACAGTGGGATGGAGAAGATGAAAGCTTTGACCTAAATGAAATAACTTTGGCAGAACTGCAACAATTTCCAAATCTTAAAAAAGCAGTCCTTATGAGCAGTAATTTTGATAAGGTGAAAGAAGTCTTTGATGCTGCAAATATTGAGGCAGAACCGCTTTAACAGTGAAAAACACATTATATTATCAGGTTATTATTAGATGGCTAAGTAGGGATCAGTCATGAATAACTGAATATGAGCTATAACATAGCGACCTGATGAAGCATATACGAGAACCCTTATGGGGGAGATGAAGTTCTATTGTAGGCCGCCGTATGTTGCCTAAGCCGTTTCCTTAGTGTATAATCCTCCTATTAGTGATTG
>NZ_CALLVU010000158.1 GCF_938015485.1 uncultured Lachnoanaerobaculum sp. | reverse complement strand
ATATGGTTTCATGGAGAGAGAGAAAAAAATACCAAGTTATTTTTTTATCATTACTAAATGGTTTTAAAAACGAAGTTGCATTCCCGTGTAGATGGAACGTCTGTTATAGTGTCTGTATCCTGTTATCGTAGAATAGTCTTCGCTGAACATTATGGCGCTTTCATTCTTGATGTCAAAGATGTTGTTGACAGTCAGAAAGAATATTAAATTGGATGATTTTAAGGTCAGCACTTTGTTGTAAGAGAAGTCAACGCTGCAATATCCTGAATATTGTTTCACATTATAATCGCCATATAAAGGTTTGTATGCCCCTGTTTCATTTATCTCGGCATTTATTATCGGGCTATAATAAAGCCCGGGCCGGGTTAAGCAAGACAGTGAGACAGTGCCTGCTTTCTTATGATAGTAAGAAATAAACGCTTTTATTAAATAGTCCATCCGGTTGTACGAGTTATACCATTTGCCCCCATTTCTGAATTTGGAATAGAGATAAGTGTATGCAAGTGAACCTGTCAAATTTTCGTATTTCTTACTCATACTGATTTCCGCTCCCCATATTTTTCTTAATAATCTTTCGGAAGTATCTGTTTCAGAAAAGTTTTCCTTCAGATTTTCTTTCTTATGATATGTAGCCAACCGGAGATTGAAATCATTTCTCGAAAATGAATACTCCAATGAATACTGCCTCGTTGATATGGAGGAAAACTCCTGTGTGTTGTAATATGGGGTTGCATATCCGTTATACTTCCCTAAAGAGGCCAATATAGAATTATAATTATTGAATGAATATTTTATGTTCGTTTGATAAGACCAATATCCGGATTGTTCCTTGACAGGTATATTTTTTCTGATTCCTACACCTAAAGTTAATTCGTTAAAGATCTGCACTCTGTTATACAGATAAAATTCGAGGTTGTTGTTTGATATACTGTTTTCAAAATAATAACTTGGGTTTTCAGGTTTTACCGCAAAATAATACTTTGGAAACCGGCTCCGGTAATTTTGCTTGGTATATTCATGTGAAAAACCGGATTGTAAATTCCATGACGGAGTGAAATAATATTTGAAATCGAAGTTACTGTATACATAGCAGTTCTTTTGCTTGGATAAAATATTGCCAAATTTAAAGTCCTCGTTTGAAAAGTCTGTGCCATTGTTTATTGAGATAAATCCTTTGCCCAATTTGTATTTGAAATTCAGAATATTGAAATTTCGTCTTTTACCTGCATCCACTGTCCCTGAAAAAGTATAAGAATAATCATTAGCCAGATACTTTTCATTAATAAAATAGGAATAAAGATTGATGCTTAACCTTTTGGTTAATTCTGTATGAAAATTCAAACCGGTATCTTCTGATGAAAATTTATTAATATCCTTATTATTTGCATTGACCCATAAATAAGGTTTAGAAAATTGATAATTTCCATATATCTGAAGAAAACTTTTTTTATTAATGGGCTGAGAGTGGAGGAAACCGATATTTGCAAGTGATAGAGAGAGAGCCGTTTCGCTTGCTGACAACTTCTTTATTGTGCCTATCTCTACCAGGCCCGCAGTTGCATTGCTGTAGACCAATGGGGGATTACTGGCATAGACGTTTTGCTCTTCTATCATTTCTGTATTGAACAGACTGAAATTTCCGATTCCATTTATCTGGGAATTGCGTACGGGTTTATATACCGGTACTTCATTTAACATCACTCTTGACATATCGCCGGCACTTCCTCTCAATTCGACATTGGCACTTTCTGATACATTGGTGGATGCAGGAAGGACAGTGACCATTTTCAATGCGTCACCGGCAGAAGAAGGGGTATTATAAATATCAAATTTAGAAACTTCTTTTATTGAGAATTCTCTTGATAAAGATGGATTAGCCATAATCACTACTTCTACAAGCATCTGTTGATCTTCTTCCATAACGATTGATATCTCTTTGCTTGTATCTAAGTGCACTGTTGGAATGATTTTGGTTTTCAGACCTAAAAAAGAGATGATCAACGTATCATTGTTGAAACTATGGCTTTGACACCGGAGAATAAAATATCCATTTATATCAGAAATGGTTCCCTTATCAGGTTCTTTTTTCAGATAGACATTGGCCGCCAATATAGGTTCACCTTTCTTATCTGTTATTTTTCCCTGTATATTCGCATCCTGCGCATATATATATGATGACCTGATTAAAAACAGGAGAAACAAACTGAATAAATGGAAGTCTATTCTCATGTTCGATCGGATATTTAGCTATTTATAAATCGTTTGATTTTATCTTACCTATGTAGGTGGAGGGTTTATTTATTGATTATTTTTTTGTACTCACCAATAAAGTAACTGTTCGGGTATTCTTTTTCCGCCATTTGTACATATTTCCTGGCTTCGTTCATTTTTTTGTTCTGGATGTAATATCGGATTAATAGTTCGAAAGCATATTCTCTTCCCCAAGTAGGCAGATATGGGTTTTTTATGCTTTTAGGCACTGTTGAAATAGCTTTTTTCAAATAATACTCCACTTTTTTCCCACCACCGAAACTCGCGGGTGTATAGAAATCATTGCTGCCCAGAACGTACCATCCTCTCAGATTCGTTGAATCAAGCTTCAAAGCTTTCTCTGCATTTCTTGTGATTTTAGATGAAAGGACTCCGGCGGCCATTCCTGAAGTGAATTGTATATAAAAACTTTGGGTCAGAGCCAGCAATGCATAATCTTCCGAGTTCTTGTTATTCATTTTTTCCAGAGTTATATATGCCTCTTTGATAGCTTTTTTGCTTTTGTCTTTATCTCCCAGCTTTGCATAAAAGACGCTTTTATAATAATTGACGTAAGATTTCCAATAAAGTACGATGTTATTTTGACTTTTCAGTTTATTTAGCTTTTGGGAAATACTGTCAAGAGGAGAAACGGAATTCCGGGCGAAACAGTTGTTCATGGCTGTCTCGATTTTGTCTTGGATGCCATTTAATATATTCTCTGGAGTTCCGACAGAAGAATTACGGTTCATACCGGTTGCATGCGTACTTGTAGTGATAGTTGCAATGGCAAAGAAAGTAACAAACAAAACGATAAACTTTTTCATATTTTTTCTTTTTAACGAGTTGATAAATTAAAGATATATGTCAATTCACAGGATGATAGAAGGTAAAAGGTGAGGTGATAATAGAGCAATCACCACAAATACCCAGCCTACGAACTGCAAATACCATATATTGCTATACATATATTTTTGAATAATAAATGAACGGTTAGCCTCTATTTCTTTGTAAGTTAATTTGTTACCTACTTTGAGTTGTAATTTTAACCATTTCATGTATTTGTAATAGCAAAATAATTTTGTGTAATCCGAGAAGAATGGATTCGTTTCGAAAATCAGTTGAGTGGCGAATGCCATATAAACCGGATAAGGGACTTTGAACATACTTCCGTAAATCATTAGCATAACGAATAAGAACCATGTCATAGCATTGCCGCTTATCAGGAATAAAAAATTCTTTTTATTAGACACTTGTGCGTTGATGACAGAAACATAAGTAATGATAAAAAAATAACTTGGTATTTTTTTCTCTCTCTCCATGAAACCATATAGTTCCATTTCTGGAGTTTTTCATCAATTGAATACACTGCTCAAGACCGATGCCTCGGCTCCGAAAATGTACCAAGTTATTTTTTAATCATTACTTAACAAAATCAGAAAGATGAAAGTACTCATAGCTTCAATCTATTATCAATTGCTTTCTTCCATGAGAATCAAGCAAGCCGTATTTTTTACGGTGATATTTCCGGCATTTATTTTCCTTATATTTTCCAGTATATGGGGAATCAACAACAAAGAATATTGTGTATTCTTGCTGACGGGAATTTGCGCTATGACCATAGCCAGTGACGGATTATTCGCTATTGGCGGGGTTATCAAACAGTATTACACATCAGGAGTCATGAAGTTCATAAAAGTAATGCCTTACAACATCATTACTCATATTATCAGTTTGGTATTCAGCCGGATGATTTACATCCTGTTTTCTTTTGTAATACTGTTTATATTAGGTAGAGCCATATTTGGCGTGACATTAAACGTGCCGCAATACCTTTCCATACTGTCAGGATCAATATTGGGATTAATAGAGTTTTCTTTCTTGGGCTTACTGCTCTCTTTCACCAACATGAAAGCTGAAAGCGAAAAAGGATTAATCAACATCATCTATTTTGGACTGATATTTTTAAGTGACACATTTTATCCGATGACAGAAATAAATCCCGTATTCGAAGGCATTGTGGAATTCTCCCCGATTACGCCCGTGTTGAAAGTTCTCAGAGGTGATTATACCTATACATTGTATTTGGCTTTGTGGGCCGCGGCTTTCATGATAGCTTTCTATTTTTGTTTCAAAAGATTTCAAGTAAAAAGGAGTAAACAATGATCACATTTATAATTACTTTCATTATCCTGATGATGCTCCACGAACTGGCTCATGTATTGACAGCAAAGGCCGTAAATATGAAAATAGACAAAATAGGGGGCACTTGGAAACCTCTGCCTCATATTTAGTAATGATTAAAAAATAACTTGGTACATTTTCGGAGCCGAGGCATCGGTCTT
>NZ_CALLVU010000157.1 GCF_938015485.1 uncultured Lachnoanaerobaculum sp. | reverse complement strand
TGCTTGCAAAAGAAGTGCGTACAGCTTCATTAAATCGGTTTTCGCTAATGCCTTACTTGTCAAAATATCACCCATTTGCTGATATTTATCTTTTCCTCGATTGTTTTTTAAATACTCATTTATCAAGTTGTTTCTATAATCATTACCATCAAGCATTAAGTCTTTAAACATTTCGTTTGTATTACCATAATGATGATAGACACCTCCTCTACTCATTCCTACCTCTGTGATAACATCTTCCATTGTTGTAAGTTGAAACCCTTTATTTAGAAAGCATTTCTTTGCAGCTTCTCGAATCTCTTTTTTTCTAATTTGTCCAACTTTTTGTTTTTCTTCTTTCAAAACAAAGACCTCATTTCATATCGTAATAAAAACCGACACTACTGTCGAATTTTATTTTATCATAAATGATAGTTAATGTCAACTAACTTTTAAGTTTGAATAACAATCTTCTTTATAGCTTTGACTTTCAGCAAATTTTATTGTAAAATTATCTAAAAGTTAATAGATGCTTAATGCTTGTTATCTAATTCATTCTTTTGTAGCAAGCACAGTAAGTGTACGGACACTTACGGAAAAATTGATGAAGCAGCCCTTTGGGATCTGCTTCTTTTTTTATCAATTTTTAGCTTGTTAGGGAGACCCTAAAACCCCGAAATACATCTAAAGGAGGAACTATCTATGGCAAATAGGATACGAAATGAACGACTTGAAATTAAGTTGACTAAGGAAGAAAAAACTCTTTTTGAGGAGAAAAGAAAACTTGCGAAGTGTAGAAATATGAGCCATTTTATCCGCAAATGCGTTTTAGAAAAGGAGATTTATCAGGTAGATTTAGAGCCTTTTCGGGATTTGCAAGGCTTACTTTCCAATGCTACAAATAATATCAATCAGATTGCAAAGAGAGTAAATCAGACAGGTATCATCTATAAAGATGACATCCAAGATATGAAGAAAGAGATTGAACATTTTTCAAAAGAGTTGTGGCAAATTCACTCCCTGCTTATGAAAAGAACTTCTGAAACGGAAGGGGAATGACAATGGCGATTACAAAAATACACCCTATAAAATCAACATGAAATAAAGCATGGAAAACATATAGCCTTTAAGCCAAAAGATAAGCAGAGATTTACAAGAGCGAAAACGATTGGCGCAGATTATACCGAAGAACGATTAAAAGAACGCATAGCAGAAAGGGAAATGATTAAGACTCCTCCTATTAAAAAACGCATCGGAAATATCATTGCCGTTATCTTTATCAGAGAACATGGCATAAAATCTGTTAAGCAGCTTGACGAATTTATTCAAAAAAGTGCTGATGAAAGACAAAATTTACAGGATAAAATCAAGGCGATTGATAAGGAAATGGAACAGTTATCCACTACGATGGAGCAAGTTCATATTGTCAAAAAATATCGTGCCTATTACAAGGAATATAAGGCGAATACGTCTGATAGGGCATTTTTCGAGGAATACAAAGCTCAGATTACCCTCTATGAAAATGCTCTTTCCGAGCTTAAAAAGTCTTATTCCAAGCTGCCAAATTCAAGGGATATTTTATCTGAGCTTGATAAATTGCAAGAAAAAAAGAATACCCTTATGCAGGAGTATTCTTCCTCAAAATTGACTATGGACGAGCTTTATCAGATACGAAAGAACTATGGAATTTATATGGGTAAGGAGATGGAGAGATAAATCTTCATCTCTTTTTCCTTTTATCTTTCAATCATTTTTCTCTTTCGACGGATTCTACACTGTCATTTTCTTGTTTTTGTATTTGCTCTATTCTTTTTTCAACGGTTTTTTGCAACATCTAATTTAGCTTCTATGGATAGCTCCCTAACCGAATGTATTACCTCATCCCAAGTATATTCGCCTGCATATTTAAACTTTTTCTGATAAATGTTCCACAACCTTTTCATATCTTCATCTGATTTTACTATCTTCAATACGCTTTCTGCATTTTCTAAAAGGTTAAAATTTCCTCTCTTCTTAGCAGTTCTCTCTAACGCTAAAGCCAATATATCAGCATTTATATTTTGTGATTTTAAGAGTATGTGAATATCATAAAAATCTCTCATTCTTGTATTGGTTATGGATCTTGAAATGACAGTCTCCAGCTTTTCTGCCAAAACCGTTTCAATAGGATATGTCATAATTGGGATTGTTCTATCTTCAAACATCAGTTTGTATGAATAGGCTATTTCTCTTGGAGTAATTACATCGCCTGTAGAAATATCTATATTCAAAGGAATAACTGCTCCATCTAATAAAGCATCCATACTGAATCGTATTCCTGAATATTCTGCTTCATCCATAATTTCCGATACTTTTTTAATTCTGAACTTCACATTATCATCTAAATCTATATTTGAAATTTCTGTAATTGTACGCTCCATATCAACTATCGTTACAGGAATACCTTTAATGGTAGTGTCTATATCCATTGTAGCCCTTGCCTCTACCCCTACAAAAGCTGCTACCAACATTCCGCCTTTTAGGATAAAACTTCCATTGTATTTTGATGAAGATACTCGCTCTAAAAACCGCTCCATCATATATTTTCTAATCAATACATGGGCTTCAATACCGACTTCTTTTGACAAATTTCGTATCAAATCTTTTAGTTGTTTTGATGAATGAATCATTATAATAACACCTCCAAATATTTACTTAACGTATGGTTTACTCGAAGTTTTTTTGCATATTCCATAAGTAGATGCAAATTCTTGTCTTTACGCCTGATATACTGCTTCATTGCATCCTGAAAAATTTGAATTTCAATTTGTGAACGACTACGAATCATATCACAAACAGTTCGCTCAGGATTATAGATGAAAACTTCATTTCCAAAAGGTGTTTTTGCTTTTGAAATCCCAAGTTCAAAAAAGTCTTTTTTAATAGAGAATACTTTTACACCATCTTCTCTTAAATGAGTGGCATTATATCCACTTTTTACCGTAACAGTATATTGCAGCGGCTCTTGATCCGTCATATCAAGCAGAAACAAAGCTGTATCATGAGAAAAGATTGTTTTCTGGCAACGAAGCTGTAATAAGTACAGTCCATCTTTCCATACATACGGAGAACAATAAATTCCATGTGAAATACGCTCATAATTATATTTTTCTACAAATTTTGCCAAAGTCGTTTTAGAAATTCCTTTACTGATAACTTCTGAAGTTCTTAAAACTCCATTACCCGCAGCTGAAATTTCCACAATCTGTTCTAACTGGTTCATGAACTCACTTCCTTTCACGCTCTTATTATATATTATATAAGCGTAAAAGTAAATATATGAGCAAAAAAGCCGGTGCAGTCCTAAGACCACACCGACCATACATTTATCTCTCCGTTTCTTTAGGTTTTTCTTTACTTTCTTTCGGCTTTTTCTTATCTTCCGCCTGATATTCTTTGATAGCACCAAGTATGGATTTTTTATCGTTTTCTTTCCCTTTTTCAGAGCCGGTTAAGGTATTTAACTTGGCTTTCATTTTTTCAATATCTGCTCTAATCTGTCCTGATTGCTCCCAAGAATCTGCATAAAATAAGTCTTTTTCTCTTTCTTCTATCTTACTTTTCAGTTTAGCAATCTCTTGACTCTTATCCTGTCCTTTCATCTGTTCTTTCGCCTTTAAGAGCTTTGAGGATAATATCCTTACATTGCTATGCTCCTTGCCGTTATCATCAATAGAGGTTCTAAGCTGTCCGAATAGCTTTACGAAATCTCCCTGTTTAAAGTCCTTTGGAACTATTCTCTTTTTTTACGCCTTCTGATGCAAAAACTATCTCACCAACTGTTGTTTCATCATTTGCAAGGGAAGTAAAAACACCACTTTGATGGTCTGATACAAATTTGTCCTGAGTTTTATCCATAGGTGTATCTGTTTCCTTGTCTTTTACAACATTTTTAGGCTGTTTTCCCTTTCTTTTGGAACTTCCTTGCAAAAGCTCATTCTTGGAATTTCTTTTGCTTTCCTTTTCGTGGATCTTATCCTGAAATCGGTCTTTCTCGTGAATAATTTTCCCTCGGTAATCATCGCCATGCTTTAATTTACCGGCTTCATTCGCATCCATATATTTTTTCCCTAACAGTTTTGCTTCCTCTTTGATTTTCTGCCTTTCCTTAAAATCTCGCCTTAATTTCTTTTCCACAAGCTATCACCTCACTTCTTCCGGTTTCGTTGTCATCTTCTGGTAAAGAATGGTATCTTTCGGGAACTTATCAATAAAGGGAACGATGGTGTTTCCGAAGAATAACAGTCCTTCTCCCGCATTGGAATTGGTAACATATTTAAGCTGCGGTTTGGAAATTTTCAGTTTTCTTGCCAAGATTTCCCGATCTCCTGACGCTTGATTGAGCATTAAGACAAAGTCCGTATTATCAAAGATATTTTCTATCTCC
>NZ_CALLVU010000156.1 GCF_938015485.1 uncultured Lachnoanaerobaculum sp. | reverse complement strand
ACGGTGCGTTATTACGAATGAACCGTTCGATACAAGCAGAAGGCACTTTCGGAATTATGAAAAACGACCGTTGGTACAAGAGAATTGTCCGAAGAGGTATTCATTCAGTCAAACTGGAAGTTTTACTCGTGGCGATAGGCCATAATTTATATAAATATCAGAAAAAAAAGACAAGAAACAGAACTGCCGCATAGATTCAAAAAAAGAATTTCTATGGGGTAGGGGAAGTGTGCTTTTTTTGCGTATGATTTTAGTCATTTATACACAATAATTGCAAAAAGGGAGATGCGAAAAAACTCAATCGAGTTTTTTCACACCCCCTTTCGCATTGTGATTATAATGAGCTGTTTCGTTCATCTCATGTATGATGATAAACTTTAATCAGCAAAAAGTCAACCCCGACTATGATATTACAAGCTTTGCGGCACCGTATATTCCGGCATCGTTTCCAAGCTTGGCTATTACTATATCCGCCTTGTTCTTTGTGATAGGTGTGTAGTATATGAATTTTTCTCTTATCTTGTCTATAAGGAAATCTCCGGCCTTTGAAACGCCTCCGCCTATTACAAATATCTCAGGGTCCACCGTCATTGCTATATGTGCCAGAGCTATTCCGAGGTATTTTGCCACTATATCGACCACTTCTACAGCCAGCTTGTCTCCGGCCTTTGCGGCATCAAGTACATCCTTGGCTGTCAAATCTTCTATCAGTGCAAGTCTTGAAGTATCTTTTTTCTTTGCAAGCAGTTTCTTTGCTTCTCTTACTATTCCTGTGGCACTGGATATCTGCTCAAGACAGCCCTTACCTCCGCAGTTGCACTTTTCGGTCTCCGACTCTCTCACATGCATATGTCCTATCTCACCGCCAAGTCCGTGTTTTCCCGGTACTATCTTGCCGTCTATTATGATTCCTCCGCCTACACCTGTGCCGAGTGTTACCATCACAACATCCTTGATATGTTTGGCACCGCCCATCCATGCTTCACCAAGTGCCGCCACATTGGCATCATTGCCAAGTGCTACAGGCATACCGTCCAAAAGGTCTGAAAGGATTCTTGCAGGAAATACTTCTTTCCAGCCTATATTTACAACTACTTCTATGTAGCCGTTGGGCATTACAGGACCCGGAACTCCCATCCCCACTCCTACACAGTCTGTAAGTGAAAGTCCGCCTTCTTTTAGGTTTTCTTTTATTGACTTGCCTATCTTTTCAATAAGAGCCTTTGTATCGTTTTTCGGCTCTGTAGGTATCTCCCACTTTTTGAGCAATGTTCCGCTCAGTGTGAATATACCCAGCTTTACACTTGTTCCACCAATGTCAACTCCTACACATACCTGCTCCATAATTTCTCCTTTGCCGTGTTTATTTGAGTACTATACCTCTAAAGTCGTTATCCCCAAGCACTGTAAACCCTGATAAAAATCCGCTCTTTACAATCTTATGGATATTTACATCCAGGCTTCCGCTGTACTTTATTACGCCTGATGTATTCATTATAATAGCATTATCGTTTTTTGTCATATATATATATCCTTTTTGCATATCGAGTTTATTAAAATCTCCCGCAAACTCTTTTTTAAGCAATACGCTTCCTGTCTTTGAATATACATATAATGTATGATTGAACTTTTCCGAGGTGTTTTTATATACCACACAGAGTCTGTCTCCCTCAAATGCTACCGCTTCTATATCATTCTCCGCCTTTATCGTCTTTACAAGCTTTGGTGACGCTATATTCTTTGATGAGAAAAAATACAGTCCGTCCGAAGCGATTGCCACCGAGTTTATTTTATCCAGATACTTTACCCTTGCAACCATTGAAGAGACGAATTCTTCGTCAAAACCGCCCACCACTCTGTTGGGCATATTTTTGCCTATCTCCGAAAAGTCATAGAATACCACTCTTCCCATCATGGAGCTTCCCTTCAAATACTGGAATGCGGCAAGAAGTGCGGTTCCGTCAGGAGATATCGCAATATCTGTAGGGAAACCGTCTCCTGAGAGTTTTGATTTTACAATTATATCAAGTTTTTTGCCTTCATTATCAAAAAACACTATATCTGTAGACCTCGATTCTTCCACAAGCGCCGTTACCACTCCGCTTTTTGAGACTATCGCCTTTATTATAGGAAGTTCCGTGTCTATACTTGCCGCTTTTCCTTCCTTAGTGTAGCTCACTATCTGCTTACTGCCGACATCAAAGACTATTGCATACTTGCCGTTGGTATCGGTCTTCGGGTTGCTCATCTCATAGCTGTCCACCCAAACATTCTTGCCGTTTTTTTTCAGATACACCGCTCCGTCTTTTGAATATTTCAAAAAACCGTTTCCAAGACTTATATAGTCTACAAGGCTTCCTTCACTTAATTCATGCATCCACTTCAGTTTGAACTTTGTATGGGTTTTAAATCTGTTTTGAAAGATAAGCCCTAATATTATGACTCCTACCAAAACAAGGAGGAGTATGACAACTCTCCTCCCTTGTGTAAAAATATCTGCATTTTGCTTTCTTCTGGACCTTGGAGTATCTTCTTCAAGTGTAGAAGTGTCTATGATTCTGTTTTTTATTTCCCGCTTTTTCAGTTCTTTATCTTCTATCATCACTTACCCGTTTTGTCTTCTTTCATACAGATCTATAGCTTCACTGATGTTGTTTGCATCCCCGTCTGTTATCAACTTTTGCAGCGCATCTATTTTCTCCGTATTTAAGAAGCCTCTTCCAAGATATGATTCATATTTATCCGATATTGTCAAATTTATCTGCGACCTTCTGTCCGCTATACTGCTTAAGCTTTTCTTTGTCATCTCAAGCTCACCCAAAAGACTTTCAAGTTTTTCTCTTGAGCTTTCCCTTATCTCATCCGCAATAATCTTTTTTGTATTGTTTTCAAAGTCGCTTACAGCCGCATTTCTCTTTGCATTCAGATCTGAAAGCTTATCGCTTACAGCCAGTATCTCTTCGTCAAAAGATGAAAGATCATATCTGTCATCCGCCGAATCATTGTTGATATCCTTTGTGATAAGAACAATTCTTTTCATATCATGGTCTATATTGTCTCTCATCGCTCTTATCTTCATAAGGCTGTCTCTATGTCTCGCTTTGGTAAGGTTGCCTATGATGATATAGAGTCCGCCTGTAATAAGCACTATAACAAAGTATATAAACGGAAGGTATATCGGCTTATGCTCAGGTATCAGCTTGTATATAAGTACAGGCAATCCCAAAAAGAGTACCACTACAGTTATAAGTATCTTTATATAATCAAAGAACTTATGCGGAAAATAAAATGTAAAGTAGCTCCTTGTATTACAGAATATCGGAATACCTACATTTTTCATTTCCTGCTTTATCTCAGACTTTGTCGCTGCGATATGTTCTCTAAGGTCCTTTGTCTCTTCGGAGATTCTTTCACTTATCTTTTTGTTCTTCGCCTTTTCTTTTTTTACTTCTACTACCCTTTTTTGCTCTTCGGCTTTTTTTATCTCACTGTCATATGTAGAAGTTATCTCTTTGAGCCTCTTTGCGGTGGTATCGGCTATCTTATCCTCACTAGCCTTTTTTTCCGAATCTATAGCCTTTGATATTCTATCACTTTCAAGGCTCAATCTTTGTTCTTCCGTACTGAGTGTATCAAGCTCAAGCAAAGCATTTTTTGCACCCTCAAAGAAGCTTTCATAGTCTAATATAGGTTCCGCCATATATACTCTCCATTATATATTATTCTTCCGGGGCAAAATAATAGACCCCTACTCTTCGATTATCTGTATTTCAAGATAGTCAAAGTCTATCTGTTCTATAAAATTGTCGGCATTAAACCTGACCTTACCTCTGTATGCAAAATCATCTATGTTCGGCAAAAGCCATATCGGCTCCGCTACATCAAACTTATGACATATCTCCCTAATCGTATCAAATACCATGGTCTTTCTGTCCTTGCTGTAGTCACCGTCTTGTGCCACATGATCTTTTATCATACGATTGTCTTTAAATATTCTACCCCAAAGTCTGAACATCTTTAGCTAAGCCTCTTTAAAAGTTCTTCTCTTTGGCTTTCATAACCCGGCTTTCCGAGAAGTGCGAACATATTTGCCTTATAACTTTCAACTCCCGGCTGGTTGAACGGATTTACTCCGAGTATGTATCCGCTGACTCCGCAGGTAAACTCATAGAAGTAGAACAAGCTTCCAAGTGAGAATGCACTCATATCAGGGATATTTATCTTAAGATTCGGTACATCTCCGTCACTATGTGCAAGTATTGTTCCGTTCATTGCGGACTTGTTGACAAAGTCTACGCTCTTGCCTGCAAGGTAGTTCATTCCGTCGGTATCGGTCTCTTCTTCTTTTAAAAGTATTTCTGCAGGAGACTTTTCTATATCAAGCACCGTCTCAAACATTATTCTGGCACCGTCCTGAATATACTGTCCCATTGAGTGGAGGTCTGTTGTAAGGTCTACGGCTGCAGGGAAGATACCTCTGTTATCTTTGCCTTCGCTCTCACCGAAGAGCTGCTTTACCCACTCGGATACATAGTGAAGACTTGGCTCATAGTTGGCTGTCACTTCTATATTCTTTCCTTTTCTTAAGAAGATATTTCTTGCAGCTGCATATAAAAGTGAAGGATTCTCTTCAAAGTTCTTTTTGAGTACTTCTTCTCTGGTCGCTGCGGCACCTGCCATAAGTTCGTCTATATCTATTCCGGCTACGGCTATCGGAAGCAATCCTACCGCTGTAAGTACTGAGAATCTTCCTCCTATATCATCAGGTACGACAAAGCTTTCATAGCCTTCCTCGTTTGCAAGCGACTTCAGTGCTCCTCTTGCCTTATCCGTTGTAGCATATATTCTTTTGTTTGCTTCTTTTCTGCCGTACTTTTCTATAAGCATCTCTTTGAATACTCTGAAGCTGATAGCCGGCTCTGTTGTGGTTCCTGATTTTGATATGATATTGATTGAGAAATCTTTATCTTTTAACAGGTCCTTTATATCTGCAATATATTTTGATGAGATTGAGTTTCCGCAGAATATTATCTGTGGTGTGTTTCTTTGTGACTTGTCAAGGCAGTTATAAAAGCTGTGGCTTAAAAACTCGATTGCCGCTCTTGCTCCGAGGTATGAACCGCCGATTCCAACAACCAAGAGTACATCCGAATCTTCTTTTATTTTCTTTGCTGTCGCCTTTATTCTCTCAAACTCTTCTTTGTCATAGCATACCGGCAAATCTATCCATCCTAAAAAGTCGTTGCCCGCTCCTGTCTTTGATAACAGTGTATCTCTTGCGTTTAATGTTATAGTTTTAAAATTTTGTAACTCATCAGCTCCTAAAAATCTGCTTGCTTTTGAATAATCAAAACTTACTGTCTTACTCATCTTTTTCGCCTTTCAAACTTAATAAATGATACTCTTTGAGACAAAACAAGTCTCAAAGTTATCTGTATTTTATACCAACTGAATATTATTATCAATAGTGGAGTCAGCCGTCTATGGTTTCTATCAACTTCTTTGTCAGTTTCACACTATGTTCTATCGCCTTTTTCTCAAACTCGGAGTAGTCCATGCTTGCGCTGTCGTCGGCCTTGTCGGATATTGACCTTATTATAAGCGCCTTTACCTTGTTGAGGTATGCAACCTGCGCTATGGCGGCGCCTTCCATCTCAGTGCAGTATCCTCCGAAGGTTTCTTTCAAGTCATCCTTAACGGACTTGTCTGACACAAAAACATCGCCGCTTAATACTCTGCCTTCAAATACCGAAATATCTTTCAAATCCTCTTCACAGATTTTCTTTGCAAGACTTCTTAAAGCATCATCTGTGGGGAATGCAAACACATCCATTCTGGGTACCTGACCTCTTTTGTAGCCGAAACCCTCCACATTCATATCATGTATTACGGTATCTGTAGACAGCACAATATCTCCTATATTGATTTCGTTTTTCAGTGAACCTGCAATGCCTGTATTGATAACCGCATCAACTTTGAATCTGTCTATCAGTATCTGTGTGCAGGCTGCGGCATTTACCTTTCCTATACCTGAACGCACCACCGTTACCTGCTTTTTTGAAATTTCGCCTTTGACAAATTCCATTCCGGCTATTGTGTGTATTTCTTTATTGTCCATAATCTCTTTTAACTTTGAGATTTCCTCTTCCATAGCTCCGATTATACCAATCATTGTACTTCCTCACTTGAATATTTATATTTGTTAAATTATACTTATATAACACCTTTATTACAATATGAGAATGGAAACTGTATGAAAAAAATAATATTAACAGGTGGCGGTACAGCAGGACATATCACACCGAATATTGCACTCTTGCCTGCACTCAAAGAAGCCGGCTATGATATAAAGTACATAGGCAGCAAAAACGGTATGGAAGAAGGTCTTATAAAGGCGCAAAATATTCCGTATGAGGGCATATCCTCAGGTAAGCTTAGAAGATACTTTGATTTGAAGAACTTTACAGACCCTTTCAAAGTACTCAAAGGACTCTTTGAAGCCAAAAGTATAATAAAAAAATACTCACCCGATATCGTCTTTTCAAAGGGCGGTTTTGTCAGTGTGCCTGTAGTCATAGCCGCCGCACTCTCAAAAGTTCCCGTCATTATACATGAGTCGGATATCACTCCCGGACTTGCCAATAAGATAGCGACCAAGTTTGCAACCAAGATTTGCACAAATTTCCCTGAGACCTTACAGTATCTTCCGAAGAACAAGGCGGTGCTTACAGGCTCACCTATCAGAAAAGAACTCATTTGCGGCGACAGGGAGGTCGCAAAAAAGCTTACGGGCTTTGGTGATAAGCCTACTTTACTTATAATAGGAGGGAGTCTGGGCTCGGTCATTGTAAATAACGCTGTAAGGAAGTCTCTTGACGGTATTTTAAAGGAATTTAATGTAATACATATCTGCGGTAAGGGAAATGAAGATGAAAGCCTTATAGGAAAAGCGGGCTACCTTCAATATGAATATGTTGACAAAGAATTAAAGGACTTCTTTGCGCTCTCCGATGTGGTGGTGTCAAGAGCCGGCGCAAATACTATTTGTGAGCTTTTGGCTCTCAGAAAGCCGAATCTTTTGATACCGCTCTCAGGTGCCGCCTCAAGAGGTGACCAGATATTAAATGCAAAGTCTTTTGAAAATGCAGGCTATTCAAAGGTTATAGATGAGGAAGCTCTTTGCGATATTTCTTTATCCGCCGAGATTCAAAAACTGTATAAAAACAGGCAAAAGTATATAGACGCCATGTCAAAGTCAGATGCCAACAACGGTGTCTCAAACATAATAAAACTGATTAAACAGTACAGCTAGATTTTTATTCTTCCTGCTTCAAAAGCAGTTTGCCAAAGGAATTTGTGGTAAAACAATATATTAAGAGAGGTAAAAATGAATCAACATATACTTAAAAATATTTCAGACCCTTCCGTTTTTGAAGAAAACAGACTTCCCGCCCACTCTGATCATAGTGTATATACAAACAAGTCGGAGTTACTAAGGGGAAGCTCTTCACTTCGCTATTATTTAAACGGAGTTTGGAAATTTGACTACTCTATAAATCTTAACTGCACTCCTGACGGCTTTGAAACTTTGGACTATGATTGTAAGAACTGGGATGATATAAGGGTTCCGGCACATATACAGATGGAGGGATATGACAGGCCGCACTATGCCAATGTGGCATACCCTTGGGACGGCAGACAATCTTTAAAATCAGGTGAGGCTCCGACAGATTTTAATCATGTAGGCAGTTATGTAAAGTATTTCACATTGCCGAAGAACTTTTTAAAGGACTCTCTTATACTCAGGTTTGAGGGCGTGGAGAGTGCGGCTGCCATATGGTTAAACGGTCATTATATAGGTTACTGTGAGGACAGCTTCACTCCTTCCGAGTTTGATTTGACAAAATATGCAGTTGAGGGTGAAAACAAGCTTGCAATACAGGTGACCAAGTGGTGTGCCGGCAGCTGGCTTGAAGATCAGGACTTTTTCAGATTTTCAGGTATCTTCAGAGATATTTATCTCTACACCAAGCCAAAATGCCACCTTGATGATATTGAAATCAAGCAGGTCTTTGAAAGCGGCAACTTTGATAATGTCAAGCTTAATCTTTCTGTAAGCTTAAGTAATAATGCAAATGTAGCGCTTAGATTATTTGACGCTATGGACTTTACACTGAAGTCAAATGAGTTTAAAGGCTTTGATGAAATGCCTGTAGTATATAAATCCGTAAGTAATTTGCATTCAGGCAAAAACAATCTTTCATTTGATGTTGTCGCTCCTAAGCTTTGGAGTGCCGAGATTCCGAATCTTTATACTCTCTACATCGAAATATTTGACGGTGAGACTTTACTTGAGGTTTCAGCTGTAAAGGTCGGCATCAGACTTTTTGAAAAGAACGCCGACAATGTAATGACCTTAAACGGTAAGAGAATTGTATTTGCAGGTGTGGACAGACATGATTTCAGCTCGAAGTTCGGCCGTGCAATCACCTTTGATGAGATCAAAAAAGATATTGTGACCATGAAGGAAAACAATATCAATGCTATAAGAACAAGCCACTACCCTAACTCATCGGCGCTCTATGAGCTCTGCGATATCTACGGTATATATTTGATCGACGAATGCAATCTTGAGACTCACGGCAGCTGGGACGGTCTTCTAACCGGCGTATCCGACTATGATTTTGTACTGCCGGGAGATAAGAAAGAATGGTTACCTCTGTTACTTGACAGAGCGAACTCAATGTATATGAGGGACCGCAATCACTCAAGTGTTCTTATCTGGTCCTGTGGCAATGAAAGCTACGGCGGCAGCGATATATATGAGATGAGTGAGTTTTTCAGAAAGGCGGACTCAAGCAGACTTGTACACTATGAGGGAGTTTATAATGACCGCCGTTACAATGATACCTCGGATATTGAGAGCAGAATGTATGCAAAGGTGGCCGAGGTCAAAGAATTTTTAAAGACTCACAGAGATAAGCCTTTTATTGAATGTGAATATACACATGCTATGGGCAATTCCTGTGGCGGTATGCAGCTTTATACAGAACTTGCATGGGAGGAGGAGCTTTTCCAAGGCGGCTTTATCTGGGACTACATTGACCAAAGTATCACAGGTAAGGATCCTTTCGGAAATGACACACAGTACTACGGCGGAGACTTTGACGACTCTCCTACCGATTATAACTTCAGCGGAAACGGTATCGTCTATGGCGGTGACAGAGACGCTTCACCTAAGATGCAGGCCGTAAGGTATAATTATAGACCGGTTGACTTAAAGCTTGATTTAAACAATGATATTTTACATATCCACAACAGAAATCTTTTCAGAAATCTTGGCGATTACAGGTTTGTAATCTATATAAAGAAGTTCGGTAAGACTTTATTTGAGGAGAGCTTTTTTATAAGCGGTGAGGGACTTTGCAAGCTTGATTACAGCCTGAATATAAAAGAAAAGGTTAAGAGTCTGTTTGATATATACTCTGATGAGCTTATCGTGGGTGTAAAGGCAATTTTTAATATCGAAACACTTTATAACTTAGGTGAAGTTTCATTCAGTGAGGTGGCTGTAAGAGAAAATATGCAGATATTTGACGCTCTTTTAAAGGCTCCGGGCAATAAGCTTATATGTAATACCCCTCTGCTTCAAAAAAGACCTTATAAACTTATTATGGGCGTAAGTAATTTCGGTGTTAAGGGAGAGAACTTTGAAGTACTCTTCTCACAAAACTTCGGCGGACTTGTTTCTTACAGGTATGCCGGAAAAGAGCTTCTTAAGGCTATTCCAAGGCCGAACTTTTGGAGAGCGCCTACAGACAACGACTACGGCAACAACATGCCTTTCAGATATGCCAAGTATAAGACGGCTTCACTTTATGCCGGTACAAGGATGCCTAATCCGGACAGTACATATTGGGGGGCTTTCAGACCGATTATAGAGGAATATGAATCCTATGTCTCCATAACATATGATTATGCTCTGCCTGACAGCAGTGATAAACTAAATCTCACATATCAAGTCTACGGTGACGGCAGCATCAGGGTAATTACAGAGTATACTCCTGTCTCCGGTAAGTATGATTTACCTGAGTTCGGTACTTTATTTAAGTTAAAGCCTGAGTATGAAAATATATCATGGTACGGTGCAGGTCCTATGGAAACTTACTCCGACAGACTTGTAGGTGCAAAGATTGATTTCTACAGCGGCAAAGTAAGTGAGCAGCTTGCAAAGTACCTTTCACCACAGGAAAGCGGAAATAAGTCTTTGGTACGTTTTGCCAAGCTTACCGACCGGAAAGGACACGGCCTTTTGGTTGCAGGCGACTGTATCAATGTTTCCGCTCTTTGCTACACTCCAAGTGAACTTGAAGAAGCAAGACATGACTTTGAACTGCCTCCTGTTACAAAGACCGTGCTTCGTATCAGTCTTTCTCAGATGGGTATAGGCGGCGACGACACATGGGGCGCTCCTACACTTGATGAATATTTGTTAAAGGGAGAAGGCACACTGAAATTTGACTATGTTATAAAGGGAATCTAAAAAATGTTGCCATAAAAATATATGTTACAAAATATAGTAGACTTCAGTCTTAGAAGTTTCTATAATTTATACATTATATTTTTAGGCAACAGTTCTTTTTTATCCAATCCTTTTATTAAGTTCCTCTATGTAATATCCAATTTTTATATTCTGTTTTTTATATGCTTCTTTTATATATTGCTCTTCTGATAAATTTTCCGATGAAAATAAACTAATCTGATTTCTGTTGGGATAGTACATATCAAGCAATCTTTCATTTAAAGTTTTTTGTGTTTGTACAGTGTTGTCAGGCATAATATGTTCAATTAAATATCCTGCCTTATAAAATTCATTCGTAACAAGAATAGCTCTATGACACTCAATCGGATCCTTTTCTGTACACATAAAAGCAATCCTATTCCCTTGTTTTACCCCTTTTTCAACATTATAAAACCCTATTTTAAACTTTTCGCTATTTGCCACTTTTTCAAAATCTAAATAACCATTTTGTGAGTACAGGGAGTAATCCCTCGGCCTTGCTCCAAAGTAATCTCCCATATATGCATAGCCCACTCCATTTCTCTTTAAAGTATCTTTTATATTTTCTCTATTATAACTTGCAGCAAACTGTGAATATGGTGTACTTCTAACATCTAATATATAATTTACATTATGACTTCTTAACAAATCTAAAAAATAATCTACATTATGTTGTGAATGTCCTATTGATAGTAGTATATTATCCATATAGCCCCCATTACTATTCCAGTATTTGTGATACAACCTTATAATACTTACTGTCACGGTAATATCTATCTGTTAAACTGAATACTGCATAAACAACATCTTTTATTGTATACCTTCCATCATTCATATTTTTGTATTTATCCAATATACTTTTTTGAGAAATACTTATATAGTTATACCATTCACCATTGTATTTAAAACATAAAGATATTTTTTTATTAGTATCAAAAGTTCTCACAACAATATTTGCATAATGTACTCTCACTAAAAATAATGACGGTTTTCCATCAAATATCCACTCTGCCGGTAATGCTTTGTCTGTATTTTCAAATATAAAACTCGGTGTATCCAATCCATGTCTGTTTATTACTTCATCTAAACTACTTCTACCCACTTTCTTCCATCTTACATTTTCATCATATAAACAATTTTCCGGCTGAACCTTTGTACCACTTTTCTTCACTATACTGCATAACACAACATCATATACTTCTACATACCCTCCGTCAGTATATTCTAAATCTTTAAGTGGAACTGCATGTTCAGTTTCCTCATCTTTTGATATCAATCTTATCCACCCACCTGTCTCGTAGTCAATACCTGCAACACAGTATCCCGAATGTTTATATGATTTTGCTAATATAACTATTTTCTTTTCCATATCCATTCCTCAATTTACAAATCTATTATTTCTCCCCTTAGTACATTTTTAAAGTACTTTGCAACTAATGACCTATGACATTTGTCCGGCTTTTCTTCACTACATAACAAACATATGTTATCAGATCTATACCTATCATACCCTTTTTCTATATATTCTTTTATTTTAACTGACTCCATTAGTTCATTAAATTGAACTACATATTCATCCCATGTTATTTTATTGGATTTATAATCCTTGAGAATTTGTTCTGTAGGTGCAAAATTTATATCACTTATATAATTAATCGAACAAATTTTATTTAAAAAGAATTTGATATCCGGATACTTCGAGAAGCCTGATAACTGAGATGTATTATTGCGCCTTATATCTATCACTACACTGATTCTTTTATCTTTTAGTAATCCAAAAAAACATTCTGCAGTCTTTTTTGTAAATCCAATTGTAAATATCTTTTCCATAACTTATTTTTCTCATTTACAAAATAATATTGCTCAGATAATATACTGAACTCTATTCAATCGAATATGTAACATTATAATTCAAAGACTCCAAATCTTCAATAACTAAGATTGGAGTCTTCCGGTTTTATAAATAGCTATTTCCCGGTTGCGCTGTATGCACCTGAGATACCTACGTAGTACCCGTCAGGTGTTGTAGTATTGGAAAGCATCTTTCCGCTGTTTAAATCCATATAGTACCAGTTGCCGCCTATCTGCTGCCATCCTACAAGCATATATCCGTCGGCATTGAAGTAATACCACTCACCGTTTATCTGTCTCCATGAAGATGTTACATAGCTTCCGTCAGCCAATGTGTACCACCAACCTGTATTATTGTGCTGCCATGTTCCGCTCTGTGATGCCTGACTCTGACTTTCATTGTAGTTTCTTGCGGCCTCCGCCTGACTTACCGTTATGGTATTTGATGTTACCCAAGGGCCGTTCTTTTGTGCATCGCTGCTTATAGCACGCACCTTAAGTACATATGTACCCTGTCTGTTCAAAAGATACTTTAAGTTTGCACTGTTTGTTGTAAAGTTCTGTACACCGCCTATTGTAGACGAATTATCTCTGACGAGCTTTACCTGATAGCCTGAAGCTCCCTGTGAAGCACTCCATGTGGCCTGTCCCGAGTTGTTCAAAGTAACACTCTCTATAGGTGAAACCTGATTGGTAAGTGCAGGCAGCTGAATATCCACATACAAATCATTTGAAGTATTTTCTCTTCTTGCCTCTATAAGTTCTCCGCCTGTTATCTTAAAGTCTTCAGCCTTATATACGCTGAAGTAATAGTTGTCATTAGCTGCCAAATGGACGGTAATCTTCGGAACATCTGTAATCTGCCAATCAGTGCCCATCTCCAAAAAATCTACGCTGTCTATACTGTAATTGCTTCCTGATGTGTTTACGGTAACATCATCTATATTCCTCGGCTTTCCTACAGTGATTGCATCGGACTTTATATTTATCTTTACAGACTTTATTCCTGATGCTGCAAATGCCGTCATAGAAGCCGCCAAACTCATTATTCCCGTTATTGCCGCTAGTGCAAATTTCTTTCCAAAATTATTCATATATATCCTTTCACTCAAATAAAATAATCTTTTCTTACTATTAAATACTAATTTATGGTTTCAGTCAATTACTATTATATGATATTTTCTTTAAAATACTTACTAAAAGGTTACAATCCCGGTCCGTAAAATTCTATATGAAAAAAGACGACCGCTGTTCGCCGTCGTCCTTATTGTTATCTTGCAACATCTGCCACTCTTGATTCTCTGATCACGTTCACCTTGATTTGACCCGGATATTGCATCTCTTCTTCTATTCTCTTTGAGATGTTTCTGGCCAATATAACCATATCGTCATCGCTTACCTTCTCAGGCAATACCATGATTCTTACCTCACGACCCGCCTGTATAGCAAATGATTTCTCTACTCCGTCAAATGAAGTTGTGATTTCCTCAAGCTGACTCAATCTGTTAGTATATGTCTCCAAGGTCTCTCTTCTTGCACCCGGTCTGGCTGCCGATATTGTATCTGCCGCCTGTACCAGACAAGCTATAAGTGACTCCGGATCAACATCTCCATGATGTGATTCTACAGAATTGATTACAACCGGATGTTCTTTGTATTTCTTACAAAGCTCCACACCAATCTGTACATGTGAACCTTCCACTTCATGGTCGATGGCTTTTCCAATATCATGTAGTAAGCCGGCTCTCTTTGCCAGTCTAATATCCACTCCAACCTCTGCTGCTAAAAGTCCTGCTAACTGTGCCACTTCTATAGAATGTTTCAAAGCATTCTGTCCGTAGCTGGTTCTGAATTTCATTCTTCCCAGTAACTTGATAAGTTCAGGATGTATGCCGTGCACTCCTACTTCAAGTGCAGCATTCTCACCCTCTTCTCTCATTATATTGTCAACTTCTTTCTTCGCTCTGTCAACCATCTCCTCAATTCTTGCAGGATGGATACGACCGTCGACAATCAACTTTTCAAGTGCTACTCTTGCTACTTCTCTTCTTACAGGATCAAAACAGGATAAAACTACCGCCTCAGGTGTATCGTCTATTATAAGTTCTACTCCTGTAAGCTGCTCAAGTGTACGTATATTTCTACCCTCGCGTCCTATGATCCTTCCCTTCATGTCGTCATTCGGCAACGCCACTACTGAAACTGTAGTTTCCGCTACATGGTCCGCTGCACATCTTTGAATCGCAGTTACCACATATTCCTTAGCCTTTTTATCGGCTTCATCTTTTGCGACATTTTCAAGCTCTTTGATAAGCTTTGCCTTGTCATGTTTCACTTCATCTTCAACTGATTGCAATAAGAATTCCTTAGCCTGATCACTTGTAAGTCCGGATATTCTCTCAAGTTCCGCTATTCCCTTATCATATAGGGACTCTACTTCCTTGCTTCTTGAAAGTATACTTTCCTCTCTTGCAAGAACGCTCTCTTCCTTCTTTTCAAGTAAATCCTGCTTCTTGTCCAAGTTTTCTTCTTTGCTAAGTACTCTTTTTTCATAGCGGGCTAACTCCGCCCTTCTTTCCTTTACCTCTCTATCAAGCTCATTTTTTGTCTTTATTGACTCTTCCTTTGCTTCCAAGAGAGCTTCACGTTTTTTTGTTTCGGCTGTTTTTAAGGCTTCCTCTATTATTTCTCTGGATTTAATCTCTGCTGATCCGATTTTATCTTCATATGACTTTTTACGATGAGCAATCGCTAAACTCCAACTTAGAGGCGCCACAACAACTACACTGAGTATTACCGCTATTATTATACTTCCCAGTTGTGACATAAAAGCACCTCCTTATTCAATTTTCATTGTTCAAAACAACATTCTAATTTTAACAAAAAATGAATAAAAAGTAAAGTTGGTAAAGATTGTATACAAAACGCTTTATTAAAAGATCCGTTTACATTTCAAAAAAGCCGCCGCAATATGCGACAGCTCCTTTATTATTTATGCATTCTTATATGTTCCCATTACAACTTTTCTGAGAAGATCTACCGGTATCATTGTGAATGCCAATATGAATACCGCTATCCAGCCCTGTATACTGAAAGGTACACAGCTGAACATCTTTCCGATGAATTGGAAAGGTGCAAGAGGTATCGAACCTGAATTTACTATCAATGCCTGCACTATGATGATGGCAAAGAACACTTTCAAAAATCCCGGGTTCTCCTTCAATCCGTTAAAGATAGAGAAACCTTCATCTCTTACATTGAAGCCGTTAAACAGTGCACTTGCTATAAACAGTACAAAGTAGCCTGTAAGCAACTCATCCATATTTCCACCGAAAAGGTTCATAAAGGACGGTGTCTTAAGGTATATAAAGCTTACGATTGTAAGCCAAAGCCCCATAGTAAGAATCTGAACGGCCATATTCCTGCTGATGATGTTTTCATCTCTTCTTCTCGGCTTTTCCATCATGTAGCTTTCCTTAGCAGGCTCATTACCGAGCATTATAGCTCCGAGACCGTCCATTACAAGGTTTACAAACAAAAGGTGAGTTACCTTAAGAGGCTCTTCCACTCCGAAGAAAGGAGCGATGGCACTTACTATAACGGCAGTTACATTGATGACAAGCTGGAACTTACAGAACTTAAGTATATTGTGATAGATGGTTCTACCGTAGAGTATCGCATCCTTTATAGATCTGAAGTTGTCGTCAAGTATTACTATCTCACCGGCTTCCTTTGCAGCCTCGGTACCGTTACCCATAGCAAATCCGACATCGGCTCTCTTAAGTGCAGGTGAGTCGTTTACACCGTCTCCTGTCATACCTACAACAAGATTCATCTCCTGACAAAGCCTTACCATTCTTGACTTGTCTGTAGGAAGTGCTCTGGCAATAACTCTGATATGCGGTATAAGCTTCTTTACTTCATCATCGCTCATCTCATTTAATTCAGCCGATGAAAGTGCTCTGTCTGAAGTATTCTTTATAAGACCTGCATCCTTTGCGATAGCTACCGCAGTCTCAAGTCTGTCACCTGTAATCATTACAACTTGGATACCCGCTCCCATAACTTCCGCGATAGCATCCTTTGCCTCGGCTCTGACATCGTCTCTGATACCTACAAGACCGATGATTACCACATCGTCATTGACAGAATTTTGTGTAAGTGGCTTCTCAGAATATCCGAATGCCAAAACTCTCATGGCTCTTGCGGCAAGCTCGTCAATCTTTCTGTCAAGAACGGCCTTATCAATAGTCTTTACTTCACCGTTCTCATCAAGGCACTTTTTTGCCTTTGCAAGCAGTCTCTCAGGTGCACCCTTATAGAAAGTCTTATCAAGTGAATCTATCCTTGCCTGACTGAACTTATTTGTAGAGTTGAAGCCCTGATGTGCTCCCACTACCAAGTCCTTATTTTCTGAAAGTGCATTAAAAGTATCTTTTCCGATAAACTTCATAAGCGCCTGGTCTGTAGCGTTACCTCCGATTACAACACCTCTGTCGTCAAAGAGTGACTGTGTATTCTTACCGATTGCAATATCTACAAGACCTTTTACCTTGCTGTGCTTACTAAGTTCTTTAATCTCTATGGAGTTACCGTCGGCTGTAAAGAAATCCACAACTTCAAGGCTTCCCTTTGTAATGGTACCTGTCTTATCACTGAAGAGTATGTTTAGTGAACCTGCAGTCTCGATACCTTCAGCCTTTCTTACAAGGACATTGTGGTCAAGCATCCTGCTGGTATTTTGCATAAGTACAAGTGAAATCATCAGCGGCAAGCCCTCAGGTACCGCACATACTATAATAACTATTGCAAGTGTAACAGCCTTTATAACATCCTGTACTATATGCTCTATTCCAAGTCCGAAATAAGGAGCGAATCCTCCCGCTCTCACTACAAAGTATGCAAGATAAAGTACTGCAATAACCGTAGCGCCCACATATCCGAATATGGATATCTGATGTGCAAGCTTTCCAAGCTTTACCTTAAGCGGTGAATCAGGGTCTTCTTCATTCATCTCAAGAGCCATCTTACCCATCATTGACTTAAGTCCGACTCTCTTTACAGCTAAAACACCCTCGCCGTCAAATACTACGGCACCTCTGAAAAGTGAATGCGCATCTACGAAGGTATCACCTGTGATATCTTCCTTCAGTTCAAAGGATTCATCCGCAGCGGTCTTTTTACACTCTTCAGCCTCACCGTTAAGTGCCGAGTTGTCCACTCTCAAATCACCGTCTACAAGAATACCGTCGGCAGGTATCTTATCTCCGGACTGTAAGAGCACCATGTCTCCCACTACCACGTCATCCACATCGATAATAGTTACAACACCGTTTCTGTAGACCTTACAGGTATCCTTTTTTGTGTTGTCCTTTAACTCACGATACTTGGTATCGCTTGCCACACCCGTCTTTGCGGAAACAAAAGCCACTATGATTACTGCAACAATAGTACCCAGAGGCTCATAGATCTCCGCATATCCCATAAAGAACATGATTATCATAAGCACTGCAATGGCAAGCAGTATTCTTATCATAGGGTCATTAAATGTCTCCTTAAATTCCTGCCAAAAGGTGGTAGGTTCGGAATCGGGAATAACATTTGAGCCGTTTTTCTGTCTTGACTGCTCTACTTCTTTCTCAGTCAAACCGGTAAATTTCATATATTTTCCTCTTTCAAAGTTTTAGGAGAAAGCCTAAGCTCTCTCCCGTAATTTATATTACATACGCTATTTTACAATAGTTTAGCAATAATTAAAAGTATAAAAGTATTATAAATACCTGTTTGCAAGCTCTCCGAGGCTTGCATCTGTAGTGCCCTGTCCTACAGCCGAGAACTTCCACTCACCGTTGTGTCTGTACACCTCACCGAAAATCATAGCGGTCATACCTGCATAGTTCTCTGTAAGATTGTACTTAAGTATCTCTTTATTGTTTGAAGCATCTACAAGTCTGATAAACGCGTTTCTGATCATGCCGAACTCCTGACGTCTTTGTACAGCCTGATATATATTCACAACAATAACTATTCTGTCGTACTCTACAGGGACGTTTGCAAGATCTATTGTGATCTGCTCGTCATCACCTTCACCTGCACCTGTCAGATTGTCTCCCATATGGATAACGGTACCTGATTTGTGGCGAAGATTACCGTAGTATACCACATCATCCTTATATACAAGCTTGCCGTTCTGCAAAAGGAATGCAGATGCGTCACAGTCGATATTGCTTTCACCGCCTGAACTTCCAAACAGTGATGATAAGAATCCGCCGCTCTTTTGGGCTTCATCCCAACCAAGACCGACCACAATTTTTTTAAGTCCCGCATTTTCCTTTGTAAGACTTACCTTTTGTCCCTTTTGTAAACTGATAGACATAAAACCTCCTAGCCTCTTTAGCCTACGCTACTTCTATTCCGTAGTGATTGCAAAGTGCCGCAAGTCCGCCTCCGAAACCGCTTCCGATAGCATTGAACTTCCACTCGCCGTTGTGCTTATATAACTCACCTACCACTACCGCAGTCTCAATAGAGAAGTCCTCACCGAGGTCAAATCTGATAATCTCGGTATTTGTTACCTCATCCACGATTCTGATATATGCGTTTGATACCTGACCGAAGTTCTGTCTTCTTGACTCGGCATCATAGATTGTTACGGTGAATGCAATCTTTTCGATATTTGCAGGTACCTTTGAAAGATCGATTTTTATCTGCTCATCATCTCCGTCGCCTTCACCTGTAAGGTTATCTCCCATATGCTCAACGCTCTCTGACGGATGCTTTAAATTGCCGTAGAAGATAAAGTCCTTTTCAGTTGGACATTTGCCGTTGCCGCCTACCATAAATGCAGCGGCATCAAGGTCGAAATCAGCACCTGAGTCAAACGCATTTACATCCCATCCTAAACCTACAATTACTTTTTTCAGTCCCGGATTTGTCTTTGTTAAATCTACCTTCTGTCCTTTGGATAAATTGATTGGCATAAAATCCTCCTTTATACACCGAATTTTTTATAAAATTCATTTTTAATATTTTCAAGCTTTACCTTGTCTTCAGCTCTCTGTCTTCTTGCATCATCCTGTATTCTCTTGGTCTCTTCGATACCGTTTACAATAGTTCTCCAAGACTTCTCAAGAGTATCCACTTTTATTGAACTGCCTGAAGCCATCTGTGCCGTAAGCTTTGCCTGTTCGACCGTATTGGTTGCATTCTTTAAAATCATCTCATTTGTCTTCTTATCAAGCTCTGAGAGTGCTTCAGCCTGCAATCTCTGTCTCTTTAACATAATAGCCTGTGCAAGACTCTGCTTAAATATAGGCAATGTGATAATGAAAGCCGAATTTATCTTTCTTATCAGGTTTATATTGCTGAACTCCATTGTCTTTAACATAGGAATTGTCTGCATAGCCACATTCTCCGCCACTCTAAGGTCCTGTGTTCTTTGCTCAAGCATCATAAGTGCATTGTTAAGAGTGGTAAGCTCAAACTGTATGGACTTATCACCTGTACGCTCCATCTCTGCGGTTCTGTCCGCGATAGCCGCTTCAAGCTCTTTACAACCCTGCTCGCCTGCCAAAATATACTTAAGCAGATCGTGGTAATAGTTCACATTTGAGTCAAACATTGTGTTGAGCTTTTTATTGGTCTCTTTGATCTCACCCTCATAGCCCTTAAGCTCTACATATACCTTATCAATCTCTCCGCCCATGGTCTGATACTTTGCCATTATCTTATCAAGTTGCTTTTTGATACCGCCGAAGAGCTTGTCAAAAAGACCCGGATCCTGCTTAATCTCTTCAATATCGAACTTGCTCATGATATTGGTAAGTACACCGAGCATCTTGGATGTCTCTTCAATCTGAGCGATATTCATACTGTTAAGTACCAAATCCGACGACTTGGATATCTCGGTAGCCACCTCTCCTCCGAAGGTTACAATACTGTCAAGATTGTCAAGTTCAATCTTGCTTACAAGTGCATCCACCTCTGCCGAATTTACCAAATCGTTTCTTAGTTTCTCAGACTCTACCGCAATATCAAATGTCTGAGTTGTAGCCGGTAATGTCTCACCTTCTACAGCGGTATCTGTCACTACGCTTGCTTCACTCTGTTTTGCTTTTGTAAAATCAAGTCCCATTTTTTCCTCCTTGCTCTGTGCTTTAAAAACCGCAGACACAGAGGCCTATAGTTTTATTAACCAAAAAGTCTGGCAAAAAATGATTTTTTCTTATTATTGCCGGACTTTAGCCTACTGAAATCAGGTATAGCCACATCATAAAGATAATTGCCTATTATATGTTCCTTTACTATCTGATTGTTGAAATATTTGCCGGTATTGTCATATCCTGTAGGTACAAAAAACAATATATCGAAACCTATCAGATTCAAAAAGGCAACAATTATACTATCTTCCAACGAAATTATGCTCTCCGTTGTATTTACTATTATAAGCTTTGGCGGGCATTTTGTAAAATCAAAGCTCTGTATAAATCTTAAAATTTCCTTAGGTAAATCTAAAACAATTGTAATAATCTTATATTCCGTTCCGTTTTGCCCTGTTCCGACTATCACCTTACTCTTTAAAAGCTCCGAAAGCTTATCCAAAATGTAGTCCTGAGTCTCAGCTCTTAAATAATCATATTTAAAACCGTCCCATTTTTTTATAGCTTCCTTATCAAGCCTGTTGTTCTTATAAAATGAGGTCACACCTGCAGCAACGCTTACATTGCCCTTGTAGATATTCTCATTCTTATATAAGAGTGTGGTATCCGTCAAAAGATCCTTTATCTTACCAAAATATGCATCTATATCCGAATTCGGTACACCCGAGGCCTTTGCGCATATCACAGGGATATTTACCACATTGTCAACTGTGGAGAAGTTCGGTCTGAATCTGGCTTCCTGTTTCCAATAAATTGCTATCTCCTCATAGGTGGTCGACAGTATTATTACATTTGCCTTTGTAAACTGCATATCCCTATACATTCCCGTATCCGAATACATCATGCTGTCCAAATCTCTTTCAGCATTACGCGCGGTCGTACTTATACTGAGCCCTACGCTGTCTGTCGGGAACTCTCTTATTTTCAAAGTCTCTTCAAAGCGTATATCATAAAGGTTCTTATCTTCAAGCTTATCTTTTAGCTTTTCAGGGTTGAATATCACAACATCTATAGGCAATTTGGACACCATCTTTAAAAACAGGCATTCCGTATCACTCTCCACGCTTCCGAAGTATATAAGTATCGGTGTGGGTGAATGTATATCCATGCCGTTAATAAGCTCCACAATATATCTGTTAATCCAGCAGAGTATATATATGCCCTTATTCATTATCTTGTTAAGGTCCATGTTCATAAGCTTACTTGTCTCAATCATAGTGTCTACAAAGGCGTCTCTTGCAACATCTAAAAACACGTTGTTTGTGAACTTGATATTGGTTTTAAGGTCAAGTATAAGCTGATTTTCATTGGCATAATTGCCCCTTTTTATCTTGGCTATCTCATCCACGCTAGGATTTGTGATACTGTTGTTTATCACCTGTACTTTTCTGTTTGCCCTCTTCAAATCCTGGTAGAGAAGGTAGAGTTCATTGGTATAATTGTTTCTGTCGTCACAACCGTTTATCCTTACAAACATGTTGTAAAAAAATGCTGTGTCCTCACCTCTTTTTATATTTTTCAAATCCTCAAAGATATCTCCGCTAAGCCATGCGTTGGTATTGGGCTTTATACTTACATTTCCGCTGTAGAGCATCTTTCTGTTCTTATCATCCTCATACAGTTTAAGCAGCCAATCGAGATTAAATCCCGGCGGAAAGTCCTCACTTCCCATCTTCAAATCAATTGAAAACTGCGACTTCGGGTCTATCGACAAATACTGTGAGTCACCTCCGGGTTGCAAGAGTATAATATCCGCACCTGCATTTGATAATATATTTAATGTGGAAAGCTCCGAGAAGTTTACATTGCCCCAGAAAATAATCTTAGGTATATCCTCACTTCCAAGCCTTTCCATAATGTTATAAAAGTTATAGTAAAGCCAACACATTATTCTTGTGAAGTTGTTCTTCAATATCTCTATATTCTTACCCTGACGCCTTAATACCTCCAAAGTATCAAAGATGCCGTCAGCCATAGACGCTCTCTCATAGTCTCTGATTCTTGGAAGCCATCTCTTAAGGGCATCCGCTATAAAGCCCGGTCCGTGTACATATCTGTCACCTATAATCTCGTTAAAATATGAGATATTGTCCGCTGTAGGATTTTCAATATGTGTGTCAATTATTGCTCCGTCTTTCTTTGCCAATTCATAATATTTTCTGATAAATTCCAGTATTGTTTCGTCATATGAGTTTATCCTGTAAAAGTAGACTCCTCTGGGCTTTCTCATACTAAGTCTTTTGAAAAAATCATCAACTTCTTTTATCTTTTGATGCAACAGCATATATTATCCCCTTTCAAGTATTATCTTATAAAGCTTTTTGCAAATCCATATATGGCATCATACGGTACCGCCAAGTTTATATTCTGTCCTTCACTAAATCCTGCCGTACTTATTCCTATTACCTCTCCAAACATATTTAAGACTGCACCGCCTGATGAACCGGGCGATGTCGGTGCGCTGAACTGTATCATATCCACATTGTCGATATTTCTAAAACCTGATATGATGCCGTCCGAAACCGAATTGAAAAGTCCCAGCGGACTGCCTATAGCCACCACCTTTTGCCCTCTGACAAGTTTCTCTCTTCCGTCAAAAAGTCTTAGTGGCTCAAGTACTCTTGGTATCCTTATTATGGCAAGGTCAAGATATTGATTATACTTTATCACCTCATCGGTTTTATAAATCCTCTCGTCATCTTCAATCCTTACTTCAAAATAGTAACCGCCTCTGATTACATGGTTGTTTGTCAGTATAAAACCGTCTTTTCCTATCATTATACCTGAACCTGTGCCAAGCATCTTTTGTCTGTTGTCATATATCGCAATCATTACAATTGAGGTTGAGAGTTTTGCAAGCTCAATATAGCTAAGCTCCCTGTCTGTCTTTATACTCGACCTCGGCATATTTGTGCCTGCAGAGGATACCGCCGTATCAGCTACAACTTTCGTATGTGAATTTATCTCACTTGCTTCAGTCTTTATTTCTTTATTATCTCTGTCTTTTCTTCTTATTGATGCAAGGCTTATTCTCACTCTGCAGTCTTCTTTACCCTGTGCTGTCGGGACATTTTTAATAACTTTATTTTCTGTACTCTCAGGTATTTCATAAGGTTTCAGTACCAATTTATCCTCAATAAAATCTCCCATCCTTTTAGTGTAAAAATAATCCTTCAGGATATCGGTATCTTTTGAGTACTGTAAAAGGCAGACATCCATTCCAAGCAGATTCAGGAATACAAAAAAATAGATTTCAGACTCCTTATCTATGTTTTTTGCCACCACCTTTATATTCTTATCTCCGTCAGTTTTTACATCCGAAAAGTTTTCACACAACCAATACAAAAGCTTTACCATTATATTTTTTTGTATTGTATCTGTCAGATTCTTCTTATATTTGTGCAGCAGATTCTCAATTTCTTTTATTGCAACTACAAGTTCGCTCTCTGAGATATTTGCCTTTAAAATATCTATATGACCGGTGTTTACAAAGTTTTCATAAGCCGTTTTTATGCTCATGCAATCACTGTTTATATGAAGTGAATCAATATATTTATAATATATTTTGCCCTCTCTCATCTCCTTTGACAGATATTTTAAAAGGTCGTTTATTTCATTCTCAGCACCTTCAGACGCCCCGCCAAACTTGACCGCATAAGTGTTTCTTATATCGCCGTTTTTGCCGCCTCTTATACTGCCAAACTCCATATAGCTGTTTATATTTATAGGATTCAACCTGTACTTAAACATATTTACTCCATTGAATTCTTTCTTTGTTTTATAACTTTTCTATGCTATAATTATACCAATAATAAGCCTATATTCAAGATGCCCCGTATAAAAGACCGCAGACGAAATAAGCGGCCGTTTTATCCTTGCAATCTTAAGCTCATTTGTAATTTTATATTTTTTGACAGGGGAAGACTATGAAAGATTCCGGTATTTACTATAGCTTGGGTGCATTGCTTTACACCGCTGCCGACAATACAAATATTATTGACGATATAATATTTGAAAAATTTAATATTCCATTTTCTTTAGCATTTTCATTTGATACGACAAGCAATGATGCTGAAGCCGACAAGGCTGAGAATATCCTTATAAAGACTTTGGACAAGCTCTTTGTTGCAAAGAAGGAGAGAAATTTCTATATACCCAAGCTCTTTATAAGAGTCCTTTCCACAGCACATATCGCACATCTTTACAAGAAGTTCGGAAGCTTACTTGATCTTATCACCGGATTTATACTGCCTGACTTTTCCGTATCGAATGCGGATGTGTATATCTATGAAATGCAGCGTATCAACTCGGTACTTTCCACCCCTGTATATATTCTACCCGAGCTTGACGGCATGGCGCTTCTTGACTTAAAAAGCAGATATATCGACCTGTATTCTATCAAGGAAAAACTTGCCACATATGAGGACTATATACTCAATGTACTTGTTGCAACAGGCAGTGTACTAAACTCTTTTTGTGTAAGAAGAAGAGTTGACGAAAATATTTATCAGAGCTCCCCTGTGGCTTCACTTTTAGCCGACATCGTAACGGTATTTGCAACCGACTATATACTATGTGCTCCCGCTTTTGAATATTATGCCGGTATAGGTTGGGAAGAGGGACTTTTAAAGGAAATCGAGTTTGATAAGATGAACGGTTTTGTAGGCAAGACTGTAGTCCACCCTAAGCAGATTTCCATTGTCAATGACGCTTATAAGGTGTCAAGTATTGACTATGACGATGCACAGAGTGTGTTGGATGATAAGAAGATATATCAGGTCCGTGCCAATGTAAACGACACCAGAATGAATGAACCGAAAATCCACTACAGCTGGGCAATGCAGATTATATTCCTTGCAAAGTACTTCGGCGTAAAGAAATATTGATTTAAAGGGGGATGTGAAAAAATTGATTGAGTTTTTTCGCATCTCCCTTTAAGTGCCTTATATGTCTTTCATCTTTTTTATAATGCCCATACATTTATAATTGTTTAATCTTGTATACTCTATTTCACTGTCTTTTTCTTTTGCCAGTCTGACTATATGGCGAAGCTCTCTGTCGTCTTTATATCTCTCATCTATAAGAACTTTCCACGGTACTCTTCTTAACAGCACTCTTGTAGTCTCTCCTATACCCGGCTTTATCAAGTTTATATCCTCTATACAAAATCTCTTTGCCTGATTTTGTGCCTCGGTGATTCCTTTTGTCTTCGGCATATCCGTAGTATCTTTATGAGTTCTGAAAAGTTTTTGTATCTCGTCTATGAAATGATAACTTAAATCCTGATTTATATATTCCTTATAATACAGTGCTCCGTGAAAATCATTTTCACCTATTATATCACTTCTTAAAAATGTCCTGCTGACCAGTCCGCATACCGTAGCATTGAGTGCAGAGCTTGGAATAAATATATCACTGTAGGTTCCCGTAAGTACTGTCTCACCTGCCGGGTCGCATACCACCGCAAGTTCAGGCGAAACGCCTTCATAGTTTTTTACCGCCTTCTTTAATTCCTTAAGTATTGCGCCCTTTCCGATCCACCCGTCTACAAAAAGTATATCCTTTGCAGGATGGCGCTTTAAAATATACTTCATAGCATTGTCGTCAATACCTCTGTCTCTGATTATGGATACTGAATAATGCGGCAAATCCATATTATACTTCAGGTTTATATATCTTTTTAAAAGTATTCCTATAGGGGTACCCGCTCTTGCAAGTGATACAAGCACAATATTCTTACCGCGACTCTTCACTATCTTGTCCGCAAGTGAACCCAGCGCATCCGCCATGGCCTGCCCGAAGATTTGTAACGAATCAAAGTATATGTCCATATATTCCTTACTTGGAATATATTCTATCGGAAGCATTTCACTGTAATGCATTCCCGACTGTATAAGTTTTTCTCTCTCCTTGCTTGGCAGAGGTTCCACCATTCCGGTAACATCCTTTAAAAGGAATATTACATCCTCATTTTTATAACTGCTGTTCATTATCCCACCTGATAAAATATATATCTTTATTGCCGGCAAGTTTTATTGCCTTTAATATATCATTTTCACCGTTCTTATCTTTGCCGTCACTGACTAAAAAGAATATATCACTCTTCTTAAGATCATAGATATATGTCTGTCTGTTTTTGTCATATATACTCTCCACCTCATATCTTGTATGCAGAGGATAGTCCTTTGTCTTTGACACTTCAATAGGACTTCTGGTGGAAGAATGTACATAGACCTTACTTGACTTATCAGCATTATCATATATGTACTGTGCCAACTTAAGCGGCACATAGATAAACTCTTCCGTTCCAAGTACCGTGACGGTATTTTTACCCTTTATCAAAGTATTTATATCTATATTTTTTTCCAGGTACTCTTCCAACCTTATTATTTCATTATCAAGATCTTTTATATTTAACAGTCTTCTTGTTCTTATATCTGTTTTAAAATCTATATATTTTATATTGTTTTCTTTCGGAGCATTTTCTATTCTAGATACATCTCCGTCCGTGACGGTATCAAGCACATCGGCTTCAAAGCTTTCTTTATTTATATCTCGTATATAGACAATCTCCACATTTCTTTCTTTAAAAAACTTTTTTCGCTCTTTTGAGAGTGTATTTGTAAGCGGTGCTATCGCATATTTTTTATTTCCCTTAAATATACTCTCTATCTCCTCTATACAATGCCATATCGTGTTGCCTGTAGTTATCTCATCTTCTACAAATACTATTCTCTCAATCTTATCATAGATTTCTTTCATATCGGCAAGCACAATTCTTTGCTCCGTGGCGTGGCTGTGTGCCTCCGTAAAATATATGTACTCATTTTCTGCACATATGTTTTCTCTGGTTGTCTGCATAAAATAGGCTCCGGAACTGCTTGCCAGAGTCGCTCCTATCGCTATTGCCGTTTCCGCAAAACCTATAACAAGTGCATTCTTTAATATATTTTTTGAAAGTTTTGCAAGTGTATCATACTCATTTTCAACGTCTTCAATCATCGCCGGCTTATGTTTGCCCTGATTGGCATTGATTATCAAATATCCTCTTTTATTATTATTGAGGCGTTTTGCAAGACTTATCTTATTCATTTATCCCACCTGTGTAAATATTTATTAACATAAATATAGGGGTGACTTTCGCCACCCCTATATTAAATTCAAATCTCATCATCCGAATTATAAATCTGGAATACCTGGTACTCCTTTATAAATTCAAACCCGACTCTTGAAGCAAGTTCCACCGAATGCTGATTTCTCACATCCACATATGGATTTATCTTATTGTCTTCAAGATTAAATGAAACATTGGATGCCGCTGTAAGAGCAAGATTCCTTCTCCTATATTCAGGATTGGTAGCAAATACAAGCTCCATAAAATCATCACTGTATACTCTGCCCATGCATCCGCTTACAGCTTCAGTGCCTTTGTATACCATATATCCGAGTGCATCCTTCTTAAAGTCCTCACTGTTTTCAAAGCAGGCTGAGAAGTCTTCGCTCCACATATCGTTTGAGAGAGTTTCGTATTCATCAGGCTTAACTTTATCTATAGTAAGTCCTTCTTCCAATGCACCGTTTAACTCTACCAGCAGTTCTCTGTTTTTTATACCTTTAAACTGTAAAAGATATCTTGAAAAGTTTCTGTATCTGCAATCTATATTCTCTACAAGCCAGTCTATCCAAGACTCTGAAGTAGGGATAATATATGATCCTTCTCCATGTCTTGCTATAGTCCCCCACAAAGATACAGCTCTGTCTTTCTTCGGAGTAACTCCCAATATATACATATAGTGGTATATTTTTATAACACAGTATGAAGCTGCACCTGTAGCAGGTACCCAGACTCTTCCACATTTTCCGTCAAGTGCCTGTCTAACTAAGATATCGTCTGTCGCCAACTCCGCCAGACCTTCCCTTTCCTTCAAACCAAGTTCAACCATAATACCCTTCCTCGTCTAATCTTTTTATTTTCTTTATAAACATAGTTTAACACAAAGAATGGGTTTATACTACAATAAAAAACTATGCTCTTTGTTTAAATTCAATATATAAAAAATCCCCCTCATACGAGGGGTGAAATATTAACCTATAACATTTGCCATACGAATGATAGGTCTGTAATTATAATTTGAAATCTTGATTCCTGTTCTTGCAGATGAAGCATGTACTATCTTTCCGTCGCCTATATACATAGCAACATGGCTTACAGATCTGCCTGAACCGTAGAAAATAAGATCTCCGGGCTGTAACTGGTCCGCACTTGCTACTGTAGTACCTCTTGTAGACTGCTCTGAAGATGTTCTTGGAAGACCTACACCTGCTGCATTTGCCAAGATATACTTTACAAAACCTGAGCAATCAGCTCCGATATAAGGGTTTGTACCGCCATATATATATCTTCCGCCTACGAAACTCTTAGCAAAATTTACAATCTCTTCTCTCCTGTTTGCAGACTTTGTCTCCATTATCTTTTGTGTAGCTGAAGCTGCCGCAGCCTCCACAGATTCAAGCTCCTCTATAGAAGCGTCGCCCGTCTTTATTGACATATATCCTTCAACATCATTGTAAGAAACTCTTGCATAACCGCTGCCCATATCTTCAAGTATCTGGAATACATCTCCCCTGCTTGCCTTACCGATTGTCTCATTTGATGTCATGCTCTTGTAGATATCAAGTGAGCCTACCTCAACTGTTGCTATATATGTACCGCTCTTAAGTGCAGGACCGCTCATAATGCTCTGTCCGTACTGATAAGTAATCTTTCTCACTGTTGTTGCAAAAGATGTAACAGGTGAAAGAGTGGTTATAGTCATTGCTGAAAGTATTCCGATTAAAAGTTTTCTTGTGTTATTCATTTTAGGCTCCTTATTCCTTTTATGGTAAACCGACTTAAGTCGGTATTAAAATCTCTAATAATTACAAACGTTTATGTTTGTTAAGTAATTGTTACAAAACATAGTATAAGCTTACACCATCCATATGTCAAGCTTTTTATATGTAATTTGAATTATTTTTTCTATATCTGTTTTCATTAGTGAAAAAGGGTATAAATACCATCAATCGACGATATTTATACCCTTTTATTGTTAAACTCTTACAAATTTTATTTCAAAAAGGCCAATCCAATGTTGACACACATCAATCAAACTTGTAAATAAATATATATTGCACTGAAATAAAATCACAATATTTTTGTCTTTTATCCACTGTAAAGGTATTACGGATACCTATTTACAGCCTGAGTTTTTGGCCTTGAAATCTTTAAATTATTAAATTATGTAACACTTTTGTAACAACTTAGTGCCTGTTTTTATTATCTACAATCCCTTTTATAAGTCCTGCCGCTATAAGCACCGCTATTATCGGCAGGAGTACAGGTGCCAAAAATGAAAATACCGCCACTATAACGACCACTACAAGTATAAGTATTGCCAACACAATAATTAAAGGAAGTATCAAACTCTTGCCGGTCATGTTATAGATTTTGAAAGCACCGTTTTCTTCGTGGCTGTCCTCATAATCTTTATCAAAGCCTTTATTCTTAAACTCATAATCCGAATTCTCTCTGTAGTTATCGGTACTTTCCTCAATAACTTCATCCTCAAGTCCTACAAACACGTCACTGTAACCTTCAGCCACTTTTATTGAATTGGCGATAAGCCTCGGGTCGCCAAGTTCATTCATGACCTCATCCATGCTTCTTCCTTTTGCAATCTCTCCGTCAATATATGAGGAATAGTAGTCTAAATTATATTCTATAAGAGACTGTGAACCTGTCGAAAACAAGGCTCTTTTCAGTCCTTCAAGGAACTCTTCCTTTGTCATTTATCCTCCTAAATATATCTTTTCAACTCTTCTCTTCTTTGCTTATAGTCAGGTATCTGTTTTGCCACTTCATCCCAAAAAGCTTTGGAATGGTTCATCTGCTTTAAATGTGCAAGCTCATGTACACATACATAATCTATCAATCTCTCAGGCAGGAAAAACAGTTTGAAATTGAAATTCAAATTTTTCTTTGAGGAACAACTTCCCCATATATTCTTTACATTCTTTATCCTGACCATATTGAAGTGAACATTCATCAGCTTTGCAAAATCGTTAAGCTTCTTTTTAAATATCTTGCCTCCTGCAGAATGTAACCAAAATTCTACCATACTTTCATACTTATCTACAGGCAAAATAATATGAAAATTTTCATCATATTTCATGAATAAAGATTCCGCTTCTTAACTTAGGCTCAAACCATGTGGACTTAGGAGGCATCAGCTTGTTTTCATCCGCCACTGCAAAAAGCTCATTCATAGAAGTCGGATGCATCAAAAATGCAACTTTCCCTCTTCCGCACTTAAGCTCACTCTCTAAAAACTCCACGCCTCTTATACCGCCTGCAAACTTTATTCTGTTATCCGTTCTCGGATCCTTTATACCGAATATCGGTTCAAGCACAAAATCCTGCAATATGGATACATCCAGACTCTTTATGGTGTCGTGTGCTATAATATCTTCCTTAGCTTTAAGAATATAAAACTTATCTTTAAAAAGCATACCGAACTCATGTCTGTTTGCAATTTCTTTTTGCACAGGGTATTCTTTTATATCAAAATTTTTCGATATACTTTCAAGTATCTCATTTTCACTCTTTAAGTTCAAATCTAAGACTATTCTGTTGTAAGGAAGGATATGCAGCTGTCTCTCGTCAAATATAACAGATAAAAAGTAGTTGTACTCGGCATTCTTATCATTATATTTTTGTCTTCTCTTTAATGCCACCTTTACGGCGGAAGCCGCTCTGTGATGTCCGTCCGCAATATACAGTGCCGAGATATTTTCAAAGCATTCAGCTATCTGTTTATTATATTCTCCGGCAACTTTCCACACTCTATGCCTTACATTATCCTCACATACAAAATCATACAGAGGTACATTTTTAGTATTTTGTGAGATTATCTTTTGTAAATTATCGTTTGCCTTGTATGCCAGGAATATAGGTCCTGTCTGTGCGTCCAGTGTATCCACATGATTTATCCTGTCAATTTCTTTTTCTTCTCTGGTATTCTCATGCTTTTTTATAATGTTGTTCAAATAATCGTCTACACTTGCAAGCCCCACTATACCTATCTGACTTCTTGTGTTCATTGTAAGCTCATACAGGTAATAGCTGTCACAGACGTCCTCTTCATATATGCCCTTGTCTTTGAACTCATTGTACAAATCTCTTGCATGCTTATAAGCCTCTTTTGAGTACATATCAAAGTCATCGTCAAATGCCGTCTCCGGTCTGTCTATATTTAAAAAGGCATACGGTTTGCCTGCTACAGCCGCCTTTGCTTCTTTTCTGTCATATACATCATATGGCAATGATGCCACCTGTTCTGCCATATCCTCTCTCGGTCTTACACATTTAAAAGATTTTACTATAGCCATCTGTCTCTCCCTAAGTTTTTATTAAATCTCTTCAGAGTATTCTATCAAATGTAGTAACAACAAGCAATATTATATAATGAAGGTTCTTAAAGTAAAGTCATATATTCCTATGTGCTGTTATAAAATTTTGACAGTAGAAAAGAACACTTGTAAATAGTATAATATTGTGAGTAGTGTCGGCAAAATAAAGAGGTGGAACTATGGAGTATACCGAGATAAAATTAAATGTTTCAAATGACAGAATCAAAGAATATAAACTGTTTGACGGAATAAAGATATATTCAGATATATTTATATCTGAAGACAAAAAATCGCTTACAAATAAAAGGGTTTATATTACTAAAAAGAAAAATTATGTCTACTATGAAAGGACGGATGTGAATTGGAATTATTGGAATAATAAAAATAAGTATGATTTCAGTTTTGATACAAACAGTATCAAACATAATATTATATTTGAAGTATCAAAAGACTTGACTTCATTTTCACATTATCTGGGAGAAAGCGTTGTTGAAAAGATTATGTTAAAAGAAGCAACCGGAGAGATTGTAGAAAAATTGGATATATAATATATTTTCAGTTTCAGATTTTAATATTTCTTGTACACAAAGGGGATAAGTTCTTCTTATAAAGAGCTTATCCCCTTTAATGACATATTGATTACTCTATGATTTCTTCTATTTCACCTATCAGAATAAAATGCGGCTCCCAGCCTCAATGACCGTCAGTATAGATATCAGGATAAAGTTCATAGTAGTCTTTTATTTCCTGTAATTACTTTATAACTCTTACTTTCAAAACTCCGTCAATGGCATTTAACTCATCAACCAGTTTCTCACTCGCCTTACTCTCTATATCAATAAGTGTATATGCTCTTGATGCCTTTGACTTGTTTGTAAGGTCTGAAATATTGTAACCGTTTTTTGCAAATGCGGATGTAATCTGACCGATCATATTCGGAACATTCTTGTGTAGGATTGCAACTCTTCCTTCAACCTGACATGCTCCCATATCACAGCTTGGAAAATTCACAGAGTTCTTGATATTACCGTTTTCAAGGTAATCCACAAGCTCATTTGCGGCCATCACAGCGCAGTTGTCCTCACTCTCCTGAGTTGAAGCACCGAGATGAGGTATAACTATCGCCTTTTCCATCTTTGCAGACTTTGTATTAGGGAAGTCGGTAACATATCTTGCAACTTTTCCGCTCTCAAGAGCTTTCTCCATCTCATCGTCATCTACAAGTAAATCTCTTGCAAAGTTGAGGATAACAACTCCGTCCTTCATCTCGGCTATGGAATCCTTGCCGATCATACTTTTGTTATCATTTGTAAGCGGTACATGAAGTGTGATGTAGTCACAATCTTTGAAGATCTCGTTGATATCTGTGATATGCTTTATCTTTCTTGAAAGTCTCCATGCGGAGTTTACGGAAATATACGGGTCATATCCCAGTACTTCAAGTCCGAGTGATGCCGCCGCATTGGCAACCTCGGCACCTATCGCTCCAAGACCTATTACACCGAGCTTTTTGCCCTTTATCTCGCCGCCTGCAAAGTTTTTCTTACCCTTTTCCACATCTTTTGAAATGGTATCGGAATCCTTGATGCTTCTTGTCCACTCAATGCCGCCTACGACATCTCTTGCAGCCAAAAGCATTCCGCATATTACAAGTTCCTTTACGCCGTTTGCATTGGCTCCCGGAGTGTTAAATACCACTATTCCGGCATCTGCACATCTATCTAGCGGAATGTTGTTTACACCGGCACCGGCTCTGGCAATTGCAAGGAGATTTTTTGAAAATTCCATATCTCCCATTGCTGCAGACCTTACCATGATTGCGTCCGCTTCATTTATGTTGTCTGTAAGCTCATAGTTTTCGTCAAATATATCTGTTCCCACACTTGCGATAGCGTTTAGGCAATGTATCTTTTTCATTATATCTCCTTATGCATTTTCCTGTTCAAACTTCTTCATAAATTCAACCAGCTTTTCTACGCCTTCCTTAGGCATAGCGTTGTAAATGCTGGCTCTCATGCCGCCTACACTTCTGTGTCCCTTTAAGTTTACAAATCCGTTTGCCTCGGCCTCTTTTACAAACTTGGCATCAAGTTCCTTATCTCCTGTAACAAAAGGTACATTCATAAGTGAACGGTCTTCCTTTCTTACAGTGCCTTTAAAGAGTTTTGATGAATCAAGGAAATCATATAAGATCTTTGCCTTCTCTTCATTTCTCTTCTTCATAGCTGCGAGTCCTCCAAGTGATTTTATCCACTTGAACACCTTACCGCAGATGTATATGTTGTATGTAGGAGGTGTATTATAAAGTGACTTGTTGTCGGCATGGATTTTATATCTGAGCATTGAAGGTGTACCCTCAAGTACATCATCCGTCACCAAATCGTCTCTTATGATTGCGATTACCACTCCTGCAGGTCCGACATTCTTTTGAACACCGCCCCAGATAAGAGCGTACTTATTCACATCCATAGGCTCGGACAAAAAGCATGATGACACGTCCGCTACCAAATCCTTGCCCTTTGTATTCGGCAATGTCTTAAACTTTGTACCGTAGATTGTATTGTTCTCACAGATATATACATAGTCCGCATCTTCTCTTATAGGTAAATCGGAGCAGTCCGGAATATATGAGAATGTCTTATCCTCACTTGATGCTACAGCCACTACGTCGCCATACATCTTTGCTTCCTGAAAAGCTTTCTTTGCCCACTGTCCTGTGATGATATAGTCGGCTTTCCTGTTCTTCATAAGATTCATCGGAACCATTGCAAACTGTGTATGTCCGCCGCCCTGTAAAAACAGCACTTTATAATTATCAGGGATGTTTAACAAATCTCTGATATCTCTTTCGGCTTCTTCTATTATCTCTTCATATACCTTGGAGCGGTGACTCATCTCCATAACGGACATTCCGCTGCCTTTATAATCAAGCATTTCTGCAGCAGCCTCTTTTAAAACTTCCTCCGGAAGTACTGCGGGACCCGCACTGAAATTATAAACTCTTCCCATGATAATCTCCTTATAACTTATATTAAAACCTACGAAGGTAGATTCTTTGTATTATTTTACCGGATGTAACTTCAAATCTTTTTCATCAAATGCATCTGATATGGCAGCTCCCGGTGATACCATCGGAAATACCTTCTCATCAGAATCAATCTCACAGTCAATAACAAAAGTGGTATTTGACTTAAGCGCCTCATCAAATGCGGCATCAAACTCTTCTTTTGTAGTAACCTTCTTTGCTCTTGCCCCCATAGCCTCAGCCAATTTTACAAAATCGACCTTGTCTCTTAATACAGTCTGTGAATATCTCTTACCGTAGAAGAGATTCTGCCACTGTCTTACCATTCCAAGCACATGGTTGTTGATAACAACCTGTATAATCGGTATATCATATCTTGTAGCGGTAGCTATCTCATTCATATTCATCCTGAAGCACCCGTCACCCGCTATATTGACTACAGTCTTATCAGGTTCGGCCACTTTGGCACCTATAGATGCTCCAAGTCCGTAGCCCATTGTTCCGAGTCCGCCCGATGTTATAAGTGTTCTCGGATGCTTAAACTTATAAAACTGTGCGGCCCACATCTGGTGCTGACCTACCTCTGTACAGATGATGGTGTCATCCTTTGTCTTTTTATCTATAGTCTCTATGATGTACTCGCCTGTAAGTCCCTGCTTGTTTGTTCTGATAGGATACATATCCTTTAATCTTTCGATATGTGCAATCCACTCATCATGATGCAGCGGATCAAGTCTTGAATTAAGCTTTCTTAAGATAAGTCTTGCATCGCCCACCAAGCTGTAATGTGCCTTGATATTCTTGCTGATTTCAGCCGCGTCCACATCTATATGCAAAATCTTCGCATTTTTTGCAAACTTCTTTGCATTACCTATTACTCTGTCCGAGAATCTTGCACCTATTACAATAAGCAAATCGCACTCGGTTATTCCGAGGTTACTTGTCTTAGTTCCGTGCATTCCTACCATTCCCGTATATTTCGGGTCGGAGCCGTCAAAAGCTCCCTTACCCATAAGTGTATCCGCTACAGGTGCGTCTATCTTTGAAACGAAGGTTCTGAGTTCTTCGCTTGCTTCCGAAAGGATTGCTCCGCCACCTACCAAAACATATGGTTTTTTTGAATTTCTTATAAGTGATACGGCATCCAAAATATCTTCTTCACTTACATCAGCCTTAGGGCTTATCTTCTCAGGCTCTTTGTACTCATATTCAAAACTGTCTCCTGTGACGTCCTTTGTAATATCTATAAGTACAGGACCCGGTCTTCCTGTAACTGCAATCTTAAAAGCTCTTCTGATGGTATCGGCAAGCTTGTTGCCGTCTTTTACTATAAAGCTGTACTTTGTTATAGGCATCACTATACCTGATATATCCACCTCTTGGAATGAATCCTTTCCAAGCAGGTTATTACCTACATTACAGGTAATGGCAACCATAGGTATGGAATCCATATATGCACTTGCAATACCTGTTACAAGATTGGTAGCTCCCGGACCGCTGGTGGCAAGGCATACTCCCACCTTGCCGCTTGCTCTGGCATATCCGTCCGCAGCGTGTGAAGCGCCCTGCTCATGACTTGTAAGTATATGTCTTATTTTATCCTGATTTTTATATAACTCGTCATATAGGTTTAATATTGCACCGCCCGGATAACCGAAAACCGTATCCACGCCCTGTTCCAACAGACATTCAACTATTATCTTTGAACCACTTATTTTAGCCATACATCCTCCTATAATTCATCTACCGTTAAAACCGCACCTCTCGGAGCGCCTGAAACAAGCTTTCTGTATCTTGCAAGATAACCTGTAACCTCATTAAGTCTCGGCTTCCAGTTTTCTCTTCTCTTTGCAAACTCTTCTTCACTTACTCTGGCATTTATAGTGTTTGCATTGATATCTATATCAATGATATCGCCTTCTTCTATAAGTCCTATAGGACCGCCTACAGCAGCTTCAGGTGAAACATGACCTATGGATGCACCTCTTGAAGCTCCTGAGAATCTTCCGTCCGTGATAAGTGCTACGGTGGTATCAAGTCCCATTCCGGCTATAGCCGATGTAGGATTTAACATCTCTCTCATTCCCGGACCTCCCTTAGGTCCTTCATATCTGATAACCACTACATCTCCCGGCACTATCTTGCCGCCCTTTATAGCTGTAATAGCATCTTCCTCACAGTCAAATACTCTTGCAGGTCCTGAGTGCTTGAGCATCTCAGGAAGTACGGCACTTCTTTTTACCACACATGAATCCGGAGCTATATTTCCCTTAAGTACCGCAATACCTCCGACCTTTGAGTAAGGGTTCTCAGCCGGTCTTATAACGTCGGTATCAAGATTTATCGCATTCTTTATATTCTCGCCCACAGTCTTACCCGTAACCGTCATACAGTCAAGATTTAACAGTCCGAGCTTTGATATTTCCTTCATTACGGCATAGATACCGCCGGCCTCGTTAAGCTCCTCTATATATGTATGTCCTGCCGGTGCAAGATGGCAAAGGTTCGGTGTCCTTGCACTTATCTCATTTGCTATATCCACGTTTAACTCCACACCTGCCTCATAAGCTATAGCCGGAAGGTGAAGCATTGAGTTTGTGGAACATCCGAGTGCCATATCCATTGTAAGCGCGTTGATGAATGCTTCCTTTGTCATAATATCTCTCGGACGAATATCTCTTTTTAACATTTCCATTACGGCATATCCGGCTCTCTTTGCAAGACGAATTCTCTCGGAATATACGGCAGGTATTGTACCGTTACCTCTAAGTCCCATTCCGAGAACTTCTGTAAGACAGTTCATTGAGTTTGCTGTATACATACCTGAACATGAACCGCAGGTAGGACAGGTCTTATTCTCGTATTCCATTACATCATCTTCACTCATCTTTCCTGCAGCGTAAGCTCCCACGGCCTCAAACATACTTGAAAGTGATGTGTTCTTTCCTTTTACTCTTCCTGAGAGCATCGGACCGCCTGATACAAATACTGTAGGGATATTTAATCTGGCTGCCGCCATAAGCATTCCCGGTACCGTTTTGTCACAGTTCGGAATCATTACAAGTGCATCAAACTGATGTGCCATTGCCACAGTCTCTGTAGAGTCCGCTATCAAATCCCTTGAACAAAGTGAATACTTCATTCCTATATGTCCCATTGCTATACCGTCACATACCGCAATCGCAGGGAATACTACAGGTGTTCCGCCTGCCTCTGCCACTCCGAGTTTTACCGCATCCGATATCTTATCCAAGTTTATATGTCCCGGTACTATCTCATTGAATGAGCTTACTATACCTATTATAGGTTTTCTCATCTCTTCAGGTGTCATGCCGACTGCGTTTAAAAGCGATCTGCTCGGCGCCTGCTGCATACCTGATTTCATATTGTTTGAGCGTAAATTCTCCATTTTTTCCTCTTTCTATCAAAAATCTTTCAAATACTAATATATGTCATCTATATCTATTTTGCCTTTATCAATAGCTGTTGCTTCGGTAAGCCACTCTGATACTATATCACCCATTTGCGAGGTCTTAAGCACCTTTATTCCCGGGGACTTTAAATCCCATGTTCTGTAATTGCTGTCTAATACATCATCAATAGTATCTTCTATCCTTTGTGCCTCTTCTAAAAGCCCGAGAGAATGTCTAAGCAACATTGCTGCGGAAAGTATGGTCGCAAGCGGATTTGCTTTATTCTTGCCTGCTATATCAGGTGCGGAGCCGTGGCTTGGCTCATACAGTCCGAAGCTGCCCTCTCCAAGACTTGCACTTGGAAGCATTCCTATAGATCCCGCTATCATACTGGCTTCATCGGATAATATATCACCAAACATATTTTCAGTAAGCATTACATCAAACTGTCTCGGTTCCTTTACAAGTTGCATTGCCGCATTATCTACAAGCATATGCTCCAAAGTAACCTCAGGATATTCCTTAGCCACTTCTTCCACAATACTTCTCCAAAGTCTTGAGCTGTCAAGGACATTTGCCTTATCTACACTTGTAACTTTCTTTTTTTCTCTTGTCATAGCGATATCAAAGGCCACCTTTGCCACTCTTCTGATCTCATTTTCATTGTATACAAGAGTATCTACAGCCGTTTTTACACCGTCAATCTCCTTAGTGTATCTCTCACCGAAGTAAAGACCACCTGTAAGCTCTCTGACTATCACCATATCAAACCCTCTTTCTGCAATTTCTTCCTTTAAAGGGCATGCCGACACCAGCTTAGGATATAATGTAGCCGGTCTTAGATTTGCAAAAAGTCCGAGTTCTTTTCTAATCTTTAAAAGTCCCGCCTCAGGTCTTAAATTCGGCGCTACATCATACCACCTTGAGTTGCCGACATCTCCGCCTACCGCGCCTAAAAGCACGGCGTCACTTTTCTTTGCAATCTCTATTGCCTCATCCGTCAGCGGTACTCCGTATTTATCAATAGAGCATCCGCCCATATCTATTTCAGTAAATATAAATTCATGGTCGTATGCATCTGCAACTGCCTCAAGCACTTTTTTTGCTTCTCTTATTATCTCCGGTCCGATACCGTCACCCGGTATCAAAGTTATATTGGCTTTCATATATATCTCCATTCCGAATGCTGCTATAGTAATGAACTTATTTACTATCTTATTAAACATTCCAATGCTTTTTGTTTTACAATCCTTAATTAAAAAGATTTTCTTACCATAATACTTTAAAATAATCTTTTTTTCAACTTTACAGCTCACTATTCTCAAATTTGAACATATATTTTTTCTATATTATCCATAACATTTGGTTAAGTGAGGCATTAAAAAAGGACCAAAGACAAATCCTTGGCCCTCTTTTTTAGAAATCTTCTTCTTCATCTTCTTCGGCTATAGCGCCGAATATAGCCCCCATCGTACCCGCCGATACCGCAACCGCCACTACAATAACGAGTCCTACAATACCTGCAAAAATTGGCATAATGTCCATATGTACCTCCCAAAGCCCGACAGCTTATTTTAAAAAAAACACCCGTAGGTGTCAGTGTTAACATCTATATAACTGGGCCAGCTGGATTTGAACCAGCGAATGCAGGAGTCAAAGTCCTGTGCCTTACCGCTTGGCGATGACCCAACGCTATAAAAAAAACTCCTAACATGGATTAGAAGTCCAGGGTGGATAATGGGATTCGAACCCATGGCCTCCAGAGCCACAATCTGGCGCGCTAACCAACTGCGCTATACCCACCATATCATTGTTTTTTACAACT
>NZ_CALLVU010000155.1 GCF_938015485.1 uncultured Lachnoanaerobaculum sp. | reverse complement strand
TAACATCTTTAAGGGCAGTATTCAGTTCAAGATAGTCCTTAATCTTTTCCTTATTTTTCTCCGTTACTTCTTTCTTTACGAAAAGTGAGTTTTCTCTGTAATAGACTTCACCATCAATAACGGTATAGGAAAAGTTTTTGACATCATCCGTTGCAGGAACTGAAGTAATTTCATCATCTAAAAGCTCTATTTCTTCATAAGTTGATCCTTTGGATATTTCTTCACTTGCTTTTGTCAGAAGCTCTTTTAAGTCGGCATTTTCTTTCGGCAGGCACGCAAGTGTGTTTCCAAATCTTCCTGAAACTTCACGCATTGTGCCGAGTACCTGTTCAGGATGATCTACAAAATATTTGTTATAGGTAAGACCATTTTCATCTTCAGCAAGGTGAATCCAGTCCTCATCCCTTTCTCTGATACTGTCCCTTTTCTTTAGGAAGATAATATCTGAAGTTACTTCTGTTCCGGCCACACCCTTAAAGGTGTCGTTCGGAAGTCTTATCGCTCCTAAAAACTCGGCTCTTGCTGCAAGATACCTTCTTACGCTTTCATCTTTTTTATCCATTGTTCCACTTGATGTGATAAAGGCGATAATGCCGCCGTTACGAACCTTATCAATGGACTTAGCAAAGAAATAGTCGTGGATAAGGAAGTTGTTTTTGTTATACTCCCTGTCATTTACCTTGTATTCTCCAAATGGAACATTACCGATAACCGCATCAAAGAAGTTATTGGAAAAGGAAGTTTCTTCCAGTCCTTTAATCTGCACTTCACTTTCAGGGTATAAGAGTTTTCCAATTCGACCGCTTACCGAGTCAAGTTCTATGCCATAAAACTTGGACTTATTCATTTTATCAGGGATATTGCCTATAAAGTTTCCGATGCCCATTGATGGTTCTAAAATGTTTCCCTGTTTAAATCCCATATCCGAAAGCGTCTTATATATTCCGTCAATTACGGTTTTCGGTGTGTAAAAGCTCGTTAAAGTAGATTCTCTTGCAGCTTCGTATTCTGCATGTGATAAGTTCTCCTTTAGAAAAGCCCTTGCTTCTTTCCACTGACCTCCCTTGCTTTCATCAAAGACTTCGGAAAGTCCGCCCCAGCCTACATACCTTGCTAAAACTTCCTGCGCTGTACTGTCAAGCTCTCTTTGTCCGCTCTCCACTCTGTTAAGCATGGAAATTGCTTCAAGGTTTTGATTTAATCTTTCGCTTGGAGATAACTTTTCAGGGAGCGTTTCTTCTGTAATCTTGAAATTGTGAGCTTCATTTTTCTTTATTTCTACTTCTTCAGTAGTCTGCTCAGACTTTTTATATGTCCGATTTTCAAATACTCTCTCAAGATTGCTTTCAAGACGATAAGGAATGACATCGGAGCCTGTTATCATACCGCCAAGATATTCGGTATTGTCCTTAACCGTTA
>NZ_CALLVU010000154.1 GCF_938015485.1 uncultured Lachnoanaerobaculum sp. | reverse complement strand
TTCATATGGCGGCACAGCCTATAGTCAGGGATTCTTATGAAAGACCTGTATACACTTATGAGACCAATGTTATGGGTACCGTAAATATAATGGAATGTGTAAGGCTTTCAAAGAGTGTAAAGAGTTTCCTTAATGTCACCACAGATAAGGTGTATGAGAATAAAGAACAGGATAAGGGATATGTTGAGACGGACTTCCTTGACGGATATGATCCTTACTCCAATTCAAAGTCATGTTCGGAACTTGTTACACACAGCTATAAGAAAAGCTTTTTAGCCGATTTGCCGGTTTCTACAGCAAGGGCGGGTAATGTAATAGGAGGCGGTGATTTTGCAAAGGATAGGATAATACCTGACTGTGTAAGAGCGGCCGTATCGGGTAAGCCTGTGATAATCAGAAATCCAAATTCTATAAGGCCGTTTCAGCATGTTTTTGAACCTTTATTTATATACCTTGATATAGTTATGAGACAGTCACAGTACAGAGAGAGGTTTGAGGGATATTTTAATGTAGGACCTGACGACAGTGACTGCGTAAATGCAAAGACTTTGGTAGAGAGTTTTAAGAGAGCCTGGGGAGAGGGTTTTGATTTTAAGATTCAGTCCGACGGAGGACCTCATGAGGCGGGATTCCTTAAGTTAAACTGTGATAAGTTAAAGAAGGTTTACGGATGGAAACCTGTACTTAATGTGCATGATGCGATTGATCTGAGTGTGGAATGGTATAAGGCGTGGAGTAAAGGCGAGGATATGGATGCCGTTACAAAAAAGCAGATATTAGAGTATTTGGACAGATAAAAGTGGAGGAGAGATGTTAAAAAATAAGACACAAAAAGAGGCTCGCAGGGAGATACTTGAACTGGTAAAGGAGTATCACGATGCCTTTCACAATAAAAAGAAGGAGTTTAAGGAGGGGGACAGGATAACTTATGCTTCCAGAGTTTATGACTCTGAGGAGATGGTAAATCTTGTAGATGCCTCTTTGGAGTTTTGGCTTACAGCCGGAAGGTATTTTTATGAGTTTGAGAGTGACTTTGCAAAGCAATTCGGTGTGAAGTATGTATCGCTTGTAAACTCCGGTTCAAGCGCAAACTTGCTTGCATTTATGACTTTGACGTCACCGCTTTTAGGTGACAGGCAGGTAAAAAGAGGTGATGAAATAATCACTGTAGCTTGCGGTTTTCCTACTACTGTAACTCCTATTATACAGTATGGTGCTATACCTGTATTTGTGGATGTTACAATACCGCAATATAATATTGATGTAACAGGGCTTGAGGAAGCGCTTTCACCAAAGACCAAGGCTGTGATGGTAGCACATACTCTCGGAAATCCTTTTGACCTTGAGGCGGTATTAAGGTTTTGTAAAAAGCACAATCTTTGGCTTATAGAGGACAACTGTGATGCGCTTGGAAGCACTTATGTTATAGACGGTGAGAAGAAATTTACCGGAACTGTAGGAGATATAGGAACATCAAGTTTTTATCCTCCACATCATATGACGATGGGAGAGGGCGGTGCAGTTTATACATCAAATCCGCTTTTAAATAAGATAATAAAGTCTATGAGAGATTGGGGAAGAGACAGCGTATGTCATTCAGGACAGGATAATATGTGCGGACACAGATTTGATCGTCAATACGGTGAGCTTCCTTTAGGATATGATCATAAGTATGTGTATTCACATTTCGGATACAACTTAAAGCCTACAGACCTTCAGGCGGCTGTGGGAGTTGCACAGCTGAAGAAATTCAAGAGCTTTGCACAAAGAAGAAGAGAAAACTATAAAAGACTTTATGATGCCTTAAAATGTGTGGAAGATAAGATTATTTTGCCTGTTCCTGCAAAGAATGCAGACCCGAGTTGGTTTGGATTTTTAATTACTTGTAGAGAGGGAGTTGACAGGGCCAAGCTTGTAAACAAGCTGGAGTCAAACGGTATTCAGACCAGAATGCTTTTTGCCGGAAATCTTATAAAGCATCCTTGCTTTGATCAGATGAGAGCTGAAGGAAAAGGGTACAGAGTGGTAGGTGAACTTACCAATACAGACAGAATAATGAATGATACTTTCTGGGTAGGACTTTATCCGGGAATGAGCAATGAGATGCTTGATTTCATGGCGAAGACGATTATTGAAGGTGTAAGAGAATAGTATTTTTAAAAGCCGTGTACATTTGTGCACGGTTTTTTACTATATTTGCTATGCAAACATAGATATGATATAATGATAAAAATATTTTAATTAGTTTTTAGTGGGAGAAGGTATGCTAAACGAAGAGAAAATAAGACAGATGACGGAATTAGCATTATTGAAAAAACGAAAGGGCGAGCAGATGTTTGAGATTGATAATTATTTCAGAGAAGACTATGTGGGTAAACATATGCTTAGGTCTTTTTTTGTTTATACTATCTGTTTTGCTCTTATAGTTGTTTTGGCCGTACTTTATAATTTAGAGGGTCTGATGTCAAGTGTTAATCCTATAGGATTGCTTTCGGTTATATATATTTTGATATATATATTGGGACTGCTGACATTTGAGATGATTACATATAGATTTTTTTCAAAAAAATATGACGAGGCACAGAAAGACTTGAAGATATATAATGACAGATTGAATTATTTTGGAAAAAAGTTTGACAATAAAGAGAAGTTGCCAAATAACGGAGGTTAGAATGCTACAGCTATATGTGTTCAGAAACATCTTAAAGAGTTTTTATGCGAAATATTATTCGATAATAGATAAAGGAATTAAATATATAATATTGTTTACAGCTATGATGCTTATCAATATGAATCTGGGATATCAGACAAAGCTTGCTGTAATACATATACCGATAGTGTTGTCGGTAATAGGTGCTTTTTTGCCGTATATGGCAGGTGTTGTTATAGTTGCGGTGTTTCTCTTGATACACTTGTTTACGGCATCGTTTGAGTTGGCACTGATCGTGGGAATCATATTTATACTGACAATCTTCCTATACTATAGTTTCGGCAAGAAGGACAGTGTGCTTTTGATTCTTGTTCCCATATTTTTTGCAATCAAGATACCGTATGTTATTCCGCTTGTAGTGGGACTTATGGGAAGTGCGGTAAGTATTATACCTATTTTGGCGGGAGTACTTATTTATTTTACCTGCCTGTTTGCAAAGCAAAATATCGGACTGCTTACTAATACTCAATCTGTGGATATCGCACAGAGATATACACAGGCAATCAACGGTATTTTTTCCAATAAGACTTTACTTTTATTTTTGATTGCATTTGCACTTGCTACGTTTATAGTATATATGGTACATAAGCAAAATATAGATTATGCGTGGCAGATTGCGATTGCTGCAGGTACCATCACTCTTTTGGTGAGTATTTTTGCAGGAGATTTTATTTTTGATATATCGCTTCCTCTTTTGGAGTTTATAATAGGACTTGTAGTATCTGTAATTTTTGCTTATATCTACAACTTCTTTGTATTTTCCGTGGATTATACAAGAACCGAGTATGCTCAGTTTGAGGATGATGATTATTATTATTTTGTCAAAGCTGTACCGAAGATTACTATTACAGCCGCAGACAAAAAGGTACAGTCGTTCAGTACAAAGAAGAAGAACAAGAATAATGGGGGTAGTGAATGAACATTATCACGAGTTTGATGCGTGATGGACTCTCATATTTTCCACATATTGAATTTTTAAATGTAATTGAAATACTTATTATTGCATACATTGTATATGAAATAATGTCGTGGATTACTAAGACAAGGGCATGGACTTTGCTTAAAGGTTTGCTGATTATAGTAGGCTTTACCATAGCGTCATATTTATTACATTTTGATGTTATACTGTGGATAATGGGAAGGATTGCGACCATTGCGGTTACTGCACTTATTATAATATTTGCTCCGGAGCTTAGAAAGGCTCTTGAGCAGCTTGGAAATAAGAATATAATGAATATCTTTGCCTTTGACAGCAAGTCAAGTGAAGACGGTATGAGTGAGCGCACTGTCGATGAACTTATAAATGCGGCCTTTACCATGTCAAAACCGAAGACCGGTGCATTGATAGTGATTGAGAGAAATGAGAATCTGGCTTATATAGAAAAGACAGGTATATTGATAAACGGTATAGTCTCAAGTCAGCTTCTTATAAATATATTTGAGCACAACACTCCGCTACACGACGGTGCGGTGCTGATACGCGGTAATACTATAGTTTCAGCCACCTGCTACCTTCCGCTTTCAGAGAATATGAGGATAAGCAAGGACCTTGGAACCAGACATAGAGCGGCTATAGGTATCAGCGAGGTTTCTGATTCCGTTACAATAGTTGTATCCGAGGAGACAGGAAGGGTATCTGTAGCGATTGGCGGTAACTTGATAAAGGTAAATGACGGTGAGGAGCTGAAGAAAGAACTTTCCGTTTTATTGGAAGACGGTAAGGAAGATAAGAAGGTCTCTTTATTGTCGAAGCTGTTGAAAGGAAGAGGTAATGATAAAGACAAATAATCTTGTTTTGAAAATTAGCTCTTTGGCTGTAGCATTTTTGGTATGGATTATTGTGGTAAATGTTTCAAATCCGATAGTGACAAGGAACATAAGTGTACCTTTGAATGTGGTAAATGCAAATATTATCACAGATGCCGGTAAGACATATTCACTGATGGGAGCTAATTCGGTAACGGTAAGCTATGAGGTTAGAAGCAGAGACCAAAGCAGGATAGCGGCTTCCGACTTTAATGCATCTATAGACCTTGGAGACATGTATGATATAACAGGTGCCGTACCGATTGCGGTAGAGGTAGTCAATAATAAGGATCTGATAATCGGAGCGGTGGCCTCAAAGCCGAGTATTGTCAGGGTAAGTATCGAGGACCTTCAAAGGAAGGAGTTCACACTTACCACAAAGATTACAGGTACTCCTTCAGACGGATTTTCTGTAGGAGAGGTAAAACTTGACAAGACCAATGTGGTAGTTACGGGTCCGGTATCTGTAATCGGTCAGATCAGTCAAATAGGTGTTGAGATAGACGTGACGGGTCTTGACAGTGATGAGAGCGGAAGAGCCGAGCTTAAGTATTTTGATGCCAACGGCAATGCGTTCGTTATATCGGACAGCAGAGTCAGCAAGAGTTTTGATAATGTAGGATACAGTCTTGTTATGTTGAACGGAAGGACGCTTGCGCTGAATTTTGATGTAGGCGGAACTGCCGCACAGGGTTATAAGTTCACAGGTGCCGAAAGTGCTACAAAGTCTATACAGGTAAGAGGTCAACCTGAAGTGCTTGAGGGACTTGATTCTATAACGGTTCCGGCAAGTGCACTTAGTGTTGAGGGTGCGACAGGAGATGTGAACGTAACTGTTGATATAAAGAACTTTCTGCCGGCTAATGTTACAGCTGTAGGAGATACCAAAGTGAATGTAACATTAAAGGTGGAGGCGCTTGATAAAAAGTCGCTTACTTTGACTGTAAACGATTTGAATATAGTTGGAGCCAAGCCCGGTGTGGCGACAAATATTGTTCCTGAAAAGATTACAGTGGTGGTATCGGGACTCAGTGCAAACCTTGAGTCTGTAACAAATGCCGATCTTAAGGCTACGCTTGATGTAAGCGAGATGAATTCGGGAAGTAATACGGGAAGTCTTAAGTTTGAGCCTGCTACAGGGCTGAGTGTGGATTCATACACTCCGTTTGATGTGATTATAGGAAATCATACAAGTGAAAAAAATGAAACAACAACAGTAGCGGAACAAAGCAGCACGGAGACTGCGTCATCTGCTGAAAATTAGGGGAGGTTTTGCATGGTTTCAGAAGAGTTGAAGGTGATAAATCCGAGCGGTCTGCATTTGCGACCGGCAGGCAGTTTGTGTAAAGAGGCCTTGAAATATGATTCAAAAATAAATATTATATTCAAGGATGCTACGGCAAACGCTAAAAGTGTACTTAGTGTACTTGCCACATGTGTAAAATGTGGTGATGTAATCACTATTACATGTGAGGGAAAAGATGAGAAGGAAGCAATGGAAGCATTAAGGAATTTGATAAATTCCGGTTTTGGCGAAGTAAAGTAAGTAGAGGTTTACGATGAAGATTTATGGTGTAGGAGCAGCCGAGGGCATAGGTATCGGTATTGCAAAAGTAGTCAAAGAGCAGAGTGTTGAGGTTGTAAAAAGAAATATTTCGGATATTGAGTCTGAGGTGAAGAGTTTTACGGAAATTTTGGAACTCACAAAGGCTGAGACAGAGGAGATGTCAAGGTCACTTGAGAAGAACGCCTCAGCAAAGGAAGCTGAGATTTTGGTTGGACATATTATGCTTATGTCTGACCCTATGCTTATTGATGAAATGGTAAATCTTATAAAGAATGAAAAGGTCTGTGCCGAGTATGCCGTGGAAGAGGTATGCAATCAGTATGCGGCAGTATTTGCTTCAATGGATGATGAGCTTATGCAACAAAGAGCTGCAGACATGAGAGATATAAAGGACAGGCTCATCAAGAAGATCATGGGGCTTGAAAGCAGCGACCTTTCAACACTTCCGCACGGAAGTATTCTGGTGGCCAAGGACCTTACACCGTCTATGACTGCCGGACTGAACCCTGAAAATGTACTTGGTATTGTGACTGAGTTTGGCGGAAAGACATCACATTCCGCAATACTTGCAAGGGCGCTTGAGATACCTACCGTAGTAGGATTGTCTGATTTGCCGCAGGATATTGAAGACGGCAGTGAAATTGTACTTGACGGTGAGAGCGGTGAGGTTATTATACTTCCTAGCGAATCCGAGAAGAGTGAGTATGCAGATAAGAAGAAAAAATATGATGAGGCCAAGAAACTTCTGAAGAAATATTTGACACTTCCGAGTGTATCCAAAGACGGTAAACAGGTGGAGATAGTGGGAAATATCGGAAGCCCTGATGATGTTAAAAAGGTAATAGAAAACGGCGGAGAGGGCATAGGACTTTTCAGAACCGAGTTTTTATTTATGGACAGAGAATGTATGCCTACTGAAGAGGAGCAGTTTGAAAGCTATAAGCAGGTAGCTACAGCTATGGAAGGAAAACCTGTAATCATCAGAACTCTTGATATAGGTGGAGACAAGGAAATCCCTTATATGGGTATTGCACAGGACGAAAACCCTTTCCTCGGATACCGCGCCATAAGACTTTGTCTTGACAGAAAGGATGATATCTATATACCTCAACTTCGCGCATTACTTCGTGCAAGTGCTTTCGGAAATATAAAGATAATGTTGCCGCTTATCACATCAATGGATGAAATAAGAGAGGCTAAAGCTCTTATAAAGAATATAAAGGCTGAACTTGATGAGAAGAATATTGCATACAATAAGGATATTGAAGTAGGTATAATGGTTGAGACCGCTGCGGCTTCATTGCTTGCGGATCTCTTTGCCAAAGAGGTGGATTTCTTCAGTATCGGTACAAATGATTTGATTCAGTATACAATGTCTGTAGACAGAGGTAATGTAAAGGTTGCCAATCTGTATTCGGCATTCTCACCTGCAGTACTGAGAAGTATCAACAGAGTCATCACAGAGGGCAAGAAAGCAAAGATTATGGTAGGCATGTGTGGAGAGGCTGCTGCCGACCCTTTACTGGTACCTGTGCTTTTGGCTTGGGGTCTTGATGAGTTCTCCATGTCCGCCTCAAGTATATTAAAATCAAGACAGATTGTTTCACTTTGTGACAGTAAGGACTTAAGAGCTAAGGTTGATAAGGTGCTTGAGATGGGATGTGAGAGTGAAATTAAAGAGTATTTGAAAAAAATATCAGAGGAGCTTGGATGTTAATATATCTTATAGGCAGCCTTTTGGCTTATTTACTTTCCCGGACGGGGCTATACGCCCTGTCCGGGATTGTTCAGATTATAGTGGCACTATATCTTTATATAAAGGAATGCAGATATTCAAAGTCTTTAGTGAACCTTCGAGGAATATTTTCATTGGCATTTGTAGGAGGAGAGGGGCTTTCAGCAATAAAGCTGTCACATTTGGCAAAACCTTGGAGTAATACGACATGGATTTGTCTTTGTCTGGCTTTCGGATGCTTTTATATGATGTTTGAATGGCTGGAGAGATATCTTGGAAATCCTTATAAAAATAAGGAGGCAAGAGTCATAGAAAAAAACAATGAAAACAGACTGTATATATGTATAGTGATGCTTGCAATGATTTCAGTAGTTGCATTTAACATAGAGGCTATAAAACTTGGATTTATACCTTTTTTCTTAAGGGGAGTACCTCATGCGTATTCATACTTTCATGTCTCGGGGGTACATTATTTTACGGTGAGTTGTATTCTTGTGCCTTCACTCAGCATAATATATCTAAGTGAGGAGAAGGAGTTAAATGCTGTAAAATGGGTATTCCTTGTATTTGCAAATATTGTTGCTATGCTGATACCTATACTCTGTGTTTCAAGGTTTCAGTTTATGTTTGCGGTACTGATGGCCTTTGTAACATTGCTTATTCTAAAAAGAGATAAGATAAAACCTCTTTATTTTATAGCGGTTGTACTGATCATTGTACCGGTATATCTGCTTTTAACAGTTGCAAGAAGCCACAATGTGGAGTATCTTAACGGCATATTTGAGATGAAATACAATCTGCCTATTTTTATTACTCAGCCATATATATATATTGCAAACAATTATGACAATCTTGATACCTTGATTAAGGAGTTGCCTAAGCACAGCTTCGGACTTAAGGGGCTTTTCCCGCTTTGGGCGCTTTCAGGACTCAAGTTCATATACCCTAAGCTTGTGGATTTTCCGATCTTTGTAAATAAGACCGAACTTACGACGGTGACATTGTTTTATGACGCTTTTTATGATTTCGGTATAATCGGTGTGGGAGTGTTTTCTGCCATACTCGGAGCGGTAAGCTTTTTCTTTGAAAAGTGGATAAGAAGTACAAGGCATGCCGTTTTTTATATGATATATGCACAGTGGTTTGTATATCTGGCACTATCGTTTTTTACCACATGGTTTTCCAATCCGGCCACTTGGTTTTATTTTATTGTAACGGCTGTTATATTTTTTATTTGTGAACAAAGGGGTAGGTAAGTTATGGACAATATGAGCGTTTTGGACAGGCAATATAAGGAAATGACTGAGACTTCCGTGGAGAAGCTCATCTTGCGGCTCAGTGTACCTACTATAATAAGTATGCTTGTTACCAATATTTATAATATGGCGGATACATTCTTTGTAGGAAAGCTTGGAACCAGTGCTTCTGCCGCAATAGGTATAGTTTTTTCTCTTATGACTATAAATCAGGCGCTTGGATTTATGTGCGGCCACGGATGCGGTTCAAATATATCCAGAAAGCTTGGAAATAAGCAGGGAGATGAGGCCATCAAGTTTGCATCTACAGGATTTTTCATGTCACTGTTTCTAGGTGTGCTTATAATGATTATAGGTATAATATTTATGGAGCCGCTGCTTAGGATAATGGGCAGTACGGACACTATAATGCCTTACGCAAAATCTTACGGTATATGTATACTTTTGTCAGCTCCCTTTATGACCGGAAGCTGTGTGTTAAATAATGTTCTCAGATATGAAGGTAAGGCAGCTCTTGCAATGGTTGGGCTTACTCTTGGAGGTGTATTGAATATTATAGGAGATCCGATATTTATATTCGGACTCAATATGGGTACTTTGGGAGCGGGCATATCTACTGCGGTTTCACAGGTTATAAGCTTTTTTGTTTTGCTTTCCATGTTCGGAGGGGACAGGACGGTATCAAGGCTTAGGTTTTCGGCGGTTTCATGGGATATAAAGGATATTCTGAATATATTGTATACAGGCTTACCGAGTCTTATCAGACAGGGAATGATGAGTGTGTCTACAATGGTGCTTAATTATATGTCGATGCCATACGGTGATGCGGCCATTGCAGCTATGAGTATTGTAAGCAGGGTTTGTAATTTCATATTTGCCATCGCACTCGGCATATCACAGGGGTTTCAGCCCGTATCGGCTTTCAACTACGGTGCAAAGAAGTTTAAGCGTGTAAAGAGAGCGTTTTTATTTTGCTGTGGGCTAAGTATGATAATTCTTGGAGTTTTAAGTGTGCTTTCACTTATTTTTTCAGGTCATATAATAGGGCTTTTCAGAGATGATGCGGATGTTATAAGTGTAGGAACTTTTGCACTTAGAGCACAATGTATAGTTTTATTTATATCACCTATTACATTGGCCGCAAGTATGATGTTTCAGGGGGCCGGTGAAAACCTCGCTTCGTCAATAGCATCTTTTTTAAGAAGCGGAATTACCTTTATACCGATGGTTGCCGTACTTCCGAGGTTCTTTGGAATATATGGAATACAGCTGGCTCAGCCTGTGGCGGATGTGATTTCGTTTGTTGTTGTAATGCCTTTGATTTTAAGGTTCTTTAAAAAGATAAATGCATAAATTTCATTGTATAATATTGACAATTTTTAAATTTTAAAGTATAAAAGAATAAAACCGTTGATTGGGAGAAAAGAAATTAGTTACTTACAGAGAGTCGGAGGTGCTGAGAACCGATAGTGATGACGATTTTAATATGGACCCATGAGGGCGAGGTGAAAGGAAACAAGTAGCTAAGACGGGTGCTCCCGTTACCGGGCAGAAAATGTGTCGGCATTTTTGTAGAGAGAGTATTTTTACTAATGAAGGTGGTATCGCAGGCTTTGCTTGTCCTTTGGGATGACAAAGCCTTTTTTAGTGCATAAGTCACTGTCGGCAGCAACGAAGTGATACGTGACTTATGCAAATGTCACTGCCGTTATCATGTGGTAAATTTATTCTCGGATAAGATGCCTAAGGAGGAGAAATGAATTTAATAAAGAAACTTGGAATTATCGCAATTGGTGCAGTACTTATGGCAGGTTGTACACCTAAGTCTGCAGTAACACAGAGCAGTGACAGCGGCACCGTATCAGAGAGTTCGGCTGCGGAATCATCTAAAACAGAGAGTGCGGCAGCAGATACAAATAAAGATATGAAAAAAATAGGTGTAATACAGCTTGTAGAGCATAAGTCACTTGATATAATATACAATTCATTCAAAGATGAGTTAAAGGAACTCGGTTATGTGGACGGTGAGAATGCAAAGATTACCTTCCAAAATGCACAGGGAGATATGGCAAATATCACAAGCATTGTACAGGGATTTGAAGGCGATAAGCAGGATGTAGTGGTGACTATTGCAACACCTGTAGCACAGGGAGCTATGAGTCTTACAAAAACAACACCTGTAGTATTCTCTGCGGTAACAGACCCTATAGGGGCAGGTGTACTTACAGATATGAACGCACCTGACAAGGGAATGACAGGTACAAGTGATGCTGTACAGATAGATAAGATAATGGACCTTGCACTGCAAATTACTCCTAATGTAAAGAAAGTAGGATTTATCTACAATCCGGGAGAGGATAACTCTGTAACCAACTTAGGTTTACTTGAGAAGTATACAAAGGAGAAAAATCTTGAACTTCAAACAGTAAGTATCTCAACAAGTGCGGACCTTCAGACAGCGGCAGCATCACTTTTTGAGAAAGTGGATATGATCTTTGTTTCAAATGACAACACTGTAGCCGAGGCAATGCCTATACTTACATCAGAGGCAATCAAGGCTAAAAAGCCTGTATATGTAGGTGCAGATTCAATGGTAATGGACGGAGGTCTTGCTACAGTAGGTATCGACTATACAGATCTCGGAAAAGAAACGGCAAAGATGGTGGATGAAGTACTTAAGGGTAAGCCTGTAAATGAAATACCTGTAAAGGTGTTCAAAGATGATCTTTTTATATATGTAAATACAGATACTGCCAAGGCGCTCGGTATAGATATACCTGACAGTATCAAGAATGATAAGAAGTTTGTTGAAATCAAATCAAATAAGTAGGAGAAAAAATGACATTATCAACATTACTGGGCAGTATTGAATTAGGACTGATATTTGCAATATTATCATTGGGACTGTTCATAACTTTTAGGATTTTGGATTTGCCGGATCTTACTGTAGACGGAAGCTTTGTTACGGGGCTTGCATACAGTGCGGTATGGGCGGTAGCTAAGAATCCGCTTATGGGAATTATAATGGGAGTACTTGGAGGAATGCTTGCAGGCATTGTTACAGGTATACTTAATACAAAATTGAAAATACATGCTATACTTGCCGGAATATTGACCATGACAGGATTGTATTCCATAAATCTGTTTGTAATGGGTGATAAGCCGAGTGTTTTCTTCTATGGAGAGAAGACGATATTTACTCCTTTTGAGGGGAAGTTTTTTCTTGCAGGTGTGGATATAGGAAAACTGATATTGCTTTTGATAATAGTGGCGGTATTGGTGACAGTACTTAAATTATTTTTGATGACACAGATAGGCCTGTCACTTCGTGCTACAGGTGATAATGAGGCGATGGTCAGAAGTTCAAGTATAAATACCGATGCTATGAAAATCTTGGGATTTGCACTTTGCAATATGCTGGTAGGGCTTTCAGGTGCAATATACGCACAGTACAATATGACGGCTACACATGGTGTGGGAACAGGAATGCTGGTACTGGGACTTGCAAGTATTATAATAGGTGAAACTGTTATAGGTAAGAGAGGTATGTTAAGGCACCTTATTGCGGTGGTAATAGGCGCGATAATATATCGTATAATGCTTGCAATTGCATTCAGCCTCGGCTTGCCTGCAATATATCTGAAGCTTTTCTCGGCTGTGATAGTAGTGCTTGCAATCAGTATACCTTTGATAAAGCCTACATTGCTTAGATGGAGGAAGATACATGCTGGAAATTAAAAATATCAATGTTATATTCAATAAGGATACGGTAAATGAAAAGAAAGCACTGTGTGATCTGAGTCTTACATTAAATGACGGCGATTTTGCTACGGTTATCGGCAGCAACGGAGCCGGAAAGTCCACTATGTTGAATGCCGTCGCAGGTAATATAGAGGTGGAGAGCGGCAGGATATATAATAACGGACAAGATATTACCTATATGAAAGAACATAAGAGGGCAAGGTTTATAGGAAGATTATATCAGGACCCTCTAAAGGGAACAGCTCCACATATGACTATTGAAGAAAATATGGGACTTGCCTACAGCCGCGGAAAGAAGATAAGGTTCGGATTCGGTGTAAGAAAAAGTGACAGAGAGTATTTCAAATCGGTCTGTGCAAAGCTTGGTATAGGGCTTGAACACAGGTTAAAGAATGAAGTTGGAGGCCTAAGCGGCGGACAAAGACAGGCGCTGACACTTTTGATGGCGACTATGGAAACTCCGGAGTTGCTTTTACTTGATGAGCATACTGCGGCACTTGATCCGAAGACCAGTAAGAAGATAATGGAGATAACAAACAGGATTGTTACAGAAAATCATATTACAACGCTGATGATTACACATAATATCAGGGATGCGCTTGATTTCGGTAATAAGACTATAGTCATGAACAGCGGTAAAATACTGACCGTATTGGAGGGAGATATGAGAAAGAATATGACAATCGCAGATGTGATGAAGTTGTATTCGGGAACAGATGCGGTGTTGAGTGATAAGATGATACTTGGTTAATATATAAAAAGGACTGATGTCTCATACATGACTGTATGAAACATCGGTCCTTTATTTTATTCTCCCGGTCCTACAAGTATAGGCGATGCCTGACCTCCGGGTCCTTCGGTTGAGACTGAAGGTCCGGGGCTTGCATGAGGTCCGTCATTTTTCGGAGTTACTCCCGGACCGTGCAATACATCCGAATCATCATCACTCTTTGTAGGAGGAGTTGATTTTATATGTGCCGGAGCAGTGGTCTCGGGAGTGACTACCTCTGACGGCTGCTTTTTCTTATTCTTTTTATCAGGTTTGCTCGGTGTGATAACAGGGCTTGGAGCCTGAGTTGCCACAGCATGGTCATCACCCGGAGCTACACCTACAGAGACATTGTTGTTTTGCCTCGGTGTGACTACAGGATGGTTAGAGTTCGGAGCTACCCCGACATCCTGATTGTCAGTGGCACCCTCAGTAGGTGCGTCCGAACCTACTATAGGGTTGATGCCGCCGTGTATATTACAGGTAGCACTCGGTGCGGCATACTGTGAGTCATCTGTTTGTGACTGTCCGCTTGGAATTATAAGGGCAACTCTTGTAGTGGTAGGGCAGTTAGGTGTAGGCAAAAGTCCGCTGTCTCTACAAACAGTAACTGTCGTGTGATGGTCACAGACCTCTGTAGGTACGGTACCCTTTGCAAAGTATTCTGTATATGTGGAATCCCCTCTCGGATCGTGGTCACATACTCCCGGTATAGGCAACTTTCCTGATTTTCTGCATACTACGGCAGTCTCTACGGAGTCCGGTACAGGGAAGCCTATATCTTGTTGCCCCTCAGATACCTTGGTCATTATCTTTCTCCAGATATCTTTGTGGAAGCTTGTTCCTCCGTTATCTGAAAGCGTCTGATTTTCGTCACAACCTGCCCATACACCTGCGGTATAATATGGTGTGAAGCCTACAAACCATACATCCACATTGTTTGATGTAGTACCTGATTTACCGGCGACGCTCATATGGTCAAGATGCGCTCTGGTAGATGTGGAGTTTACATTGATTCCGCTGCTTGCAAACTTTCTGTTGTTCTGAGTGGATGCCGCCATCGCATCTGTAAGCAAAAATGCGGTGGAATCCTTTATAACCCTATGTGTTGTAGGAGTAGTATTGTCAAGGATTGTCTTACCGTTGTGGTCTACAATCTTTGTAAAGAACATAGGTTTTGTATACACACCTTGATTTGCAATAGTGGCAAAGGCGCCTGTAAGCTCAAGATTGCTGACACCCTTTGTAAGACCTCCAAGTGCAAGTGAAGCATTATAATCCTGATCGGTAAGTGTGCTTATACCGAAGTCTGTAGCGTATTGTACACCGACTCTCGGAGTAACCGTCTCCATAAGTGTCTTTAGGGCAACTATATTCATAGAATATACGATACCGTCACGAATGCTTGACCAGCCCAGATACCCCTGTTTGTCATACCAGTTTTTGAAAGTTTTATCTCCCAATGTGTACTCGGCATCGTAGTAAGTGGTTGCCAGAGTGTTTCCGCTTGTATCAAGTGCAGGTGCAAAGGAAGATATTACCTTGAATGTGGAACCTGGCTGTCTGGTTGTGTCTGTGGCTCTGTTAAGTGAGAGAGAAGAAGTTTTTTCACCTCTACCGCCGCTTATCGCTTTTACAGAACCGGTCTTTTGATCCATAAGTACAAAAGAAACCTGCGGCTCCAAGACTGTCTTTACGCTTTCACCTACTATAGTATCTCCGTCTTTCAATATAGATGACTTATATTTTTCGGCATCCGCCTTGGCTGCATCCTCGGTCGGATAGAGTCCGCCAAAGCCGTCATGTAATGTTTCGGAGTGGTACTTGTTAATATCCTTTTCAGAATAATTATGTGTGTTTTTCTCACTGTCTGTGACAGTAAGTCTGTATTCAAGTGAGTACTTTGTGTCCGGATAGTTTTCAGGGTTGTTTACTTCACTGTCCACTATCTGTTGCAAGTTAGGGTCTTGTGTGGTGTATATTGATAAACCGCCGCTGTACAAAAGATTATGTGCCTGTGTCTCGGTATATCCCATCTCATTGATAAGAGCCTGTGTAACCTGTGAGATCAGTGCATCTGTAAAATAGCTGTAAGGGCTGTTCTTTTCCTTTGCCATCGTATTTACATTTTGAATTCTTGAGTATACATCATCTGCAAGAGCCTCTTCCTGCTGTTCCTTTGTGATATAGCCCTGCTCATACATATATTGTAAGATAATCTTTCGTCTTTCGGCATTGGCAGCCTGACCTGTGATGGGATTGTACTTGGTAGGTCCCTTTGTAATTCCCGCTATTACAGTTGCTTCGGATAATGTAAGCTCCGATACGTCCTTGCCGAAGTATCTTCTTGCGGCAACTTTTACACCGAGGGAGTTGCTTCCGAGATTGATAGTATTGAGATAGTTTGTAAGGATAAGCTTTTTATCCATCTGTTTTTCAAGCTTTACAGCCAGATACATCTCCTGGAACTTTCTCTCAACCTTCTCACCGAAGCTTCTTTCTCTACCGCCGTTAAAAACATTGTTCTTTATAAGCTGCTGTGTGATGGTGGAACCGCCGCCTGAAGAGCTGTTGCCTGTGATAACACCGCTTATTGCTCTAAGTATCGCTCTGGTGTCTATACCTCTGTGCTTCCAAAATCTTGAGTCCTCTATGGAAACAAACGCATCTATAAGCACCTTAGGAAGTTCATCATAGGTAGCTTCTTCACGGTTTGAGCCTGCCATTACCAATGTATCTGTTACCTGACCTGCCGAATTGTATACGGTAGTGGCATATCCGAGAGGAACAATACTGTCCACGTCCACCTCAGGGGCATTGTCTATGATACCCTTTATCATACCTATGCCCATTGCGCCTCCCAAAACGGCTATAACCAACAGTGAAAGAAAGAATGTTTTAACCGCCTTAAATATGGCTTTATTTATATATTTTCTTTTCTTTGAACCGGAGGATTTTAAGCTTTTTTCAGGAGCTTTATTTTCATTCTCTTTATTCATTACTTTTTCCTTTTCAAAACAAATTTTAAATTAAAAGCACTCACCCTAGATTATACAACATTAGTTCAATATAGGCTATCAGCTTTAAATAATCTTTATCTTTTATATGCTGTTTTTTAATTATAAAAAGGTACCCTTACGGATACCTTTAGAAATATTTATTGTTTTGACTTGATCATTGAACGCTTTCTAAGTGTAGGATCAAGAATTTTCTTTCTGATACGCAGATTCTCAGGTGTTACCTCCAAAAGCTCGTCGGTATCAATAAACTCAAGCGACTCTTCAAGGCTCATAACCTTAGGTGTAACAAGTCTTAGCGCCTCGTCGGCACTTGACGATCTTGTGTTTGTAAGCTTCTTTGTCTTGCAGACATTGATCTCGACGTCCTCGGATTTTCCGTTCTTTCCGATTACCATACCTGCATATACTTTTTCACCCGGTCCGATGAAGAGAGTACCGCGCTCCTGTGCATTGAAAAGTCCGTAGGTAATGGACTCGCCGCTCTCAAATGCGATAATGGAACCTGTCTTTCTGTAGAACATATCACCCTTGTACGGTGCATATCCTTCAAACTCGGTATTGAGAATACCGTTTCCCTTGGTGTCGGTCATGAACTCACCTCTGTAGCCGATAAGACCGCGAGAAGGGATGAGGAATTGAAGTCTTGTATATCCGCCATGTGTAGGGCTCATTCCCTGAAGCTCACCCTTTCTTGAAGTAAGCTTTTGGATAACAGCACCTGAGAATTCATCAGGAACATCTACAAATGCAAGCTCCATAGGCTCCTGCTTTTGATTTCTTTCATCATAGTGGTAGATAACCTCAGCCTTGCTGACTGCAAACTCAAATCCTTCTCTTCTCATATTTTCTATAAGAACGGATAAGTGAAGTTCGCCTCTGCCTGATACTTTAAAGCAGTCAGGAGACTCCGTTTCTTCCACTCTGAGGCTGACGTCCGTATTCAGCTCTCTAAAGAGTCTTTCACGCAGATGTCTGGATGTAATGAACTTTCCTTCTCTTCCTGCAAGAGGAGAGTCGTTTACCATAAAGTTCATTGAGATGGTAGGTTCTGAAATCTTCTGGAAAGGTATTGCCTGAGGATTGTCGATAGAAGTCAGTGTATCTCCGATATGTATATCCGGAATACCTGAGATAGCAACTATTGAACCGATCCTTGCTTCGCTTACTTCCACTCTGTTCAGTCCTTCGTACTCATAGAGCTTACCAATCTTGACCTTTTTCATCTTATCAGGGTCGTGGTGATTGACCAAAGCCACTTCCTGATTCACTTTGATGATACCGTTATCCACCTTACCTACACCTATTCTACCTACATATTCATTGTAGTCGATAGTGCTTATAAGTACCTGCGGATCCGCGTCTTCGTCACCTGTAGGTGCAGGGATATGCTTGATAATAGTCTCAAACAAAGGCTTCATATCCATATTTGTATCGTTGAGATTGTATCTTGCCCAACCTCCCCTTGCACTTGCAAAAAGGAAAGGACAGTCAAGCTGATGCTCATTTGCATCAAGGTCAAGTAAAAGCTCAAGTATCTCGTCTACAACCTCTTCAGGTCTGGCTTCGTCTCTGTCACATTTATTGATAAGGCAAAGCACCTCAAGGTCAAGCTCAAGAGCCTTTCTAAGTACGAATTTGGTCTGCGGCATGGCACCTTCATAAGCGTCAACCACCAGTACGACACCGTTTACCATCTTTAGAACACGCTCCACTTCTCCGCCGAAGTCGGCATGTCCCGGTGTATCTATAATATTGATTTTTACATCACCGTAGTGTACGGCGGTATTCTTTGAGAGAATGGTGATTCCTCTCTCTCTTTCTATATCGTTTGAGTCCATTACTCTTTCAGCCACTTCCTGATTCGCCCTGAAAACACCGCTTTGCTTTAGAAGCTGGTCAACGAGTGTGGTTTTACCATGGTCTACATGGGCGATAATGGCAATATTTCTTATATCTTCTCTTGTTGTTATCATATATACTTCCTCATAAAAATTTACAAATACCTATTATAGCATTGTTTTAGGGGATTTTCCATATATAAAATTTTACTTGGATATTGAAATTAATTAAAGATAATGCTATACTTACTGTACTATGATAGATAATACAGTTAAAGGAGAAGCCTATGATTGTGATTGACTCAAGGGATAAGAGACCTATATATGAGCAGGTGGTAGACAAGCTGTCCGATCTGATGCTTATAGGGGTGTTGTCTCCGGGGGATAAGCTTCCGTCTGTGAGAAGCCTTGCAATGGATCTTTCAATAAATCCGAACACTATACAAAAGGCCTATATCGAGCTTGAGCGCGAAGGCTATGTATACAGTGTAAAAGGTATCGGAAGTTTTGTATCGGATATGGACAAAATAAAGGAAAATAAGAAAAATGTCTTGTTCAATGAACTTAGAGAGCTGGTAGACAAGTCAAAGAGACTTATAGACAGGGATGAATTTTGTAAAAAAGCGGATGAATTCTACAAAAAGAAGGAGGAAGTATGATTGAAGCCAAGAACTTAAGTAAGAGCTTTGAAGATATCAAGGCACTTGACAATATAAGCGCAACTATAAGGGACGGAAATGTCTTCGGACTTATAGGAACCAACGGTGCCGGAAAGAGTACCTTTTTAAAGATACTTGCAGGAATACTAAAGCCTGAGAGCGGTGAGATACTTATTGATGATGAGAGTGTATTTGAAAATATAAATGCAAAAGAGAAGTTTTTTTATATCTCTGATGAGCAGTATTTCTTTGCAAACACCAATGCAAAGGAAATGATGAAATTTTATTCTTCCGTATATAAAAACTTCGATACCTACAAGTGTGAAAAGCTGTTGTCCGCACTTGACCTTGGTATAAACAGAAAGATAAATACCTTTTCAAAGGGAATGAAAAAGCAGCTTTGCATTGCACTCGGAGTGGCGGCAAATACCAAGTATCTGCTCTGCGATGAAACCTTTGACGGACTTGACCCTGTTATGAGACAGGCGGTGAAGAGCCTTTTTGCAAAGGAGATGGATGAGAGAGGTCTGACTCCTATAATAGCTTCACACAACTTAAGAGAGCTTGAGGACATCTGTGACCATGTAGGACTTTTACATAAAGGAGGAATACTTCTTTCAAAAGATGTATCGGATATGAAACTTAATATTCATAAAATACAGTGTGTGTTTGAAAGTGATTTCGATATGGACAGGTTAAAGTTGCTTGATATTATGCAGATGAAAAACAGCGGGCGTGTGTATACAATCACAGTAAAGGGAGAGGAAGAAGAGATAAGGGCTAAGATGGAAGAGTTTCATCCGGTATTTTTTGAGATGATGGATCTTAGTCTTGAAGAAATATTTATAAGTGAAACGGAGGTCTACGGTTATGACATCAAAAAGCTTATTTTTTAAACTGCTGAAGGAAGATTTTAAGGTAAGGATTTGGACACTTGCCGTCAGCATTCTGATATTCTTCTTTTCACATATTGTGGGAACAGCTATGATGTTAAGTATGTACAAATATAACAGTGCATTTTTGGAGCCTACGGATTTGTTAAGCGATAAGGTAGAGTTTGTACAGACGTTCTACAGTTATATAGGTATAAAAAATCCGCTTTTTGCGTTTATATTTGTAGTATTGGCGGTGGTTGTGGCGATGTCGGGATTTTCATATCTTTATTCAAAAAAGAAAGTGGATATGTACCACAGTCTGCCTATAAGAAGAGAAGTGCTGTTCTTTGTAAAAACATTAAACGGAATAATCATTGTAATTTTGCCTTATATTGTCTGTTCTTTTATTGCAAGCTTACTTGTGCTTGTAAACATGGGTGATGCAGGTATCATTGTAACAACATTTTTCTCTGTGGTAGAGTGGATATTGCTTTTTATATTCAATTATACAATAGTAATATTTGCAATAATGCTCACAGGAAATATGCTTATCGGAATATTGGCATGCGGATTTTTAAACTTTTATGCACCGACTTTTTCACTGTTGATAAGCGAATATGAAAGTACATTCTTTGATACATATTATAAGGTAGGGTTTATAGCGGAAAAAGTTTTGCTTAAACTTTCAGGTATTACGGTTATCTTCGGAGTGTTTGCAGGCGGCCTGCATGAAAAGATGATTATAGCCGTAGTTGGCAGTATAGTTTTGATTGTAATAAATTTACTTCTATATAAGAAGAGAGCCTCTGAGAGTGCCGGTAAGAGTATCAGTTTTAATATAATAAAGCTGCCGATAAAGTTTATGACGGTAATCTTTATGAGTATGCTTATGTACCTGTTCGGTCATGAGATGATGAGTGACAGTATTGCGTGGGGAGTATTCGGGGCCGTCTCCGCCGGAATTATCACACATTGTATAATGGAGATAATATATAATCAGGACTTTAAAAAGATTTTTGCAAAGAAGCTGCAGATGCTTATATGTATAGTTATTTCTTTATTTATTGCGGCGATATTTCAGTTTGATATATTCGGCTACGACAGATATATACCGAAGGTAAGTGATATAAGCAGTGCCGCTGTAGTATCGGATTTTTTGGAGAGCAATGTATCACAGTATTTTAATAAAATGGGCTTTCATAATGAAACAATGTATGATTCAATTACAAATATCGAGTATGCAAGTGATAAAGATATAGAATCTATGCTTATGCAAGAGATGAATATAAAAGATAAGGAAGCTGTTGTGGCACTTGCAAAGCTTGGAGTAGCCAATTTAAACAGTGAATGGCGTGCGGACAGTATATCAGAGCGTGTGCTTATATCATATAAGCTTAAATCGGGCAAAAAAGTGCAAAGAGTCTACAATATTGATTTTGATGCCGCTATAAAAGAACTTTCAAGTATATACGATGATGAAGGCTACAAAATGGGAATGTATCCGATACTTTCTGAGGATTCAAAAAATATAGTAAGTGTGGACTTTAACGGTATAAGAGATAATGATAAGCACCTGACATCTGAAAACGGAGATTTGGCTAAGCTTGCAGATGTTTATAAGAAGGAACTTCTAAGCCTGAAATATGATACAAAGGTAAAGTCATATCCTTTTGCATCAATAAGATTCAATGATGCCTATGCACAAAAGATTTTGGATGCTGCATATAAGGACAGCGGAAACTACAGTGATTATTCATCCGACAGCAAATATGCGGATTTGATGGACGATGTGGGATATTACCCTGTTTACCCTGAGTTTAAAGAGACTGTTGCCATGCTTAAGGAAATGGGTGTGGATGTAAAGGAAAAAGTGTCTGTAGAGGATATAGACAGGATAGAGGTAAGTGAGTTTAAGCCTGAGCAAATAGAAGAGTACTATGATTCATACAATGAAACCGGAACCAAGGTATTTACTGATGCCAAGGATATAGAAGAGATACTTGATAAAGTTGTCGTATGTGACAGCCCTTATAAAGAGGATTTGAATGAGGATGTAGACTTTAATGTATTAATCTATTTAAAAAGTGATATAAGTGATGCCTATGGAGGCGGCTTGCAGTACCACTTCAAAAGAGGGGATATACCTGAAAATGTTAAATAAGTAAAAAATGACAGCTTCAGATATTGAAGCTGCCGTTTTTATTTTAAGGTTGTTTTCCTATATAAGCAAGTATTCCGCCGTCTACATAGAGTATATGTCCGTTTACAAAGTCGGATGCAGGGGATGATAAGAATACTACAGGGCCTGCAAGGTCAACAGGGTCACCCCATCTGTTTGCAGGAGTCTTTGCAAGTATAAAGGAATCAAAAGGATGTTTGCTTCCGTCAGGCTGGACCTCACGAAGAGGTGCAGTCTGTGAGGTTGCAATATATCCAGGTCCGATTCCGTTACACTGAATATTGTACTGACCGTATTCAGAAGCAATGTTTTTTGTAAGCATCTTAAGACCGCCCTTTGCAGCGGCATAGGCGCTTACAGTTTCTCTTCCAAGTTCACTCATCATGGAGCAGATATTTATTATTTTGCCGCTTCTTCTTTTTACCATACCCGTTAAAACAGCCTTTGCCATAATAAAAGGTGCTATAAGGTCCACATCTATAACCGAGTTAAACTCATCCACGCTCATATCTGTCATCGGAATTCTTTTTATGATGCCGGCATTGTTTATAAGAATATCTATTTCACCGATATTCTTTTCGATATCGGCAACCATCTTTTTTACTTCTTCTTCATCGGTTACATCACATACATAACCCTTTGCTTCGATATTTTCTTTTTTATATGCTTCAAGACCTTTTTTCAGTCCGTCCTCTGAACTGCTGTTAAATACTACCCTCGCACCTGCGTCGGAAAGTGCTTTTGCCATTGAAAAGCCTATACCGTGAGATGCACCTGTAACAAGTGCGATTTTCCCGTCAAGTCTGAAACTGTTTAAAACATTCTCCATTATCTCAAATCCTCATTCTTTATAACATCCATATCGTCAAATGCCTGATTTTCGCCGCCCATTGCCCAGATAAAGGTATAGTTTGATGTACCTGCAGCAGAGTGTATACTCCATGACGGAGATATGACGGCTTCTTCATTGTGCATTACAATATGTCTGGTTTCGTTAGGCTCACCCATAAGGTGGAAGATAACATTGTCCTTCGGAACTTCAAAGTACATATAAATTTCCATTCTTCTCTCATGTGTATGTGCAGGCATTGTATTCCATACATTACCCTCGTCAAGCACAGTCATACCCATGGAAAGCTGAGCGGTTTGAAGGACATCCGGATGTATAAACTGATTGATGACTCTCTTATTTGAAGTCTTATTATCTCCGAGAGGCTTTTTTGCGGCATCCTTTATTGATATAAATTTTGTCTTATATGAAATATGTGCAGGAGCACTTACCATATAAAACTGTGCAGGATTGCTTTTGTCAAAACTTCTGAATGTAACGTTTTTTGTACCCTTTGTGATATATAGGCAATCTTTATAGTGAAGTGTGAAGGTTTCATCATCCGCTACGATTTCACCCTTGCCGCCTATATTGAAAATACCTATTTCTCTTCTTTCAAGAAAGTAGCTTGTGCCGAAGTTTGACCACACATCAATTCCTTTATCTATGGAAACTGTCTCATTTACAGGCATACAGCCTAAAGTTACCATTCTGTCCACATGTGAATACACTGCAACTACAGTATCAGGCTGATAAAGGTCCTGAATAAGGAATTCATCTCTTATCTCGTCTGTGGTGTAAAATTTAAAGTCTCTTTGATTTGCCGAATAACGAATGTCCATAAATCCTCCTTTAATATGCTATAAACATTTCATCAAATTTGTTGCTTAAGGCCGCATTGACCCTCTCAATACCGCCGTAAAGATGCTTTTTAACTATTTCCTCTATCTTAGAGGTATCTCTGTTTTTAATCATCTCATACATCTGCTTATGCTCAAGTATTACCTGCTCGTAGTTTTTACATTCAAGCATATCCAGTATGCAAAATCTTGTGTAATTGGAGTCGGATTTTCTTATCTGCTCCCAAAGATAGGTATGTCCGGTCTTTTTATACCATAATTCATGCATGGATAAATCTGTCTCCTTGAATTTATCGGGCTTAAAGTTTTTAGTGCTCTCATAGCTTTTTGTAAGCTTGATAACGCTCTTTTCAATCTTTTTAATATCGCCCTCTGTTGCAACGGCGATGAAGTCTTTCAGCACCATACTCTCAAGTGCAAACCTTTCATATATGATTTGCTTGACAATTTCCATATTTATCATGGATACTCTTGAACCGCTCTTTGGAACTATATCTACAAGTCCGGAGCCTGCAAGTCTTGAAAGCGCGGATCGTATCGGTGTTCTTGAAACATTGTATCTGGTGCAAAGGCTGTTTTCACTTATAAGCTGTCCGGGTTTAAGCTTAAGCATCAATATATCGTTTTCAATTTCCGAATAAATATTTTGAACGGTAGAAATACTCATACCCCCTTTCAGACGTAAATTAACCTTGTAGGCGAGCATTGTTTTATGCTATGATTAACAGGTTTACAAGACCATAATATAACGGATATTTTAATAAGTCAATCAAAAACTTGTATCCAAGATTTAGATAAACTTGTATCCAAGAAAAAATAACAAGGAGAAATATATGGGCGGATTTTTTAATTACGACAATCCTGTATGGAGATTTGTGGGCAGAATATGGGATTTGTTTATTCTGAACTTGCTTTGGGTGATATGCTCCATACCGATAGTAACTTTCGGAGCGTCTACAACGGCTATGTATTACTGTACACTTAAGATAGCAAAGGACCGTGACAGCGGAGGAATGTTTACAATGTTCTTTCACAGCTTCAAAGACAATATAAAACAGTCCACTCTTATTTGGATAATAATGGCTTTGACAGGCGGCATACTGTTATTTGATATAAGATTTTTCAGTTTTTATTCACCTATACAAAATACTGTAATCAGAATGATAATATTTACGGTTACCTGCTTTTTGATACTTTTGTGGCTGTTTATATTCTTATATATATTTCCTATACAGGCAAAGTTTATCAATCCGATAAAGCATACTTTTAAACTGGCGCTTTTCATGTCTATAAAGCACCTTGTCAGAACAATAATCATATTGGCGGGAAGTGTAATAATACTTATAGCGGTATATTATCTGATAATGAGACTGCCGGGAGTAATGTCCATGCTTGTGCTGATACTGGTTCCCGGAATAGCGCTGTTTCAGTCAAGTCAGTTCAATATGGTCTTCGATAAATATATAAATGAGGATAACGAATAAAAAATATTGTACTGATTTTTAGACATTTTGTTATTTTATTAACTAATCTTAATGCTTGTATTGTGGCTTTTTTTTTACTATACTATACATATATGAGCTCGGATGAGCTTTTTGTTGTGCAAATAAGCACAGGTTAAATATAAGCTATATGCTGTAAGAACAGAAAGGGATATGTCATATGTCAATGATGGATCAACTAAGAGAGAGAGCAAAGAAAAGTAAGAAAACTATAATATTGCCGGAGTCAATGGATAAGAGAACCTTCAAGGCTGCCGAAACAATCTTGAAAGACGGTTTGGCAAACCTGATAATCATCGGAACACCACAGGAAGTGGAGGAGTATTCAAAGGGTTTTGATATCACAGGAGCGACAATAATTGATCCAAATACTTATGAGAAGACAAAAGAATATGAGGACCTCTTTGTAGAACTCAGAAAGTCAAAGGGACTTACTCATGAAGATGCAAGAAAGCAGATGCTTAGCGACTATACAACTTACGGATGCCTGATGCTCAAGGCGGGAGATGCTGACGGACTTGTAAGCGGTGCGTGTCATTCAACAGCCAATACATTAAGACCTGCATTACAGATAATAAAGACAAAGCCGGGTACAAAGCTTGTTTCAGGATTCTTTGTAATGGAAGTTCCAAACTGTGAATTCGGAGAGGACGGTGTATTTGTATTTGCAGATTGCTCACTTGAGCAAAATCCTGATCCTGAGAAGCTTGCAGCTATTGCACTCTCATCAGCTGATAGCTTTAAGTTCCTTGTAGGAAAGGAGCCTAAGGTTGCAATGCTCAGCCACTCATCAAAGGGAAGTGCAAAGCATGACGATGTAACAAAGGTTGTAGAGGCTACAAGAATTGCAAAAGAGCTTGCTCCGGATCTTTGTCTTGACGGAGAACTTCAGCTTGATGCGGCTATCGTTCCTGAGGTCGGAGAAGCTAAGGCACCGGGTTCAAAAGTGGCAGGACATGCAAATGTACTTGTATTCCCTGACCTTGATGCTGCAAATATCGGATATAAGCTTGTTCAAAGACTTGCAAAGGCAAATGCTTACGGACCTATGTGTCAGGGTATTGCAAAGCCTGTAAACGATCTTTCAAGAGGATGTTCTGCTGAAGATATTGTCGGTGTAGTTGCAATCACGGCAATTCAGGCGGCAGGAGAAGATAAATAAATTAAACACGAGGAATGGAGTTTCTTATGAAAAATATTTTGGTTATAAACTGTGGCAGCTCATCACTTAAGTATCAGCTTATAAACATGGAAAATGAAGAGCCTTTGGCAAAGGGATTGTTTGAGAGAATAGCAATACCGGGATCAAAGCTTACACATGAGCCTGTCGGCAGAGACAAGTATGTCGTAGAAAAGGATGTAAAAGATCATACAGAGGCTATTGCACTTGTATTTGAGGCACTTACAGACAAAGAGCACGGTGTGATAAAGGATGCGAGTGAAATCGCCGCTGTAGGACACAGAGTTGTACAGGGTGGAGTTAAGTATCCTGATTCTGTAGTTATTGACGATGAGGTAAAGGCTGAGATAAAGAAGTACTGTGATCTTGCACCGCTTCACAACCCTGCAAACCTTATGGGTATTGAAGCAGTAGAAAAGGCAATGCCGGGAATTACAAATGTAGCCGCTTTTGATACATCATTCGGTATGGGAATGCCTGAGAAAGCATACAAGTATGCTATTCCAAGCGAGTACTATGACAAGTATCATATCAGAAGATACGGTTTCCACGGTACAAGCCATATGTATGTATCACAGGAGGCTATCAAGTTTGCAGGTCTTGACAAAGACACAGCAAGAGTTATCGTATGTCACCTCGGAAACGGTGCATCAATATCAGCATCTATAGGCGGCAAATGTATAGATTCATCAATGGGTCTTACTCCGCTTGAGGGTCTTATCATGGGTACAAGATCTGGAGATATCGACCCTGCAATAGTACAGTATATCTGCGACAAGGAGAACAGAAGCGTTGACGAGGTATTAAATATCCTCAACAAGAAGTCAGGTGTACTCGGAATGAGCGGCGGTATATCATCAGATTTCAGAGATATTGAGAATGCCGCAGCTGACGGAAATAAGCTTGCTGAAGTTGCACTTGAGGCGTTCAGATATAGAATTATCAAGTATGTAGGTGCATATATAGCCGCAATGGGCGGAGTGGATGCTATCTGCTTTACAGCCGGTGTAGGTGAGAACGATAAGGAAACAAGAAGAATTGTAGGAAACGCTTTCGGATATCTCGGTGCAAAGATTGATGATAATGCAAACAATGTTCGTGGCAAGAGAACTATGATTTCAACCCCTGATTCTAAGGTTAAGCTTATTCTTATGCCTACAAATGAGGAATTGGCTATAGCAAGAGATGCTTACAGATTGGCTAAAAAATAATATTGACAAGTGAAACCTTTACCATTATAATAAAACAAGTTTTGTGACTCGAGATAAGGAGGTGAAAGAATGTCAATTTGTCCAAAGAATAAAACATCTCGCGGTAGAAGAGATAAGAGAAGAGCTAACTGGAAGATGTCAGCTACAAGTCTTGTAAAATGTCCTAAGTGTGGAGAGTTAATGCTTCCTCATAGAGTTTGTAAGGCATGTGGTTCATATAACAAGCGTGAAATAGTAACAGTAGACTAATAGTTAGTATCTATAAGTTTGACTGATTGGAATAACAGGGTTGCCACTTCGTGGTGACCCTGTTGTTCTATTATATATCATAATAATATAAGGTAGGAGTAATTATATGAAGTGGGAGAAGTATACTCTTATTACAAAGACCGATGCGGTGGATATTATAAGTGCATCGCTTGGAGATATAGGTGTGGAAGGTATTGAGATAGAAGACAATGTACCTCTTACTGCCGAAGAGACAAAGGGAATGTTTATAGATATTTTACCTGAGCTTCCAAAGGATGAAGGTGTAGCAAAAGTAAGCTTTTATCTGGATTCCGAGGCGGACAATACAAAGCTTTTGGAGGATATCCATAATACATTGGAAGAACTTAAAGAGTTTTGCGATATAGGAGACGGTGTTCTTACAAAGTCCGAGACTGAAGATAAAGACTGGATAAATAACTGGAAGCAGTATTTTAAGCCTTTTTATGTAGGCGATATACTTATAAAACCTACTTGGGAAGAGATACCTGAGGATGCAAAGTATAAGACACTTATACAGATAGATCCCGGTACGGCATTCGGTACAGGTTCACATGAGACTACCAAGCTGTGCATACTGGCACTTGAGAAGTATCTTAAGACAAAGCCTGAAGCCAAAGTGCTTGATATAGGTACAGGAAGCGGAATACTTGGAATCGCGGCATTAAAGCTTGGAGCGGAATGTGTATTCGGAACAGACCTTGACGATATGGCTATAGATGCGGTCATGGAAAATATGATAAGCAATGAAATAGGTATGACCGAGTTTGTAGCCGTGTGCGGAGATATCCTGACTGATGAGAATGTAATGGATATGGCAGGCTATGAAAAGTTTGATATAGTTACAGCCAATATTTTGGCTCCTGTTATCATAGAGCTTATAAAGACTGTGGCAAAGCATATGAGAAAAGGCGGAATATTCATAACATCCGGAATAATAGATACAAAGGAAGCCGATGTGGTGCTTGCTTTCAAAAAGAGTGAGGATTTTGAAATCATCGAGATAAACCACCTTGGAGAATGGGTAAGTATCGTGGCAAAAAAGAGGTGATAAATGTATCATTTTTTTGTAGAAGAAGAGCAGGTAAACGGTGAAAATGCGTATATAACAGGCAGTGATGTAAATCATATAGTAAATGTTCTAAGGATGAAGGTCGGAGAAGAGCTTCTGATCAGTGTAAAAGGAGATTGGGATTATCTTTGTAAGATAGAAAAGACGGAAGCTGACAGGGTGGATTTGAAAGTGCTTGAGAGCATGAAACAAAGAGAACTGCCTGTAAAGATTACATTATTGCAGGGTATTCCGAAATCAGACAAGCTTGAAATGATAATACAAAAGGCTATAGAACTCGGTGTAAGTGAGATAATACCTGTAAAGACAAAAAGAGTTGTAGTAAAGATAGATGAAAAGAAATCCGAAGCTAAGGTAAACAGGTGGAATGCTATTGCACAGAGTGCGGCAAAACAGTCAAAGAGAAGTATTGTTCCGAAAGTATTAAAGCCGCAGACTGTCGAAAATGCACTTGAAACGGTAAAGGACTATGGTGTAAAATTATTACCTTATGAGAATGCACAAGGTATCAAAAAGACCAAGAGTATACTTGAGAGTCTGGATACCGAAAATAATATAGCCGTTTTTATCGGACCTGAAGGCGGATTTGAGGAAGCTGAAGTGAAAAAGGCGACAGACTTTGGGTTTGATGTGATTACACTCGGCAAAAGAATCCTAAGGACGGAGACGGCCGGACTTGCATTGCTCAGTAATATAATGATCAGATTGGAAGAAGAATAGATGAACGCGTATTTTGACAACTCGGCTTCTACAAAAGTAAGCGAAAAAGCCATAGATATAATGTTAAAGACTATGAGGGAGGACTATGCAAACAGCAGCGCGAAGCATATAAAAGGCGTGGATGCCGAAAAATATGTAAAGGATGCAGCTGAAACAATAGCAAAGACCCTCAAAGTCAAAAAAAGTGAGATAATCTTTACATCAGGCGGAACCGAGTCCAACAATATGGCACTTTTAGGCACGGCCATGGCAAAAAAGAGGCTTGGAAAGCATATAATAATATCGGGAATAGAGCATCCTGCTGTATATATGCCGGCGACATTTTTGGCGGAAGAAGGTTTTGAGCTGACTGTACTGCCTGTAGATAAAACAGGAAGAGTGGACCTTGAGGTATTAAAAGAAAGTATCAGAGAAGATACAATACTGGTTTCAATCATGTATGTAAATAATGAAATCGGAGCCGTGGAGCCTGTAGAAGAGATATCAAAGATAATAAAGAGTAGGAATGCAAACACTCTCTTTCATGTAGACGCAATACAGGCATATACAAAATTTAAAATAAATCCTAAAACACAGGGAATTGATATGCTCTCGGCTTCAGGACATAAGTTCCACGGTCCGAAGGGTGTAGGATTTTTATACATTGACGGCAATGTAAAGATAAATCCTATTATATTCGGTGGCGGACATCAAAGGGGTATGAGAAGCGGCACATTAAACACTACCGGAATTGCTGGAATGGGAGTTGCCGCAAAGGAAGCCTATGACGAGTTTGATAACAGAATTGAAAAGATAAAGAGCCTTAAAAACTCTATTATGGATGAACTTGAGAAAATAGACGGAGCCGTATTAAATACCGGCAGAGGCGATAACTTCGCACCGCAGATTATAAGTGTATCTTTTGAAGATATTCGTGCGGAAGTATTGTTACACGCCTTGGAAGACAGAGGTATATATGTTTCAAGCGGTTCGGCATGCTCTTCAAATCATCCGGGTATATCGGGAACGCTTAAGGCTGTAGGTATAAGAGAAGATTTATTGGATGCTACCATAAGGATTTCCTTATCCGAGCTCAACAATATTGAGGAGGCAAAGTATCTTATAGACAATCTTAAGGAGCTTTTGCCGCTTCTTAGAAAATTTGTGAGGAAATAATGAAGTACAAATCATTTTTAATTAAATACGGTGAAATAGGCGTAAAGGGCAAGAACAGATATATGTTTGAAGATGCCCTGATGAAGCAAATAAGAATTGCATTAAAAGAAGTGGAAGGCAAGTTCTTTGTATCAAAAGAACTTGGAAGAATATATGTGGACACCGACGGAGATTATGACTACGAGGACACTATAGACAGACTCAGTAAGGTATTCGGAATAGTCGGCATCTGTCCTATGGTCAGAATAGAGTCAAAGGACTATGAAAATCTGAAAAAAAGTGTAGTTGAATATGTGGATGAAGTGTATCCGTATAAGAATTTTACATTCAAGGTGGATACCAGAAGAGCGGACAAGAGTTTTCCGGGTACTTCAGAGAGCATCAATGCAGACCTTGGAGAGGTGATTTTAAACGCATTTTCCGAGATAAGAGTAAATGTAAGAAAGCCTGATGTGCTTATCAAAGTGGAGATAAGAACATTCATCAATATATATTCACTTGAGATAGCGGGACCGGGAGGAATGCCTATAGGTACAAACGGCAAGGCGATGTTGCTCTTATCAGGCGGAATAGACTCACCTGTAGCGGGATATATGATTGCAAAAAGAGGTGTGAGAGTGGAAGCGGTATATTTTCATGCACCGCCTTATACTTCGGAGAGAGCAAAGAGAAAGGTAATAGAGCTTGCAGAGATTGTGGCAAGATACAGCGGACCTATAAACTTACATATAATCAATTTTACGGATATTCAGCTTGCAATATATGAGAACTGCCCACATGAGGAACTTACAATCATCATGAGAAGGTATATGATGAAGATTGCAGAGAGAATAGCTGTGGAAAACGGCGATCAGGCGCTTATAACAGGTGAGAGTATAGGACAGGTGGCATCTCAGACAATACAGTCGCTTCTTACCACAGATGCGGCAGCCACATTGCCGGTATTCAGACCGCTTATAGGTTTTGACAAGCAGGAGATTGTGGAGATTTCCGAGAAGATAGGTACATATGAGACTTCTATACAGCCTTATGAGGACTGTTGTACAATCTTTGTTGCGAAGCACCCTGTGACAAAGCCTGTACTTGAAGGTATTGAGAGATCTGAAAAGAGCCTTGAAGGAAAGATAGAAGAACTTTTGGAAAGGGCGCTTGAGACTAAAGAAAGAATTTTGGTAAAGGCGAAGTAATAAAAAATCCGGCAGATATATCTGCCGGATTAAAAAAATATTTTTATAAAATATTATTTGATGATATATGGAGAGAGTGCCTCAAGTATCTGCTCTACATTATCCTCAGCGTGAATGTTAAGATCGATAGGCTTTGATAAGTCTAAGCTGAAGATACCCATTATTGATTTTGCATCTATAACATATCTTCCTGAAACTAAGTCAAAGTCTACATCGTACTTAGCCAATTCGTTAACAAATGACTTTACTTTGTCGATGGAATTAAGGGAAATTTGAACTGTTTTCATATAATCCTCCATTGTAAAAAATATTGTGTGAATGCAACAAACACATAAAAGTATTTGCACATTAGCTTCTGCCTATATCCTATATAAATTTTATAGTAAAGTCAATGACATTTGAAAAGTTAGAAAGGATTTTTATGAAAACAGTTGCTTTTCACACACTGGGCTGTAAGGTAAATACATATGAAACTGAGGCTATGCAGCAGCTGATGGAGGCTGCAGGCTATAAATGTGTGGATTTTGGTGAAAAAGCGGATGTATATATTATAAATACCTGCTCGGTGACAAATATTGCAGACAGAAAGTCAAGACAGATGCTTCACAGGGCTAGAAAGATGAACGAAGATGCCATAGTTGTAGCGGCAGGTTGCTATGTGGAGTCCGCAAAGGAAAAAATTGATGAGGACCTAAGTATTGATATAATTGTCGGAAACAATAACAAAAACGAGATTGTAAATATAATAAATGAGTATTTACAGGATAAGAATGAAAACAGGTTCATAATTGATATAAATAAAAATACCGAGTATGAAGAGTTCAATATAAGTAAAATAAACGACCATACCAGAGCCTTTATAAAAGTGCAGGACGGCTGCAACCAGTTTTGCTCATACTGTATTATTCCGTTTACAAGAGGCAGAGTAAGAAGCAGAAAGATGGAAAATATCATAGAAGAGGTAAAAAAGCTTGCATCTTCAGGATATAAGGAAGTGGTGCTTACAGGTATACATCTCTCATCATACGGAGTGGATTTTTTGGATGAGTCTTATAATAAAAGAATGGAGTTACTCACACAGACTGAGGAAAGTGATGAGGAGTTTGTCACAAAGAACGAGCTGCTTAATCTGATAGAAAACATAGCAAAAGTGGACGGAATAGAAAGAATTCGCATAGGCTCGCTTGAACCTAGGATTATAAAAGAGGGATTTATAAAGAGACTCAGTGAAATAAATAAGTTTTGCCCGCATTTTCATCTTAGTTTGCAGAGCGGATGTGACAAGACTCTAAAGAGTATGAACAGAAAGTATACTGCAAGTGAGTTTTATGAGGGAGTAGAGCTTATCAGAAAGTATTTTGACTCTCCTGCAATCACTACGGATATTATTGTGGGATTTCCGGGAGAAAGTAAAGAAGATTTTGAAGAAAGTAAATCCTTTGTAGAGAAGGTAAAATTCTATGAAACTCATATCTTCCCGTACTCTGTAAGAGAGGGTACAAAAGCCGCACATATGCCGCAGGTGGACGGCAATGAGAAGGCAAAAAGAGCAAATATATTGAATGAAATAAATTTGGCCAATCAAAGAGAGTTTAGAAGTCAAAGAATCGGAAGGGTTGATGAGGTACTTTGCGAGGAGACTTTTACAAAGGACGGAAAAGAGTATTATACAGGTTATACAAAGGAATATGTAAAGATTGCCGTTTTAAAGGACGGACTTAATACAAACGATATCATAAAGGGCAAAGTGGCCCGGTTTTTGACGGATGATATATTGTTGATGGAAAAAGAACAAAATAATGTATAAAGGTTTTATTTTCTGAACTTTAAAAATAATATTGCAATATAACCTGCAATCGTGATAAAATAAAACTTATTAGAAAAGGAAGCGTGATAAGATGGATGTTCAAAATACACAATATTTTAGGGCAGTACAAGAAAATAAGATGGATGTCAAGGAAGTGTTGAAGCTGGTTTATGAGGCTATGAAAGAGAAGGGATATAATCCTGTAAATCAGATAGTCGGCTATGTGATGTCAGGAGATCCGACTTATATCACGAGTCACAAGAGTGCAAGAAGTCTCATTATGAAGGTTGAGCGTGATGAGATAGTGGAAGAGTTGTTAAAAAGTTATATTGAGAAGAATCTTAGCTGAACTTTTTAAGATGAATCATAAAGCCGCGTGATGGACCTTCTGAGGCTGGGTCATACAATAAAACATATTTTAAATATGAGTAAAATGTATGAAGAAGTTTGCTTTGAAGGTAGGCTTCTTTTTACAGTTTGGAGAAAAAAGTGGATTTGAAAGATAGAATCATGGGACTTGACTATGGCTCAAAGACTATCGGAGTAGCTATAAGCGATTCATTGGGGCTTACAGCGCAGCCTTTTGAGACCATTGAGAGAGATAAAGAAAATAAGCTCAGAAGATCCTTGGCAAGGATTGCCAAGATAGTAGAAGAAAATAATATAAAAGAAATAGTGGTAGGACTGCCTATAAATATGAACGGAAAGAGCAACGAGAGAGTGGCTCTTACAATGGAGTTTGTAGAGAAGTTAAAAAAAAGAGTGAATATTCCGATTGTGATGCAGGATGAAAGACTGACTACGGTGGAAGCCGATGAGATACTGGATGAGTCCGGTGTGAAGAAGGAAAATCGAAAGCAGTTCATTGATATGGTGGCGGCCGGTATTATTTTGAGAGAATATATGGAGAAGAAGAAATGAAAAACGATACGGTATCTTTTTTATCGGAAGACGGTGAAAATATAAAACTTAGTGTTTTGGAAGAAACCAAGATAAACGGAATCAGCTATATACTGGTTACAGACAGTTTTGAGGGCGAAGACGGCGAATGTTATATTATGAAGGATATTTCAAGCGGTGACGACGAGGACGCCAATTATATATTTGTAGAAGACGAAAACGAGCTGGATTCGGTATTTGAGATATTTGAAAAGATGATGGATGATATAGATATTGTTAGATAATTTATATCTGTTTGTATATTAGAATTAGAAAGGAATAAGTTTTGAACGAGAATGAGAAAAATCCTTTGCTGAATATGCAAAGAATAATGCAGGAAAGCAAGGAACTGAGTGAAGCAAGCACAAATGAATTGGGGGACAAACCTGAAAAGAAAGTAAAAAAAGAAAGAACGGTTAACGCCAGATTAAAGCATGAGCAGGGTACTAAAAAAAGAGCGACTTCAAATGAAGAGGATACAGCAGAGGTCCTTAAGGCAAACACTACAGAAGAAAAGCTGCTTGAAAAAAAGCCTGTAAGAAGAACCGGAACAAGAAAATCAAAGACTGCCGAAAGCAAAAGAGATGCAGGTATAAGTGAAGTATCCGAAGAGATGAAAAAAACAGGGGCAAGATATGTGGCTCCTGACAGAAATGTACCTTCTTTGGCTGAGCAGGTATCAAATATACTTATGGAGAATACCAACAAAAAAAGAAGGGGCAGGGCAAAGAAGGCAAGTAAGAAGATAAAGATAATACCGCTTGGAGGACTTGAGCAAATCGGTATGAATATCACCGCATTTGAGTACGAGGACAGCATCATGGTGGTTGACTGCGGACTGGCCTTCCCAAGCGACGATATGCTTGGAATAGACCTTGTAATACCTGATATAACATATCTGAAGGACAACTATCTTAAGGTAAAGGGATTTTGTATAACACATGGTCATGAGGACCATATCGGAGCGCTGCCGTATATATTAAAGCAGCTTAATGTGCCTGTCTACGGTACGAAGCTTACCTGTGCGCTTATTGAAAAGAAACTTAAAGAACATCAGATAGACGATACGGCAAAGCTGAATGTGGTAAAGTACGGAGATACGGTAAAGCTGGGAGATTTTAATGTTGAGTTTGTAAAGACAAATCACTCAATAGCGGATGCTGCGGCACTTGCAATACACTCTCCGGCAGGTACGATTTTCCATACAGGTGACTTTAAGGTGGACTACACACCGGTATTCGGAGATCCGGCCGACCTTGGAAGAATGGCTGAGATAGGAAAGCAGGGCTGTCTTGCAATGCTTTGTGACTCCACCAATGCTACCAGACCGGGATTTACAATGTCCGAGAGAACTGTAGGCAAGACATTTGATATGATATTTGCAGAGCATAAGGACAGCAGAATAATTGTAGCGACCTTTGCTTCAAATGTGGACAGAGTACAGCAGATAATCAACACCGCCTATAAGTATGACAGAAAAGTGGTGGTGGAAGGCAGAAGCATGGTAAATGTCATAGGAACCGCAGCAGACCTCGGATATATAGATATTCCTGAGGGAACGCTTATAGATATAGATCACTTGAGGGATTATCCGCAGGAAAAGACGGTTATTATCACTACAGGAAGTCAGGGAGAGTCTATGGCGGCACTCTCAAGAATGGCTTCTTCCATACACAGAAAAGTGGAGATAGTGCCTGAGGATGTTGTAATTATGAGTTCAACACCTATACCTGGAAATGAAAAGGCTGTTTCAAAGGTTATAAATGAGCTTTCTATGAAGGGTGCGGAGGTAATCTTTCAGGATACTCATGTATCCGGACACGCCTGTCAGGAAGAAATCAAGCTTATGTACTCACTTCTAAAGCCGAAGTTTGCACTGCCTGTTCATGGTGAGTACAGACATCTTATGGCCGGAAGAGGGCTTGCCGAGGCGGTAGGAATCCCAAGTGAGAATGTACTTATAATGTCAAGCGGTGATGTCGTGGAACTTGGAGAGGATTCATGTAAGATAGTAGGACATGTAGAGGCCGGCGGAGTCTTTGTAGACGGCCTCGGTGTAGGCGATGTCGGAAATATTGTACTTCGTGATAGGCAAAGCTTGTCACAAAATGGTATAATAATAGTGGCGATGAGTCTTGAGCATGGAACCAACAGACTTTTATCAGGTCCCGACATAGTTTCAAGGGGCTTTGTATATGTGAGAGAGTCTACCGATTTGATGAACGAGGCGAGTGCAGTGGTAAGAGAAGCTGTGGCGGATTGTCTTCACGCCAGAATCACAGACTGGGCGAAGATAAAGAATGTGGTAAGAGATTCTTTGAGCGAGTTTTTGTGGAAGAGGATGAAGAGAAATCCGGTTATATTGCCAATAATAATGGAGGTACATTAAAAGGTACTAAATGAGCAAAGAAACTACATCTAAGAGGAAGACAAAAAAAAGAGTGACTTCTTTTTTGGGAAGAATTGTTACATATATTCTTGTGCTGATAATGCTGGTAGGCATACCTTTTTCCTATCAGTTCGGACACAGTGTATTTTATGCGTCAAGTGTGGACTTACCACCGGGCAGAAATGTTGAAGTGACTGTGGAAGACGGGACGAGCTTTGGGAAATTGGCGGATGAGTTATACAGCGCGGGAGTCATAGAAAACAAGTTTTCCTTTGAGATACAGGCCAAATTTTTTGATATCAGAATGCATGCGGGTGAGTACACATTCAACACCTCACAGACATCCAGACAGATACTTGAGATGATTGACGACGGTGTTTCGGAGAATAATAAAAATGATAACAAATCCTAAAGTACTGGAATATCTGGATATCATTTCTCCGGTGAATTCAAAAGCGATAGAAGAGATAAGGGCTGAGGCTAAAAGAAATTATATACCGATTATAAAAAGAGATACCGAGAATTTTTTGAAATTTGTATTGAAGATGCAAAATCCCGGTTCTATTTTGGAAATCGGTTGTGCTGTCGGTTATTCCGCTGCGGTTATGCTTGAAAACTCCGATGCGGATATAGTGACTGTTGAAAAAATGCCTGAGAGGGTGGAAGAAGCTAAAAGAAATATAAAATATGCTGATTTTGAAAGCAGAGCAAGTATATTGGAAGGTGATGCCGGTGAGATACTTAAGAGTCTGGCGGATAAGGGTGAGAAGTTTGATTTTATCTTTATGGATGCCGCCAAGGCACAGTATATCACCTGGCTGCCTATGGTAAAGAAACTTTTAAAAGAATCAGGAATGATTTTCTCGGATAATTGTTTGCAGGAGGGAGACTTGGCGGAGTCTTCCTTTGCAATAAGAAAAAGAGACAAGACAATACATAAGAGAATGAGAGAATATATATATCTTCTTTTGTATGATGAGACTTTGGAATCATGGATATTTTCAATAGGAGATGGAGTTTTACTGAGTAGAAGCAGGAGGTAAATTGAGAAACTTGGAACTTTTGATACCGGCAGGCAATCTTGAGAACCTGAAGGTAGCAATAGATTACGGTGCCGATGCGGTATATATAGGCGGCGAATTTTTCAGCCTCAGAGCAAAGGCAAAGAATTTTACAAAAGAGGATATGAAAGCCGGCATAGAGTATGCCCACAGCAGAGGCAAAAAGGTCTATGTAACGGCAAATATCCTGGGACATAATGACGACTTGGAGGCGGCAAGGTCTTACTTTAACGAGCTTAAAGAGATTGGGCCGGATGCACTTATTATATCGGACCCCGGAATATTTACCATAGCAAAGGAGGTTTGGCCTGAGGTTGAGATACATATTTCCACACAGGCCAACAATACTAACTATGCTACATATCTTTTTTGGTGGAAGCTTGGAGCAAGCAGAGTTGTTACAGCCAGAGAGCTTTCGCTTGAGGAGATAAGAAAGATAAGGGAAAATATACCTGAGCAGATGGAGATAGAGACATTTGTACACGGTGCTATGTGTATGTCATACTCAGGCAGATGTCTGCTCAGCAACTTCTTTACAGGAAAGGATGCCAACAGAGGTGAGTGTACTCATTCATGCAGGTGGAAATATTCCGTTGTGGAGGAGAAAAGACCGGGTGAATATATGCCTGTATATGAAAATGAGAGAGGCACATATATTTTCAATTCCAAAGATCTTTGTATGATTGAGTATATCCCCGATTTGATTAAAGCGGGCATTGACAGCTTTAAGATAGAGGGCAGAATGAAAACGGCGCTCTATGTGGCTACAGTGGCAAGGACATACAGAAAGGCTATAGACGACTACCTTAAGTCTGAAGAAACTTTCAAAGAAAATCTTGAGTGGTACAAGTCCGAGATAGGAAAGTGTACCTACAGAGAGTTTACCACAGGATTTTTCTTCGGTAAGCCTGACAGCGATACACAGATATATGACAGCAATACCTATGTGAAAAACTATATTTATATAGGTACGGTGAATGAAGTGGATAAAGAGGGCAGAGCAATCTTTAATCAAAAGAACAGATTCTTTGTAGGTGACAATATAGAAGTTATGAAGAAAAACGGTGAGAATATATCACTGAAGGTTGAATCTATAGAGAATGACAAGGATGAGAAGATGGAGAGCGCTCCACATCCTTTACAGCTTTTGAAGGTGACATTTGACAAGCAGGTAGTGGAAGAAGGAGATATACTGAGAGTTTATAATCCCGAAAGACAGTAGTGGAGGTATAATGTTTGCATTTATACTGGCGGTATTATGTGGGATATATGGAACAATTGTTATTTCTATGACAGGCTTTGTGGAATTACAAAGTTATATATGGTATGGATTTGCATTTGTATTTTTTGCTTTAGGCAAACTGATCAAATTTTATCTAAATAAGAGAATTCCATTGTGGTCTGTGGTATCTGTCTATACTTTGGCGACTCTTGGGGTTCTCATTTTTGTTATAACTTCTATAGCTATAAGCCTTTCATTGCCGGATAACGATGAACCGGGACTTGACTTTTTGATTGTTCTCGGCACAAAGCCGGATTTGGAGAAGAAAGGAAGCGAGTGTAAGTATAGACTTGATAAGACAATAGAATATATTGATAACAATCCCGATACGATAATAGTTATAAGCGGCGGAACCGGAAGAGACGGTAAAGTAGAGTCTGTAGTAATGGCGGATTACCTGATACAAAACGGTATAGACAGAAATAATATTTTGGTTGAAACACAGTCACATAATACAAGAGAAAATTTAATATATTCAAAGGCACTTATTGACAAATACAGTGCCGATATAAAGAGAAGTACAGATATTACAATAATAAATGATATGGGTCCGGTGCTTGAGGTAGAGGACAAGCCGCAGACTATAGGCATTTTGACAAATGATTTTCATATTTTCAGGTCAATGCAAATTGCAAAAAAAATTGGATATACACAAGTTTTTCCTATCAGTGCAAGATCTAACAAAGTTTTATATTTACATATGTTGGTGAGAGAGACATTTGCAATTTTTAAATACAAATTTTTTGAATATATATAAGGAGGAACAGATTGAAAACTTACGATATTGAAGAGCAAGTAAATAATATAAAGAAATTATCTGCATATAATGTAGTTGAAATATCAGATATAGATGAACTCAGTGCAAAGGCTGCAATACTTGAGCATAAGAAGACAAAGGCAAGAATTTTTGCATTACTTACAGATGACAACAATAAGGTATTTACTATAGGTTTCAGAACACCTTCAAAGGACTCCACAGGAGTGGCGCATATCTTGGAACATTCCGTGCTGTGCGGTTCTAAAAAGTTCCCGGCAAAGGATCCTTTTGTAGAGCTTGTAAAGGGCTCGTTAAATACATTCCTTAACGCCATAACTTATCCGGATAAGACAGTCTACCCGATAGCATCCTGCAATGACAAAGATTTTGACAATCTTATGGAAGTATATTTGGACGCCGTATTTTACCCGAATGTGTATACCGAGCCTAAGATATTTAAGCAGGAGGGATGGCACTACGAAGTTGTGGATGAGAACGGAAGTCCTGATGAGAACGGAAATATTATCTTAAACGGTGTAGTATACAATGAGATGAAGGGAGCCTTTTCCGCTGCCGACAGTGTGCTTGAAAGGTCTATTACAAAGACACTTTTTGAAGGTCACTCATACGGTGAGGAGTCAGGAGGAGACCCCGACGTTATCCCTACTTTGACATATGAGAATTTTCTTGATATGCATTCCAAGTACTACCATCCGTCAAATTCATACATTTATCTGTATGGAGATATGGATATGGCAGAGAAGCTTAAGCTGATAGATAAAGAGTATCTTGATAAGTTCGAGTACAAGTTTGTGGACTCGAAGATAGAAGAGGTAAAGCCGCTTGAAAGTGTAAAGGAGAGAAACTTTGAATATCCTATTACCGAAAATCAGACTGAAGAAAATGCCACCTACCTTTCATGGAATACTCTTGTAGGCGGTGAGCTTAACCCGACAGTATATATGGGCTTTCAGATACTTGAGTATGTTTTGATAGATGCACCGGGTGCACCTCTTATGCAGGCTCTTATTGATGCAGGTATCGGAGAAGATGTATACGGCGGCTATGCAAACGGTATATATGTTCCTTACTTTGGTGTGACCGCAAAGAACAGCAATCTTGACAGAAAGCCTGAGTTTTTGGCTGTAATAGAGGGTACATTAAGAAAGCTTGCATATGAAGGACTTGACAAAGAGGCTATAAAGGCCGCCATCAATGTATTTGAGTTTAAGGCAAGAGAAGCCGACTACGGCTCATATCCTAAGGGACTTATGTACGGACTTTCGAGCTTTGATTCATGGCTTTATGACGCCGATCCTACAATGCATCTCAGATTTGAAAATATCTTTAAGACACTTAGAGAAGAAGTGGAAAACGGATACTTTGAGAACCTTATAAAGAAGCATCTGCTTGACAATAAGAATACGGCAATAGTTACTATGACACCGAAAAAGGGACTTACCACAAAGAAGGATAACGAACTTAAAGAAAAGCTTGCCAAATTCAAAGACACATTGTCAAAAGAAGAGTTAAAAAAGATATATGAAGATACAATAGCTCTGAAAAAGTATCAGTCGGAGCCTTCAAGTGAAGAGGCGCTGCTTAAGATTCCGTTACTTAGCAGGGATGATATAAGCAAAGAAGTGAAGATGCCTGAGTTTGAAGAAGACAGTGTGAAAGTTTGTGACAAAGATATAAAGGTGGTACATTCTAAAGTATTCACGGCAGGTATCAACTATATGAAATTTATCTTCAACATTGATTTTGCGAATGAGGAAGAGATAAAGTATCTGGCACTGTTAAAGGAGATACTTGGATATATTGATACAAAGAAAGAAACATTTGCCACATTAGCCACCAATGTAAACTTAAATTCAGGCGGTATATCATACTCACTTGAGGCCTATGCTACAAATGCAAACCCTATTGATTTTACATTCGGATTTTGTGTAAACGCAAAGATTTTGTACGGTAAGGAGCCTTGGCTGTATTCTACAGTGGCAGAGGTGCTTACAACATCAAAGCTTGAAGATAAGAAAAGAATCAAGGATATAATAGCGGAAGTACTGGCAGGCAAGGACAGATTGGTTTCATCAGGTCATATGACCGCACTTACAAGAGCCGGTTCATATATTTCAAAAGAACTGCTTTTTAAAGATTTGACAAAGGGTATTGCATATCTTAAATTCCTTGAGTCTATTGATATTGAAAAAGACTTTGAAAAGCTCTATGAGAAGTTGACTTTGTTGTCCAAGAAGGTATTTAATGTAAACAATCTTTTGATACATACCATATGTGACGATAAGGGATATAAGCACAGCTTTGACGGCGCAAAGGGACTTATCGACAGCCTTGAAAAAGATGACATTAAAAGAGAGAGAGCAAAGCTTTTGCCTGAGATAAAGAATGAAGGATTTGAAACTTCGTCAATGGTAAACTATGTTGCAAGATTCGGAAATTTCGTAAATCACGGCTTTAAGTACACAGGAGTACTGAGAGTGTTCAAGGTGTTGTTAAGCTATGATTATCTGTGGAACAATATCAGAGTAAAGGGCGGAGCATACGGATGCAGTGCCGTATTTTCAAGAAGCGGAAATGCGGGCTTTGTATCATACCGTGACCCGAATGTTTCAAACACAAATAAAATATATGAGGGCATAGTCGACTATGCAAAGAACTTCACTGCAAACGACAGAGAGATGACAAAGTCCGTAATAGGTGCGATAAGCGAGATGGACACACCGCTTACACCTGCCGGAGAGGGTATGAAGGGACTTAGCGCATACTATTCAAAGGTAAGGCGTGAGGATATGCAAAAAGAAAGAGAAGAAGTATTAAATACAAGTGAAGCCGATATCAGAGGCTTGGCTTCCCTCATTGAGGCTGTACTCAGTGATAATCTTATCTGTGCTGTCGGAAATGCGGACTTAATAGAAAAAGACAGTGAAATGTTCAAAGAAGTAAAGCACCTTTTTAAGGATTGATAGGAGAAGATATGAAATCAGGTTTTGTCGCTCTTATAGGGAGACCGAATGTAGGAAAATCAACATTGATGAATACGCTTATAGGACAAAAGATAGCTATTACATCAAATAAACCGCAGACTACAAGAAACAGAATACAGACAGTATTCACAGATGAAAGAGGTCAGATAGTATTCCTTGACACTCCGGGTATACATAAAGCAAAGAACAAGCTTGGAGAGTATATGGTGAAGGTATCTACGAGAACCTTGCGTGATGTGGATGTCGTGCTTTGGCTGGTAGAGCCGAGTACATTTATAGGAGAAGGTGACGAGCATATATTTGAGATACTTTCAAATGTGGAGGTACCTGTAATACTTGCCGTCAACAAGATGGACTCATTGAAACGAAAAGAGGATATGCTTGAGGTAATAGCAAAGTACTCATCAAAGATGAAGTTTGCCGAAATAGTACCTGTGTCGGCACTTAAGGGTACAAATACTGATGAACTTTTAAAGGTTATATTCAAGTACCTTGATGAAGGTCCTATGTATTATGATGAGGATACTGTCACAGACCAGCCTATAAAGCAGATAGCCGCAGAGCTTATCAGAGAAAAGGCGCTCAGGTTTTTGCAGGATGAGATACCTCACGGTATCGCCGTGGAGATAGATACTTTCAACTACAGAGACTCGGGTGATATTGTGGATATTGAGTCCGCTATAGTATGTGAGAAAGAATCACATAAGGGTATAATTATAGGTAAGGGCGGAAGTATGTTAAAGAGAATAGGCAGTGCCGCCAGAAAAGATATAGAGAATCTGCTTGATTGCAAGGTGAATTTGAAAGTGTGGGTAAAGGTCAGACCGAAGTGGAGAGACTCTGATGTGCAGATGAAAAACTTCGGCTACAATCCGAAGGATTTATAATGTGAGAGAGAATATAGAATTGACAGGCATTGTGATAAAATCAATGCCTGTCGGCGATTTTGACAGAAGAGTCACCATATTTACAAAGGAGAGAGGTAAAATCTATGCCTTTGCAAGAGGTGCCAGACGAATCAACAACCAGATGATGGGATATGCAAGGATATTTGCTTACGGTAAGTTTAAGCTTTTTGAGGGCAGAGATTCTTACAACATCATAAGTGCGGAGATAGCCAATTACTTTGAAGAGATAAGTGACGATATTGAAAGTACCTGTTACGGCACATATTTTCTTGAAATGCTTGATTATTATACAAAGGAAGCTCTTGCGGATATGGAGAGCTTAAAGCTTATATATTATACTTTGCTTGCTCTTACCAAAAAGTCGATTCCAAACAGACTGGTCAGGAGGATATTTGAGCTTAAAATCATGGCACTAAACAGCGACTATGACCCGAATCCGAAGATGAATGATAAGACCGCTCTATACACATGGGAATATATTATCTGCACAAAACCTGAGAAGCTTTTTACCTTTGTGATAACACAGGAGGCACTGCTTGAGATAGAAAAGACTCTCGATTTTATGATGAAAAAGTATATAGACAGACATTTCCACTCTTTGGATATTCTGAAGGATATTTTATAAACGGTATTGACATTTGAAAAATATCTGATAAAATAATCCGTGTTCGGCAAAGGCGCCTATATAGGGAGTCTTTGCCATTTTTTTGTAAACAGCTATATTTTATTTTGTGAAAATATAAGCCTAGGAGGTAAGATTATGTCATATGTAGAAGAGATTTTAGAAAAAGTTGTAGCAGCCAACCCTAATGAGCCGGAGTTCCATCAGGCGGTTAAGGAAGTTTTGGAGTCACTTAAAGTGGTTGTAGACGCTAACGAGGAGCTTTACAGAAAAAATGGTATCTTGGAGAGACTTGTAGAGCCTGAAAGAATTATCTCATTCAGAGTTCCGTGGGTGGATGACAAGGGAAATGTACAGGTAAACAAAGGATATCGTGTACAGTTCAACAACTCAATCGGCGCTTACAAGGGAGGACTTCGTTTCCATCCTACAGTAAATCAGTCTATACTTAAATTCCTGGGCTTTGAGCAGGTACTTAAGAACTCACTTACAGGTCTTCCTATGGGCGGAGGAAAAGGCGGTTCAAACTTCGATCCTAAGGGAAAATCAGACAGAGAAGTAATGGCATTCTGCCAGAGCTTTATGAGCGAGCTTTACAAGCACATCGGAAAAGACACAGATGTACCTGCAGGTGATATCGGTGTAGGCGGAAGAGAGATAGGTTACCTCTTCGGTCAGTATAAGAGACTTTCAACATTGTTTGAGGGTGTACTTACAGGAAAGGGAATTCCTTTCGGCGGTTCTTTGGCAAGAACAGAGGCTACAGGTTACGGACTTGTATATATCCTTGATGAGATGCTTAAGGCAAACAACAAGGAGCTTAAGGGCAAGACAGTTGTAGTTACAGGTTCAGGAAATGTTGCAATCTATGCAATTGAAAAGGCACAGCAGCTTGGAGCAAAGGTTGTTGCACTTTGCGATTCAAACGGATATGTACATGATGAGAACGGTATTCAGGTAGATGTTGTTAAGGATATCAAGGAAGTTAAGAGACAGAGAATCTCAGAGTATGCAAACAGAGTATCTTCTGCTAAATACACAGAGGGCAAGGGAATCTGGAATATCAAATGTGATATCTATCTTCCATGTGCTACTCAAAACGAGCTTGACCTTGACGGTGCAAAGGCACTTGTAGCTAACGGATGCTTTGCTGTAGCTGAGGGTGCAAACATGCCTACAACTCTTGAGGCTACAAAATATCTTCAGGAAAACGGAGTACTCTTTATGCCGGGTAAGGCTTCAAATGCAGGCGGTGTTTCAGTTTCAGGTCTTGAGCAGAGCCAGAACGCTATGAGACTTTCATGGACATTTGAGGAAGTTGACGAGAAGCTTAAGGGCATCATGAAGGATATCTTTACAAAGGTTGACGATGCGGCTAAGAGATACGGTCAGGAAGGCAACTATGTTGCAGGTGCAAATATTGCCGGATTTGAGAAGGTTGCAAACGCAATGATCTCACAGGGAATCGTATAATATATTGTATAAAATTAAATACATAAGCATTTAAAAGCCCTTTTATGAGGGCTTTTTTTTAATTCCTATTGACTTACTGGGAATTAAGCTTTAAAATCCCATTATGCAGTTAACAGAGATAAATCTGTTACAAGATTACCCATGCTCATGGGATAAGTGAAAGGAAAGATCAATGTCATTATTAAATGTAAATAATTTAACAGTTTCCATAGAAGATGATGAGAATTTAAAGGAAATTCTTCATGGAGTAGATATAGAGATAAACAAGGGTGAGACACATGTACTTATGGGACCTAACGGTGCAGGTAAGTCAACACTCGGTTATGCTCTGATGGGTAACCCAAGATATATCACAGAGTCCGGAGAGATTATATTTGACGGGAAGAATATAGTTGACGAGTCTGCAGACAAGCGTGCAAAAGCCGGAATGTTCTTATCATTCCAAAATCCGCTTGAAGTACCGGGACTTCCACTAAGCAGCTTTATAAGAAATGCTGTAGAGGCTGTATCAGGTAAGAGAGTAAGAATGATGCAGTTTAAAAAAGACCTTGAGAAGAACATGGAAGTCTTAAATATGGACAAGGATTACGCCAACAGAGCTTTGAATGTAGGTTTTTCAGGCGGTGAGAAGAAAAAGGCTGAGATTTTACAGCTTCTTATGCTTTCACCTAAACTTGCGATACTTGATGAGACAGATTCAGGACTTGATGTGGATGCCGTAAGAACGGTTTCTGCAGGTATCAAGGAATATCAGAAGAAAAAAGACGGTGCTCTTCTTATAATTACTCACAGTACCAGAATACTTGAGTCGTTAAAGGTTGACTATACACATATTATGGTGGACGGAAAGATAATAAAGACAGGAGATGCTTCATTGGTTGACGATATCAATGAAAACGGATTTGAAAAGTATATTCAGGAGAGCAAATAATGAAGGAAAAGACATATGTAGAAGACATCAACAGGAGTATGTATGACTTTAGAAATGAAGATACCGACAACTTCAAGATAGCTGCAGGTCTTACACCTGAGCTTGTGTCTCAGATTTCTAAAGAGAAGAACGATCCTGCTTGGATGCAAAATTTCAGATTACAGTCATTACAAATATATAATCAGATGGAAGTTCCGCCATGGGGTCCGTCTATAGAAGGTCTTGATATTGACAACATTGTCACATATGTAAGACCGAATACAAATATGAAGACCAAGTGGTCGGATGTACCTGAGGATATCAAGGATACATTTGAAAAGCTGGGTATTCCGCAGGCTGAGAGAAAGTCACTTGCAGGTGTAGGTGCTCAGTATGACTCCGAGCTTGTATACCACAATGTAAGAGATGAAGTTTCACAGATGGGTGTTGTATATACGGACCTTGAGAGCGCTATGCACGGTGAGTATGCTGATATGATTCAGAAACATTTCATGAAGCTTGTAAAGCCGAACGACCATAAGTTTGCTGCACTACACGGTGCGGTATGGTCAGGCGGTTCATTTGTATATGTACCGAAGGGTGTTCATCTGGATATTCCTTTGCAGTCATACTTCAGACTTAATGCAAAGGGAGCAGGACAGTTTGAGCATACACTTATTATCGTGGATGAGGGCGCCGACCTTCACTTTATCGAAGGATGTTCGGCACCGAAGTATAATGTGGCCAATCTTCATGCAGGATGTGTGGAGCTGTACGTAGGAAAGAATGCCAGACTCAGATATTCAACTATAGAGAACTGGTCAAAGAATATGTACAACCTCAACACAAAGAGAGCCGTTGTGGAAGAGGGCGGAAGAATCGAGTGGGTTTCAGGTTCGTTCGGTTCACATGTATCATATCTTTATCCGATGAGTATTTTAAAGGGTAGAGGTGCAAGAATGGAATTCACCGGAATCACATTTGCAGGTGAAGGACAAAATCTTGATACAGGTTCAAAGGTTGTACATGCAGCACCTGACACATCATCTGTTATAAGTACAAAGTCAATATCAAAGGCAGGCGGTATATCTACATTCAGGAATGCGGTAGTGGTATCTGAAAAGGCAAGTAATTCAAAGTCGTCGGTATCATGTGAGTCACTTATGCTTGATGATATATCACGCTCGGATACAGTACCTGCAATGGATATCAGATGTGCGGATGCGGATATAGGACATGAGGCAAGAATAGGTAGAATCAGTGATGACGCCGTATTCTATCTTATGAACCGCGGTATCAGCGAGGAAGATGCCAGAGCAATGATAGTAAGCGGATTTGCCGACAATGTATCAAAAGAATTGCCGCTTGAGTATGCGGTAGAGATGAACAATCTCATTCAATTGGAGATGAAAGGAAGTATTGGTTAATGAAAGATATTGTTTTAAATAAGATACCGGTCCTTACCTGGAGATGGCTTAAGATGAATGAGACTGCCGTATCTATACCGAGTGAGATAAGCAGCGCAAATATAAAAGTATTAAATGAGAATGCAAACAGTGAACTTTCAAGTGAAAATATCGAAAAGATGAATGCACTTCCTACAGGAATGGGCGAGGCTATGTCGGAGCTTATGAGTGAGGACAGTGAGGATATTATTATAAATACACTCACAGGACAGGTTTCAAAGACTCATATAAATATATGCAGAGACAAGGAAAACCTGTCAAAGGTAAGAGTCTATATCTATGCGTCGGAAGGCAGTGATGTAAGTGTATGGATGGATTACTCATCAAATAACGAAAATGAGGGTGCACTTGCAGTACAGACATTGGTATTTGCCGAAAAGAATGCCAAAGTGAAGCTCTATCAGGTAGGACTTCAGTCGGATAGTGATATCTCACTTAATGATATAGGTGCAAATGTTGACAAGGACGCTTCATTTGAACTCGTTCAGCTTTTACTTGGCGGTAAGAAGATATTTGCAGGAGCAAGAGCAAGCCTTGTAGGTAAAAGAAGTGAGTTCATATCAGATCTCGGATATTACGGAAAGGCCGAGGATCAGATAGATCTTAACTATGTGGCCGACCATATAGGAAAATCCACAAACTCAAAGATGATAACTTCAGGAGTACTTAATGACAATTCAGGTAAGCTCCTTAGAGGTACAATCGACTTTAAGAGAGGCGCAAAGGACGCTACAGGTGAAGAGAGTGAAGATGTACTTCTTTTAGGTAAGAATATTCACAATCAGAGTATACCTGTAATACTTTGTGCCGAGGAAGATGTAGTCGGAACACATGGTGCTTCCATAGGAAATCTTGACGAGGAGATGCTTTTCTACCTTACTTCAAGAGGTATGGACAAGGAAAGTGTTACAAAGATGGTAGCCAGAGCAAGAATAGATGCTATAGGCAAGAAGCTTGAGAATGTGGCACTTGAGGAGAAGATAAATGTTTATCTGGGAGGTAGTGAAGATGAGCAAGAGCGTATATAGATCCGACTTTCCGCTTTTGGAATCAAGAGATGTAATATATATGGACAATGCGGCTACTTCACAAAGACCACAGGTAGTGCTTGATGCGATGAACGAGTTTTATAAGCATCACAATGCCAATCCTTTAAGAGGAGTATATAAGCTCAGTGTTGAGGCCACCGAGGACTATGAGAATGCCAGAGCCAAGGTTGCAAAGTTTATAAATGCTGCGGGAAGTGAAGAGATAGTATTTACAAGAAATGCCACAGAGAGCCTTAACCTTGTGGCATACAGCTACGGTCTTAACAATATAAAAGCAGGCGATGAGATAGTTGTAAGTATACTTGAGCATCATTCAAATATGCTTCCGTGGCAGATGGTGGCAAAAGCTACAGGAGCCAAGCTTGTATTCCTTGATTGCGAGGAAGACGGTGAGATTACAAAGGCTGAAATAGATTCAAAAATAAACGAAAAGACAAAGATTGTAGCCTGCACACAGATTTCAAATGTACTGGGTATACCTACACCTATAGAGTATATAATTGAGAAGGCTCACAGTGTGGGTGCCGTAGCGGTTGTTGACGGCGCACAGAGCATACCTCATAAAAGAATAGATGTAAGAGCCTTGGATGCGGATTTCTTTGCATTCTCAGGCCATAAGCTTTGCGGACCTATGGGTATAGGTGTACTATATGGTAAGAAAGAGTTGCTTGACGCTATGCCTCCTTTCCTCAGCGGAGGTGAAATGATAGAGTATGTTACAAGAGATTCTGCAACATATGCCGAGCTTCCGCACAAGTTTGAAGCCGGTACTGTAAACGCGGAAGGTGCTGTAGGACTTGCGGCGGCTATCGACTATATTGAGAGCATAGGCTATGAGAAGATAGAGAGTGTCGAAAGAGAACTTAGTGAGTATGCTATTGAGACTCTTTCAAAGAATAAGTATGTCAGAATACTTGGTTCAAAGGATCCGAAGAAGCACAGCGGTATAATAAACTTTATACTTGAGGGTGTGCATCCGCATGATGTATCGACAATCCTTGATTCAAAGGGAATTGCTGTAAGAGCCGGACATCACTGTGCACAGCCGCTGTTGCAGCATCTTAAGATAAATTCAACCACAAGAGCAAGCCTTTCTTTCTATAACACAAAGGAAGAGATAGATGCACTATCAGCAGCTCTTTTAGATATAAGAAAGGAGATGGGATACGATGAGTGATAACAGAGCCTTTTATAATGAAATTCTGACAGAACACAATTTAAGACCCTATCACAAGCATGATTTGCCTGATGCAAACCTTGTACTTGACGGTGTGAATCCAAGTTGCGGCGACCATATCACTTTAAAGCTGAAGGTAAATGACGACGGTATTATAGAAGACGGAGCATTTGTAGGTGACGGATGTGCCATATCACAGGCTTCAGCGGATATTATGCTTGATATGATAATAGGCTTGAAAAAAGATGAGGCTATGAGACTCTCCGATATTTTCTTGCGTATGATAAAGGGAGAAGCGACTGACGAAGAGATAGATGAACTTGACGAGGCCGGTGCCTTAAAAGACATCTCACATATGCCTGCAAGAGTAAAATGTGCAGTACTCGGCTGGCATACAATGGATGAGTTGCTGAAATAGAGTATATATGAAAAGACAGGGATAAAAGTTCCTGTCTTTTTTATATAGTATAAAATATAATAAAAAATCTCTCCTACCTTGAAAATGGCAGTCATTTGTGGCATACTTATTTTTGATGTCTTAATGTAAAAGCCCGGGACAGGTTTATATCTTTTGATGTAGTTTTACTTGTTACATTGCTTCGATTTGGGGCATATGAAATTATATAGAAGAGGAGTGCTCATGAAAAAGGGATATCTGATAGCTATAATGATGATATTATTTTTATCCGGCTGTGGTGGTAAAAAAGCGTATTCATATAATCCTGATGAAAGTTCTATATTTATATCTAAAGACGGTACATTAAAGTCGGCTTTGGTGCAGAAAATAGATACTAAGGCAAAAAGTGAAGAACTTAAAGATTTTGCAAATGCGGAAGTGGAGGATTTTAACAAGCTTAATTCCGCAAATCAGGTAAAACTGGAAGAAGCCGGGATAAAGAATGATATTGCAAAGGTGGTATTCTCATATACTTCATTTGAGTGTATGCAGGAATTTGCAAAGTTTACTCAAGACAACAGCTTTGATTTGAATTCTGTAGAGGTATACAAGCTTAGCGATATTGATGTATCAAAGATGGATTCAATAGAGATACCTGACGGAATCAAAGGCAATTATATTGCCGTGATAGACGGCAAGGCCGATGTGTATACAGACGGTAAAATCACATATGTATCAAACAACATAGAATTTAACGATAATACTGCCAAGGTAGATGGCTTTAATTATATCATTTTTAAATAAAGGAGATATTCATGGAATATAGCATGGAAAAAATCATAGCACTGGCTAAATCAAGAGGATTTGTATATCCGGGTTCAGAGATATACGGAGGTCTTGCAAATACTTGGGACTATGGTAACTTAGGTGTTGAATTAAAGAATAATGTTAAGGCGGCTTGGTGGCAGAAGTTTATAAAAGAATCACCATACAATGTAGGTGTGGATTGTGCTATCTTGATGAATCCGCAGACATGGATTGCTTCAGGACATTTGGGAAGCTTCTCGGATCCTTTGATGGACTGTAAGGAATGTCATGAGAGATTCAGAGCCGATAAGATAATAGAAGATTATATGCAGGAAAACGGCATTACTATAGAAGGAAGTGTGGACGCATGGTCAAATGACGAGATGAAAAAGTATATTGACGAGCACGAAATAGCTTGTCCGACCTGCGGTAAGCACAACTTTACAGATATCCGTCAGTTCAACCTGATGTTTAAGACTTTCCAGGGTGTAACAGAGGATGCCAAAAATGTGGTTTATTTAAGACCTGAGACAGCACAGGGTATCTTTGTAAACTTCAAGA
>NZ_CALLVU010000153.1 GCF_938015485.1 uncultured Lachnoanaerobaculum sp. | reverse complement strand
ACCCTGCAAACGCAATATTTGCCGTAAGCTTAGAAAGCTTTTCTTTGCCTATAACATTGTTCAAATAATCGGTTTCCTCAGTGCTTCTGCCGTCATTCCAAAGTATTGCAGGCCTTAATACATTGTCATCCTTATCTAAAATTACAAGTCCGTGCATCTGTCCGCCAAAACTTATACCTGCTATCTTTTCATCCGCACATGCCGCAAGTTCTTTAAGCCCATCCTTTACCGCCAAAAACCAGTCTGTAGGATTTTGCTCACTCCACCCTGAACGTGGAAAGTAAAGCGGATATTCCTTTGATACGGTTTTTACAAGTTCTCCGTTGCCCTTCATCATTACAAGTTTAAGGGCCGAAGTCCCCAAATCAACACCGATATAATACATACTCAACCTCCGTAAAGATCATTATTCTTTTTAAAAAAGTATCAGGGATTGAAGTGTAAATCCCCATATCTACTTACTACATTAAGTTTACGGCTATAAAAAGTCAATTGCAATCTTGCTGTTTTTTATGATAAAATTGCTGTCACACCGAGATTTTTACCGTGATTTCTATACTGTCTTTGGTAGAAAAACACCTTGTAAAACAGCTGTTTCAGGCGTGTCCGTCTGAGAAGAACACCGTTTTAGGCCTCATGTCTTTTATTCGCAGACACATTTTATACGGTATTTATGCATATTTATATTTATACATTTTTATGTATTGGACTTTCAGGCACGAAAACAGCTCCAAAGTAAGCCCTTGGAGCATTTTATTTTCTTTTCGGCATATGCAGTTTGAATACCGAATCTACAAAAAATATCGCAAGCGCTATAGAGCCTGCAATCTTCAATGTTTCATTCATATATGTACTGAGATATGAAGACTCGTTTATAAATGCATACGCACATCTGTATATTGAACCGCCGGGAACTATAGGAAGTATACCCGGTATCAAAAAGTTGCTTACCGGCGCCTTCAAGACTCTGGCAAGTATATGCGACATGGTAGCTATACAGAGTGCAGATATAAGTGCATCTATCTCTACCCTATGTCCGATTATATCCACCAGCAGATACACTCCCCAACCCATCATTCCGGTAAGCCCCGCCTGTACCATATATTTTTTCGGCAGCTCTATCATAATGCAAAAGGCCACCACCGCAATAAATGCACCTATTATTTTAAATATCATACACTCCTCACAAAATCACATATGCCAGTGCCACACCTACCGCCACCGCAAAAGCCACTACTCCGGTCTCAAGCATTCTGCTGACACCTGCAGTATAATCTCCGTTCAATGTATCTCTCATAGCCGTGGTGAATACAACGCCGGGAACTATCGGCATGATTCCTCCTATAATCACCAGATCAATATTTATACCCGGAAGAAAAAACTTCTTAAAGCCTACCGCAGTAAGCGCCATACTGAGTGTGGAGATCATATTCAAGAAAAACGAATTGAACCCGAAAGGTGTAAGTACCCACTGTGTGACAGCCATAGCAAGTCCGGCTATACCTGCCACCATACAATCGGTAAAGTCTCCACCAAGCATCATTGTAAAAAACAGTGCCACTCCCACAAAGGAGAGACCGTATAAAATACCTGTAAACTGTCTTACATCCTTTATCTTTTTTATTTCTGAATACGCCTCATATATATCCATTTTACCTGCACTTAAGGCTCTTGATACATTGTTTATAAGGTATATCCTGTTTATATTTGTAGTCCTGTCAGGCACTCTCTTTGACATGGTGATAAGTCCCTCTTCACTGTCAAGAGTTAATGTGATACCTGTAGCCAAAACGAATGCGGTATGCGATTCACACTTTGAATAATCAAGTATTCTGTTCATAGTATCTTCCACTCTGCTTATCTCCGCACCCGCTATAAGCATGGTCTCACCTGCCAACATGGCTGTCTCCGCCACCACTCTTTCGAGGCTCTTTGACACATTTTTTTCTGCCACTTTTATTCTCCGTTATATTTTATATTAAAGCCTAAAGTTTCTCAAAAACTTTCCGGCTTTATTTATAGGTTTGCACGCAGTTCACTTACTTTATCACGCAAAAGTGCCGCATTTTCAAAATCCAGCTCCGCCGCAGCCTTAAACATCTTTTTCTCAAGCTCTTTTATAAGTTTTTGTATCTCCGCCTTGTCCATAGACTCAACGTCCTTATCAATAGAAGAAACACTGTCTGCCGCCTTTGATATTGCTATAAGATCTCTGACGGCCTTCTTTATGGTAGTCGGAGTGATACCGTGCTCATTATTATAAGCTTCCTGTATGCCTCTTCTTCTGTAGGTCTCATCAATAGCCGCCTTCATGGAATCGGTCATATTGTCGGCATACATTATTACATGTCCGTCCGCATTTCTTGCGGCTCTTCCTATGGTCTGAATAAGTGAGGTTTCACTTCTTAAAAATCCCTCTTTATCCGCATCGAGTATCGCAACCAAAGTAATCTCAGGTATATCAAGTCCCTCTCTCAAAAGGTTGATACCCACCAAAACATCAAACTTGTCAAGTCTCATATCCCTGATAATCTCGGCTCTCTCCAAAGTATCGATATCGGAGTGAAGATATCTCACTCTTATACCCACTTCCTTCATATATTCGGTAAGATCTTCCGCCATTCTTTTTGTAAGTGTGGTGATAAGAATTTTGTTCTTTTTTTCAATTTCTTTATTCACCTCACCTATCAGATCGTCTATCTGACCTTCTACAGGTCTGACACTTATAGGCGGATCCAACAAGCCGGTAGGCCTTATAATCTGCTCTGTTCTAAGCATCTCATGCTCTTTTTCATATATGCTCGGTGTAGCCGAAACAAAAAGCATCTGATCTATCTTTGATTCAAACTCCGAAAACTCCAAAGGTCTGTTATCAAGCGCCGAAGGCAGTCTGAAGCCGTAGTTGACCAAGGTCATCTTTCTTGACCTGTCTCCTGCATACATTCCTCTGATCTGCGGTATTGTGATATGTGACTCGTCTACAATAATAAGAAAATCGTCCTTAAAGTAGTCTATAAGTGTATAAGGCGGCTCTCCCGGTGCAGAACCTGTGAGATGTCTTGAATAGTTTTCTATTCCCGAACAAAAACCCGTCTCTCTCATCATTTCCACATCAAAATGCGTTCTCTCATCAATCCTCTGAGCCTCTATAAGCTTATCCTCAGATTTAAAGAAACTTACTCTCTCTTCACACTCTTTCAGTATGTTTTCGGTGGCCACTTTCATCTTCTCCGGTGCCACCACATAGTGTGATGCCGGAAATATCACTGCATGTGCAAGTTCCGCTATAATATTTCCTGTAAGCGTATCTATCTCAAGTATTTTGTCCACTTCATCACCGAAAAATTCAAATCTTAATGCTGTAGATGTCGATGCGGCAGGAAATACCTCAAGCACATCTCCTCTCACACGAAAAGTACCGCGGTGAAAATCCATATCATTTCTGTCATACTGCATATCAATAAGCTTTCTTATGACATCATCTCTGTCTCTTTCCATTCCGGGCCTTAACGATACCACCATCTCCTGATAATCTATCGGACTTCCAAGTCCGTATATACATGAAACCGAAGCAACTATAATAACATCCTTTCTCTCTGAAAGTGATGCGGTTGCGGAGTGTCTCAGCTTATCTATCTCATCATTTATTGCCGAATCTTTCTCAATATATGTATCTGTAGACGGTACATATGCCTCCGGTTGATAGTAGTCGTAGTAAGAAACGAAGTATTCCACCGCATTCTCAGGGAAAAACTCCTTGAACTCACCGTACAGCTGTGCCGCCAATGTCTTATTATGCGCTATTATCAGCGTGGGCTTTTGTAACTTCTGAATAACATTTGCCATTGTAAAGGTCTTTCCCGAACCTGTGGCACCCAGCAATGTCTGAAACTGATTTCCCTCTCTGAATCCGTTTACAAGCGCCTCTATTGCCTGAGGCTGGTCTCCTGTAGGCAAAAACTCTGAATGTAATTTAAATTCCATTATTTAACCCCTATCTCGTGGCAAGCAGCCAACATGAGAAATTATAGCATGAGGCAAAATAAAAGTATAGTATAAAGAACATCAGTTCAGTGATATCTTATACACTTATTGCAATATCCTGATGCTTATCAACAACCCGCAATATATCCGCCTGCTTTTGCAACATAAGGTTTATCCAAAAACAACATTATATCAATACCTTTATGCTTCAGTTCATCAAACAATTCCGCCGGTGTGGATACTTTAATTTCCAGTGCAACACCGAAATTAAATATTTCTAACTGATTTTGTGTATTTTATTAGAATAATATATTTAATTTACCATATTTTTAATCTTTCATATAAACCTACTATACTATATATGTACAAGTATTTCCACAAAAATATTTTCGGATACAATAAAAAAGCCCCTTAATCAGGGACTTTCTTATTGTTGTATACCCACTTCACTACCGCCATGGATATAATGATTATATAACCTAATAAGCTAAGTACATCAGGTATTTGACCTACAAATATAAAGCCGAGCAATGCCGAATATATAACCTGTGTATAGTCATATACGGAAATCTCCTTTGCGGGAGCATATGTATAAGCCTTTGTAATACATATCTGACCGATCATGGCTGAAAAACCCGATCCGATAAGCATTGCGAACTGCGTAGGGCTTGGAGTAATAAAATTTATAGCCATAAGCGGTATGCAGCATATACTTGAAAATGCCGAGAAGAAAAATACTATAAACATTCCCGTCACTCCGCCTCCTGTCATCTTTCTGACAAGGGCATAAGCCACACCTGCCATAAATCCTCCGAGAACTCCTATCATAGCCACTAAAAATGCAAAGTCCACACTCGGCTTTACTACAAATATTGCACCTATAAATGCTACCACGGTAGTTATAATATCCATTATAACCGGTTTTTCCTGTAATATTATAAAGCTCAACAGTATTGCAAAGAAAGGGCTGAGCTTATTCAATATGGAAGCGTCCGCTATATTCATATGGTCAATCGCATAGAAGTTACAGATAACGCCTACAAAGCCGCATGATGACCTTAGCAACAACAAAATCCAATTTTTTCTTCCTATATTTTGCCACTTGTAACCATTTCTTATAAGCATAACAAATGCTACAACGGCAGCTACAAAATTTCTTGAAAAAACCTTTTCAAATGTAGGCAGTTCACCTGCCAGTCGTACAAAGAGCCCCATCATGGCAAATCCAAATGCGGCTCCAAGTATATACAATATACCTATTCTTTTATTGTAATTATTCATATTTTAATGTTTCCACCGGCTCTCTTTCAGCAAACACCTTTCTTAATCTCCTAATACAGTACATAAATCCGGGGATAAGGAACATATCCGCTATGATCCACGCAAGCGGTGATGCGGCACAGGCTGCAACATATCCAAGCAGCGGCACTCCTATAAAGCCTACAATACCTCTGGCAAACATCTCACATACTCCTGAGAGTATTGCAAACATCGGAAATCCCATACCTTGAATGGAATTTCTCCAAACATTAACAAAGATAAGTGCAAAGTAAAATCCCGAGTTCCATAAAAGGAATAGTCTCGCCTGACTTATTACATCGCTCTTACTTGCATCTATGAAAAGCTTCGGCAGCTCTCCGCCTATAAATATCATAAAAATGAATACCAAAACAGCGTATATTATACCTATTATTGTGGCAACTCTTACTCCTTCCTTCACTCTGTCAAGTTTACCTGCACCTACATTTTGTCCGCAATAGGTTGCCATAGTCGCTCCAAGAGCATCTGTTACAGCCACACAAAAGCTGCTTATCTTACTTCCTGCGGTAACGGCAGCCACAGTAATCGCACCGAGTCCGTTCACCGCCGCCTGAAGTATTACGGAACCGATAGCTGTGATTGAGTACTGCAATCCCATCGGTATACCCATGGAAAGTACCACCTTTACATGGCTCATTGATAATGTACCTTCACCCGGTTCAAGCTTCAGTATATGAAACTTTTTTACCATATATACTACACAGAGTATTCCCGATACAAGTTGTGATACAACTGTAGCATAGGCAGGTCCCGCAACTCCAAGTCCCATAAATTTTATTGAAACAAAGTCAAGCACTATATTAAGTAGTGCGGCCACCATAAGGAAATAAAGCGGTGTCTTTGAATCTCCAAGCGCCCTTATTATACTTGCAGTCAAGTTGTACAAATACATTACAGGTATACCCGCAAAAACAATTATTATATAAATATACGCATCATTCATTATCTCTGCCGGCGTATTGGTCACTACAAGCATAGCCTTTGTAAGCAAACACACTACAGCTGTAAGTACTACAGAAAAGAATATTCCCATATATACTGCATTCATGGTGAATTTTCTCATCTCTTTGTAGTCTTTCGCACCGAATTTTTGTGCCACCGGTATAGCGAAACCTGCCGTATTTCCTATAACAAAACCGTTTACCATAAAAAATATGGCACCTGTTGAACCCACAGCCGCCAATGAATTAACACCCAAATACTTACCTACCATCACCGTGTCCACCATGCTGTAGAACTGCTGGAAGAGTGTTCCTATAAGCATAGGTATTGCAAATGCCAATATAAGTTTTAGAGGGCTGCCACAGGTCATATCTGTGATACTTGTTTTTCTTTTTTCCATAATTCCCTCAATAAGAATATCTTTTACATCTCTTCGATATCTTTATTTAAAATAAGTTTCAGTTTTTCCATGCTGTTGTTTAAAACAAGTTCCTCAGGAAAATCCGATTCTTTCAACAAACCGTCACAATTTTTGAAGTCACCTACATAGTCCGCATAGTGACTGTCGGTATTGCATACCACATATGTACCGTATTTTTTTGCGGCTGCAAGCATCTTTGCGGCATTCTCTCTGCCGCCAACCCTTGCAGACCTCGGATTCAATGAAGAGTTGTTAAGCTCAAGTGCAACACCTCTTTTTGCGGCTTCCTTTGCCAACGCGTCGTGATCCATAGGATATCTTCCATCATCCGGGTGACCGATTATCTTCACATATGGATTTGACATCGCACCGAAGTACGCGTTCATATTTTCATCCAAGCTACCCGGTTCTATACATATCGTATGTAGGCTTGCTATAGCATAATCCAGTCTTTTCAGTACATTTTCATCTACATCAAGGTTGCCCTCAAAGTCCATTATATTGGCCTCTACGCCTCTAAGTATAAGAACTCCTTTGTAGTTTCTCGGGATAACCTTAAAGTTCATAAAGTATATATTCTTGCATGAACCCGGAACGGCTTCACTGTGATCAGAAAATCCATATGCCAAAAGGCCTTCGGCCACGGCCTCCTCCATATTTTCCTTTAAGGTGGAGTAGGCGTGGCCGCTGGCTATGGTATGCGTATGCAAATCAAATAAATATTTCATATTACTTCTTAAAAAGGTCTCCAAGCTTGTCCATTGCACCTGCAATTCCGACCTTTGTAATCTGTGCCTTTACGCCGTTTACAACCGCATCAAGCTGTCCGTCAGGAATATCTATGCCTGTAAGGTTCTCAATTGTCTTTTCAGGATCGCTTGTAAGATTTGCTAAAAGTGCAGGATCAGCCTTTGCCTTATTTATTATATCTGTTACTATTTTTGTTATATTCATTTTTTCTCCTTTGTAAAACTAGAGCCAAGACCTTAACGTCCTTGGCTCTGTTAAAAAAATACTATTTAAATTAGTTACCTGCCATCTGCTTTGCAACTTCCTCTGCAAAGTTCTCGCTCTTCTTCTCAAGACCTTCGCCTGTCTCAAATCTTACAAAGCCCTTGATAGAAACCTTGGCATTGTTTGCCTTTGCAACCTCTGCTACATAAGCCGCTACAGACTGCTTACCGTCTGCGGCCTTAACATATGGCTGATCAAGAAGACAGATTTCTTTAAGTTCCTTCTTGATTCTTCCTTCGATCATTCCCATAATAACCTTCTCAGGCTTTGATGCTTCCTTAGGATCGTTCTTGATCTGAGCTAATAAAATCTCTCTCTCTCTTGCAAGATAATCCGCATCAACTTCCTTGTCTGAAGTATACTTTGGATGAAGTGCTGCAACCTGCATTGCAACATTCTTAGCCATCTCTTTGATATCATCATTCACAACATCACTTACAACGTCTACCAAAACGCCGATCTTTCCGCCTGCATGGATATAAGAAACTACACAACCGTCGTTCTCTTCAACCTTTGCAAATCTTCTGATTGTCATGTTCTCGCCGATGATTGAAATCATGCTTGAAAGCTTCTCTGCTACTGTAAGGCTCGGATCAAGCTCCCACTTCTCATTTAAGAACTCTTCTGTAGTCTTTGCGCTTGTCTTTAATGCCTGTGCTGCAACTTCACCTACATAGGTTCTGAACTTCTCATTCTTTGCAACGAAATCTGTCTCGGCATTTACTTCAAGTACAACCGCTTTCTTTGCGTCATCACTCACGCAAACATCTACGATACCCTCAGCTGCTATACGACCCGCCTTCTTCTGTGCTCCTGCAAGTCCCTTCTCACGAAGGAAGTCAACTGCCGCATCCATATCTCCATCAGTTGCAGCAAGCGCCTTCTTACAGTCCATCATTCCTGCACCTGTCATCTCTCTTAACTCTTTTACCATTGCTGCTGTTACTGCTGCCATTGTAAAACCTCCTAAACTTTTTATGATATGACAAGTTGCAAAGCGGAAAACCCGGCTTTGCAACCTGCCTATAAGTTAATGTTTATATTAGAACTGTCTATCGTCCAAATCTTCCTTATCAGGAGCGAACTCATTGCCCTCAAGTGAATCATCGGCTGCATCCTCAGATACTGCAAGCAACTCACCCTGCTCACCCTGGTTTGCTTCGATAACCGCATCCGCCATCTTAGCTACAATAAGCTTTACTGCACGGATTGCATCATCGTTACCCGGGATAAGGTAATCAAGTTCATCAGGATCACAGTTTGTATCACAGATACCGATAAGCGGAATACCTAAAGTATGAGCCTCCTGAACACAGATTCTCTCCTTCTTAGGATCTACTATAAAGATTGCGTCAGGGATGTTCTTCATATCCTTGATACCGCCAAGGTTCTTCTCAAGCTTCTCCCATTCTTTCTTTAACTTGATAACTTCCTTCTTTGGAAACAAATCAAATGTACCGTCTTCACTCATCTCTTCCAACTGATGAAGTCTCTTGATTCTTGACTGGATTGTCTTGAAGTTTGTAAGCATTCCGCCAAGCCATCTCTCGTTAACATAGTACATTCCGCAACGCTCAGCTTCTTCCTTGATAGCATCCTGTGCCTGCTTCTTTGTACCGACGAAAAGAATCTTTCCTCCGTCCTTAGCTACGTCGGACATAGCATTGTATGCTGCATCCACCATACCTACACTCTGCTGAAGATCGATGATATGGATACCGTTTCTCTCTGTGTAGATGTACGGAGCCATCTTAGGGTTCCATCTTCTTGTCTGATGTCCGAAGTGAACACCTGCCTCAAGTAATTGCTTCATTGAAATAACACTCATTGTTTTTCTCCTTTGGTTTTTCTTCCATCAGGCCTAAGAAAAGAACCTATGGCACCACCTTTCTCATTCACCTGATGTGCTTATTTAGCTATAAAATTCTATCATAATATTCGTCTGATTGCAACTCCGACTTTTTATTTTCTCTGTAAAGTATAAGCCCTATAAAGACACCGCTTACCGCACCTCCCACATGTGCGATATTGTCAACACCTGTGGTTTTGAATCCGGCATACAGCATAAGCCCCAAAGATACCACTATCTGATACAGACTGAGATTCTTTATCTTGCCCTTACTTAAAACAAGCGATGCAAGCAAAGCACCTACCACTCCGAATATTGCACCTGAGGCACCCGCACTGACTGCAAAATCTCCCGTCATTGTCTGTGCCCAGTCCGATGCAAGATTGGAAAGTACGCCTGAAAGCATATATATGATAAAGAATTTAAAATGCCCCATTATATCTTCAAGTTTTCCGCCAAGTAGTACCAATATAAGCATGTTGTTGGCGATATGCTCTATTCCGAAATGCATAAACATGGAAGTTATCAGTCTATAGTACTCTCCGTTTTTTATATTGTCGGGAAAGCACGCACCGTACCTTAACATGACCATGGTATCCTCCGAACCGCCATGTGTCTCAAGAAATAAAAAGTACACTATATTTATTATGATTATACCTATAACAACATAGTTTCTTTTACTTATTCCAAGTTCCATCATCTAAGACTCTCTGATATTTTCTTTGCAGTCTCCTTCTGCTCTTCTTTATCGGCAGTTTTCGGAGCCCAGCTTACAATGCTTGACGCGTCATCATATCTCGGAATCACATGTATATGGCAGTGAAAAACCGTCTGTCCGGCACTCTCACCTGTATTTGCAAGAGTATTAAAGCCTGTAGCACCCAGCCCTACCATTGCGGCCTTTCCAAGCTTGCCTGCAAGGACAAGTGCCTTACCCGCTATATCTTCACTAAGCTCCGTTATATCTCCGGCGTGAACCTTCGGTAAAATAAGCATATGCCCCTTGCTTGCAGGTGACAAGTCAAGTATTACTCTAAAGTTATCATCCTCATAAACAGTATCCGATGCAATTTCTCCGTTAGCTATCTTACAAAAAATACAATCCATATTTCACCTCTCAATCATTATTCGCCCAATCAGGCTCCTGCGGTGTTTCAAAACTTCCGCTTATATTTGTGCTGCCGTCTATCGCCGTCAAAACTCCTGAAGCATTGGTCTTATATTCCACCTTGTCAGCATCCTTTACCTTGCCGTTTGACACTATCTTGCCTGAAGAGTTCACCACATAATTTGTAGTTCCGCTTCCACTTTCATTAGGTACGGCAAATACCTGATATTTCATATATTCATTTGCTCTTACAAGTCTGCCTTTATAATAGAGTTTTGAATCCTTTGTTCCTGTAAGTCCCTTACCTGTAGATGTCTGAAAGAAATACTCTTCACTTTTTCCTGAAGATTCTTTTATATTCTGCTTACCCTTAATGAGATAGCACTGTGAGCTCTCTCCGAAGTAATAGGCACTGTAGGTATTTCCTTGATAGACCTTTTGAATACCGTACACAGGTGTGCCGTTCTTATCAAAAAGGTAATGCTTATCCTTTATCTTTACAAGATCGCTTATATTAGGCTTATCTGTCTTTGAAGCATAAGGTTCTCCTGTAGATGAAAAATAGAACCACTCAACCAAATGGTTGTAATTGCCGAGCAAATCCTCAGGCGGCTCCAAAGAATACCATCCTGTTCTTACAGTACCGTCATCATTCATATATCTGAAATTTTTTATTCCCGGATTTGAACTTTCTGATATTTGCATCCAACCGGATACAAGCTCGCCGTTCTCATCAAAAGCATACCTTACACCGTCGATTTTCTTCTCACCGAACTTTGCATTGCCGTTAAGTATAGGTTTGAACTTCTTTCCGGTGTTGGTAAAGTAATACCACTTCTCTTTATTGCCTGAGTTTGGACCCGGTTTTTGTTCTTCACTGTCAGGCGGTAAAAGCTTATACCAGCCTGTCACCATAGTTCCGTCACTCTTTATATAGTAGTTATTATCAAGTATCCATCCTGTAAGCATCTTTCCGTCATCGTCAAAATAGTAGTATTTGTTGTCTATATTCTTCCAATTTCCCTTGACCGCCTTGCCGCCGTTTTGAAAGTATGCCCAGTAATATTCATTGCCGTCCTTTAATTTTCTCCAGCCTTCAGCTACAAGTCCCTGATCGTCCACATAGTATTTGTCATTGTCAACCCAACTGTTCGTTGCCATAACTCCGTTATCATTCAGATAACGCCACTTGTCATCGGCACCTCTTCTCCACTCATTTGTAACTTTATCATTGTTTTTATCAAGGTAAATCCAATCCGACCCGGACCTTGACCAACCTTCAGCATATATGACTGTAGGCGTTGCCAAAATAAGACCGAAAGCAAAAAGCGGTAACAGTATTTTCTTTTTCATATTTACTCCATTATGTTTGTTTAATCCAAAGCTCTAATATTACTACTCACTCAATCGTATTACCATTATACACTACATAGATGTTTTTTACATTACAATTACATTAAGTAATACAAAAAACCCGTCTCTGTCCTGGACAAAAACGGGTTTTGTTACATTTTAAATCTTATTCTACAACATAAGGCAGAAGAGCTATATGTCTAGCCTTCTTGATAGCTACTGTGATTTCTCTTTGATGCTTAGCGCAGCTTCCTGAAATTCTTCTTGGAAGAATCTTTCCTCTCTCTGAAATATATTTTCTAAGAGTTGCTACATCTTTGTAATCAATAGCCTTTTCCTTATCACTACAGAATGCACAAACTTTCTTTCTCCTGCGTAATCCGTTAGCAGGTCTTCTTCTAGAGCCTTCCGCTCTGTCAGCTTTGTTAAATGCCATGATAAAGTCCCCTTTCTTTATTTTAACCTAGTTAAATGGTAGACCCTCGTCATCAACTCCGTCCGGAATATTCATAAATCCGTCTGTACTTGCTGATGCCGGTGACGGTCTTGTAGAAGCACGATAATTATTACCGCTATCGCTTGCTCCCTTACTGTCTGCAAATTCCTGAGTATCTATAATAACCTCAGTTGTATAAACCTTTTGACCTTCTTTGTTTGTATAGCTTCCCGTCTGTATACGACCTGAAATCAACACTCTCATTCCCTGTCTAAAATATTTCTCTGCAAACTCGCCGGCTTTATCAAATGCAACACATGGTATAAAGTCTGCGGTCTGTTCGGATGAATCTCCTCCACGCTTAAAACCTCTGTCAACCGCAAGCGTATATCTTGCTATAGCCATGGATCTTTCACCACTTGAATATCTTACTTCCGGGTCTCTTGTTAGCCTACCCATCAATATGGCTCTGTTCATACAATCTCTCCTTTTTATTAAGCTTACTGCTTAACGACTAGGTATCTCACAACAGGTTCCATGATACGAACATTTGCCTCCAACTCGTTAGGGCAGTTGTTGTCCTCTGACTGGAACTTGATGAAATAGTAGAATCCTTCTTTTTGCTTGTTGATGTCATAGGCGAATTTCTTCTTACCCCAGTCATCGACATTAAGTACGCTTCCACCAAATCTTGTGATGTAATTTTGAACTTTCTCCAGAGCTTCCGCTCTTGCATCATCTTCAAGCTTACCATTAAGCACTAATGCTAATTCATATGTACTTGTCATTTCTTACCTCCTCTTGGTCTCCGGCCTTTGATAGCGATATCAAAAGCAAGGATTATGTGTCACAGTACTTAATCTTAGCACGGTTTGCAGTGGAATGCAAGAACAATTTTCTTGCATTTTGTATTATTTCTATTCCTGTCATCTTAGGCATCTTGATATCACTGATCACTATATCGGGTTCAAGCTCCAGTACCATATCCAGGCCTTCTTTTCCGTCCTTTGTATCCTTGCTTTCAATCTTAGCATCGGAACTTGCCGTCGCCTCACTCTTTTGACCTGAACAAGATAAAAAGAATAACATATTAAGGAATTTAGGTGATGAAAATGAGAGAAGAATATGATATAAGTATCTTGAAATATCCCGGAATTAAATTAGATACGATATTAAAAAGCTGCAAAGGGGTGATTTTGATTAAAAGTAAGGAGAACTTTATGGATCAATACATTTGTAATTATCGGACTATCGGAGAAATATCTACTACAGATATCAGTTTTTTACCGTCAGTCTATAATTTTTATAAAAATAATATTATTATACCGAAGAAATCACTTGATGATATGATTTTACTGCTTTCCAAAGATTATGGTCTGACTAAAGTATTATATAGTGAACTTGACAGGATGACAGCAGAGTCAGCCATATCATTGATTAATTATAATACCCACGAAAACAATCTGAATATTCCTACTTATGATATTTGGCAACTTCCACAAAATTTGTCAACTTCCCGCTTTTATAAGGATTTTTATGAGAGATTTGTAAAAATCGGAGATTCTCCTAAGATTATATTGATTTATATACCGGATAAAGATTACTTTATGTCCAATTCGTCTTTTTTTGCAACTGCAATTTATGTTTATAGAGGAATAAACGAAGATGATTTCAATAAAAAAGGGCCTGAATATAAGCATTATCTCAACAGTATGTTTTTATTGAGTGAATCTCTAAAAATACAATATTAAAAAACCGACCGTGAAAACATTTTTTTCACAGTCGGTTTCTTTATTTCTTACTTATTCATCCCCCACATTTCTTGCAGGGCAACCGAGGCTCTGCCATGTAAGGTATGCAATAATGAACTTATCTATATCTCCATCCATTACGGCACTTACATTTCCGCTTTCAGCTCCGGTTCTGTGATCCTTTACCATTGTATAAGGTTGCATTACATAGGAACGGATCTGATTTCCCCAACCTATATCCTTCACATCACCTCTGATATCTGAAAGTTTCTCGACATTTGCCTGCTGCTTTAATAAGAAAAGTTTAGCTTTCAGCATCTGCATAGCCTTGTCCTTATTTTGGAACTGGCTTCTTTCATTCTGACATTGCACTACCACTCCTGTAGGGATATGTGTAATTCTTATGGCCGAAGAAGTCTTGTTGATATGCTGTCCGCCGGCACCTGATGAACGATAAGTATCTATTCTCAAATCATCCGGATTGATATCCACATCAAGGTCTTCTTCAATATCCGGCATGATATCACAGGATACAAATGAGGTCTGACGCTTTCCTGCCGCATTAAAAGGCGAGATACGCACAAGTCTGTGCACACCATGCTCACTTCTAAGGTAGCCGTAAGCATTTATACCGTTTATCTGCAATGTAACGGACTTTATTCCGGCTTCATCTCCGTCAAGCATATCAAGAATTTCTACAGTGTAGCCTTCCTTGGCTGCCCATCTTGTATACATTCTGTAAAGCATTGAACACCAGTCACAGGACTCCGTTCCGCCTGCACCTGCATTAAGTTTCATAATTGCATTTGAAGAGTCATATTCACCTGTAAGCAGTGTAGCTATCTTCAGTTCATCTATCTCTTTTGTAAACGCTTCAAGCATACCTTCTATCTCAGATATAAGACTCTCATCATTTTCCTCATAGCCCATCTCTATAAGGACTCCGATATCTTCGTATTCAGACTTTAACTTATTATATTTTTCGACAGTATCTTTGAGCTGTTTTGCCTCTCTTACTATCTTGGTACTTTCTTTCGGATCGTCCCAAAATGTAGGCTCTTCCATTGCACGGTCAAGCTCAATTATCTTTTTTTCCTTACTGTCCAAGTCAAAGTGAATCCCTCACTTCCAGCAATATTTTTTCGTAGGATTGTAGTGTGGTTTTAAAACCGTCTAATTCTACCATTTGCTCACCCACTTTCATTTTTTTCTAAATATCCAAACGAATATCAACGACATTATATTAAAGTTTTAAGATTATGTAAACATTATCTGTTCAATATCTCCATAAACTCATCACCTGTAATGCTTTCTTTTTCATATAGGAAATGAGCTATCTCTTCAAGCTTTTCTCTGTTTTCTAAAAGTATTTGTGCGGCTTTTTCATGCTGAGATTTTACTAAAGCCACTACCTGTGTATCTATTACCGCCGCTGTAGTCTCCGAAGCTGCCAATGAGGTATCGCCTCCAAGGTACCTGTTTGTAACGGTCTCAAGTGCCACCATATCAAAGTCCTTACTCATACCGTATCTGGTAATCATAGCTCTTGCAAGCTTGGTGGCCTGCTCTATATCATTTGAAGCTCCTGTGGAAACATCACCGAATACCACTTCCTCAGCGGCTCTACCGCCTGTAAGTGTGGCAATCTTATTTTCAAGTTCACTCTTTGTCATCAGATAATGATTACCTTCATCCACCTGCATTGTATATCCGAGTGCTCCCGAAGTTCTCGGGATAATGGTTATCTTTGTAACCGGTGCGGAATTGGTCTGCTTTGCGGCTACAAGCGCATGTCCTATCTCATGGTATGACACTCTCCACTTCTCCGCATCCGTCAAAATGGAATTTTTCTTTTGATAGCCTGCAATAACAACCTCAATACTTTCTTCAAGATCGGACTGATTTACAAACTTTCTTTTATCTCTGACCGCTCTTAGTGCCGCCTCGTTTATAATATTTGCAAGCTCCGCACCTGAAGCACCTGAAGCCATTCTGGCAATCAATTTAAAATCAACATCATCTGCAATCTTTATCTTCTTTGCATGGACCTTGAGTATTTCCTCTCTTCCCTTCAAATCGGGAAGTTCTACAGGTACTCTTCTGTCAAATCTTCCGGGTCTTGTAAGCGCCGGGTCAAGCGCGTCGGGTCTGTTGGTGGCCGCCAAAATCATGACACCTGAATTGCCTTCAAAACCGTCCATCTCCGTCAAAAGCTGATTGAGAGTCTGTTCTCTCTCATCATTTCCGCCTATCTGACCGTCTCTTTTCTTGCCGATAGCATCTATCTCATCAATAAAGACTATACATGGCGCCTTTTCCTTTGCCTGCTTGAAAAGGTCTCTTACCTTTGAAGCACCCATACCTACAAACATCTCAACAAACTCGGAACCCGACATTGAGAAGAAAGGAACATTCGCCTCACCGGCTACAGCCTTTGCAAGCATTGTCTTACCTGTTCCCGGAGGGCCTACAAGTAAGATACCCTTCGGCATTGAAGCACCGATATCCTTATACTTACTCGGATCATGTAAGTAATCCACTATCTCTGTAAGATTTTCCTTTGCTTCATCCTCACCTGCCACATCACTGAACTTGATACCTTCAGACGACTTTACATATATCTTGGCACCGGACTTGCCCATACCTCCGAACATCAGCGAGTTTGCACTGTCTCTGTTAAACATCCTCTTTGAAATTCCGTTCCACAGAAAATAGAATATTACAAGAGGTAATACCCAGCTTAAAACGGCATCCAACAGCGGTGAATCTTTTCTTACAATATCACTTGAAAACTCCACTCCTGCATTATGAAGTCTGTCTGTAAGTTGCGGGTCGTTCATCAAACCGGTCTTATATGTTACATTGTCATTTTTTCCTATGAATACTATCTGATTGGTCTGTATATCGACCTTTGAAATCTCACCTTTTTCAGTCATTGTCATAAAGGTTCCGTAATCAACCTGTTTTATCTGACCTTCTTTGATAAAAGGTACAACTAAAAAATTTAATGCCATCATTATTGCTAAAACAACAATATAGTAATAAATGAACGGCTTCCTGCTTTTGGGATCTTCTACCATATTTTCTCCATTCTTTCTTATATCTTAATACTAAATACTGTGCTGCCTATAACGACCGAGTCGTTATTAGCACTATATCATAATGAGTGCTAATAATCAAGTAAAATATATGAGTGGGCCCTAAGACTCACTCATATATATCAAACCGCCTTAAATCTTATCTGTACCTTAAACAAATCTCCGTCTATGATTATCTCAAACTTTCCGCCCTGCAAAATCGTAAGAGACTTGGCTATCGAAAGTCCGAGTCCGCTGCCCTCGGTAGTCCTTGACACATCACCTCTTACAAACCTCTCTGTAAGTTCGTCAGGCTTTATATTGAGCGGATTTTCTGAAATATTCTTTATAACAAATGTTGCAATATTATTCTCCGAAGTTATATCTATATAAATCCTTGAATTTTTAGCCGCATATTTGAAAGCGTTATTGTAAAGGTTTTCCAAAACTCTCCAAAGATGTCTGCCGTCAGCCTTTATTATAATACCGGTTGTCGGAAGTGTGGATATGATTTTAAGTCCCTTTTCAGCAAACTTCTCTTCAAACTCTCCGTTTGTCTGATTTATCATCTCTACAAGATCTATATCTCTAAGTTCCACGGAGATATTTCCGCTTGATACCTTGCTTGCCTCCACCAAATCCTCAGTCAGATTCTTTAAATGCTGTGACTTTACAGACAACACATCAAGGTATTCCTGTATCTTCGCATTCTCCGGCTTCTCTCTCTTTATAAGGTCAACATAGTTTATAATGGAAGTAAGAGGAGTTTTTATATCATGTGAGACATTTGTAATCAGATCGGCTTTTAATCTTTCACTCTTTACCTGCTCATTTATGGCGCCCTGAAATCCCTTACTTATATTGTTGAGATCCTTTACCACACTTATCTCTCTGCCTGTAAACTCGCTTTCATCAAGCCTGTACCTTGTATCTCCGTTTGCTATTTCCTTTATCGCCTCAGCAATCTTGTCAAACGCTATTGCGGTCTTATAAACCTTGTTGAATATGACCATATTTATAATAAGGAAGATAATAAAGCATATAAATATGGTGAGACGTCCGAAGAGGCTTTTTACATTGATTGTGGTAAGTAAAAACAGTATAACCACTACAAAGTCCACCAAAATCATAACCAAAAAGTTTGAGCCGAGCTTCTTTTTGAAAGTTCTCTTTAACATATAGATAGAGAAGCTCTCTTTTATAATCTTTGTATATGAATTCTTCCACAAAAGCCCCGCTTTATACTCTCTAAGTATTGAGAATGCAATAGGCAATGTCACAAGATAAATTGAAACGTAGTTTAACATCTGACCTGCAAAACTCCACCGTTTCTTTTCAACATATATGTGCATGACTTTATTTATTATGAAATTGTTGGTTGCAGCCAACAGCACAATAACAAAAATCAAGAGCAAAAGCTTCACCTCAAAAGGTATGGCGTCAAACAAGTTGTTCAACCTTATTCCGTTTTCATTCTCATTATGACCGCAAAAAGCTATAAGATAACCCAAGCTTATAGCCATCAGTATAATACCTATAGTTACAGATACCAAACCTACGGCATAAAGTCTTCTCTGACTTAAATAGTTCACATTGTCGATAGCGTAAACATCTGTCGCTGTATAAAGAGTGTTCACCGCAATATATACTTTGTAAGGCTTTTGAAGCTTGTCTGTAATCTTTTCAGCCAAAAAAGACAATTCATTCGGCACCTTGTTCATATTTGTCTCCACCTGCATACCCTGTGAAGATGTTATTGCAAACTTGCCGTAGTCATACACCGTCTTTACATTCAACAACCTGTCGTTTGTATACAAAACATCGCTGTACTCAAGTCTGTATCTGAAATTGGACGGCTGTACCACAAATCTTTCATATGCCTCATAGTACTTGGACAAAAGACCTATACTCTCGGTTATAGCGGTCTTCATACTCATATATGCATCACCCGGCTCCAATATACTTGAATCGTTGGCATAGGTTCTGTAGTTTACAAAGTATGATGTATCTTCTATTTGATTTACCAGATTTTGGTCTGTAACACTCAGTTTATAATGTTCATCAATATAGTATCCGTGTCTTTTGGCATACTCTATAATCGAGCCGACTGTAAAATCCACATCGTTGCTGGGACCCATATTCAAACCGAATATCTTCTTATTTATATCGAACTTCCCATCGGTTTCAAATACATCCTTTAATTCGGCATACGAAAAAAGCAATGAAATATCCGAATCCACCTGCTTCATAAATGCCGGCGAATCGTCATAATTCTCGGAATTCAGCCACAGCAGACCCTTATTAAAATTATCATTGCAATATATTATGGAAATACCTATCACAAACAGGGCAAAGGCCGTCAAATGCAGGACCACTGCCCAAATCTTTAATTTAGCTTTTGAAAAAAATATATTTTTATCCATGCTTTTCAATCTTATATCCTACTCCCCATACCACTTTTAAGTATCTCGGTTCTTTAGGATTTATCTCAATCTTCTCTCTGATATGTCTTATATGTACAGCAACCGTATTGTCGGCACCTATAGCCTCTTCATTCCAAATCTGCTCATATATCTCATCTATTGAGTAGACCTTTCCTGCGTTTTTGGCAAGTAAAAGCAGTATATTGTACTCTATCGGTGTAAGCTTGATAAGCTCTCCCGCTACTACTACTTCCTTTGTCTCATCGTCTATCTCAAGGTCACCCACCACCACCTTTTGCGGTTCAGGCATCGACATATTTCCAAGTTTTTTGTACCTGCGCAGCTGACTCTTTACTCTGGCAACCAGCTCAAGCGGATTGAAAGGCTTGGTAAGATAGTCGTCGGCACCTATATTTAATCCAAGTATCTTGTCGGCATCTTCCGACTTTGCCGAAAGCATTATAATAGGTATTGTACTGTTTTCTCTTATCTGCATTGTTGCCCTTATCCCGTCAAGTACAGGCATCATTATATCTATTATCAAAAGGTCCACTTTGTGTTTTTCCATCAACTGTATAGCTTCTTCACCGTCATATGCGGTCAGCACTTCAAATCCTTCGCCTGAAAGATAGATTTTAATTGCGTCTACTATCTCTCTGTCGTCATCACATACCAATATCAATTCCATAGTTCCATCCTTTATATATATCTTGACATAATTTTCATTTTGTTTTAGTTTAACATACAAATTATAAGGATTGTTTTATCACAACCTCGGTATCAATTATACCATTTGTTTTCATATAAAAAAACAAAAACTTTGATACAGAGGCTATTATATGGTAAAACTGTTAAAATTTTGTGACTTAAAGGTATTAAAATGGATAGGGATAATTATTTTTTAAAAGAAGCTATAAAGCAGGCAAAAAAAGCCATGGCAATAGGTGATGTTCCGATAGGCTGTGTTATTGTATTTGAAGATAAGATAATAGCAAGAGGTTATAACAGAAGAAACAAGGATAAAAGTACACTCTCACATGCTGAAATACTTGCTATGAAAAAGGCCTGCAAAAAAATAGGTGACTGGCGACTGGAAGACTGTACCATGTATATAACACTTGAACCCTGCCCTATGTGTGCAGGCGCCATAGTGCAGTCAAGAATAAAAAAAGTGGTCTTAGGCGCTATGAATCCGAAGGCAGGATGTGCAGGTTCAGTGCTGAACATCCTGCAAACCGACGGATTCAACCATAAGACCGAAGTTGAACTTATATCATGTGAATCGCTTAGAAGCGAATGTGCATCGCTTTTAAGTTCTTTTTTCAAATCACTGAGGCAGGCAAAAACAAAGTCTGAATAATATTACTGATTGACAAGTTTTACATCTTTTAATCTGCCGTAAGTATTTTGACCCTCTTCATATGTTTCAAATACACCTTCCACTGTGACAAGGGCTTCTTCATCAGGACAATTTTCATGTTTGTTCATGTTATCATCCGCCCAAAGAAGTTCAAGGCCCTGTGCACAGCAGGCGGCGGCATCCTTTACCATGCAAAAATGATAGTACTGATCGTTTTCTTTACTGTAAGATGAATAATAATTTCCCGTTACCTTAAAACTCTTTCCTACATATGACTTCGGGTCAATCATCATCTGATATATTGTAGCATATACCATATCCGGACCCATACTGCTTAAGTCATAATCTACCTGTCCGTCCGCTTTAGGTTCTTCACTTTTTATATCTGCACCGGCTGTCTGTGTGCTGCTTTCTATATTGCTTATATCTGTAGTACTTCCTACATCCGCTTTTTTGGCTCCGCCACATCCTACCAACAGGATACAAGATAATGTTACTATGATTTTTCTCATAAATCCCCCTTATATTTCTATTCCAAATCTTTACTATATATATAGTAGAATTTGGTTGTTATTTAACTATAAGTCGGACTGCTTACTTCCATCTCGACTCAAACACTATTATAAATTTTTTTTTGAAAACTGTACATAAAAAAATATCTTATTTTTGTGTACTGTATATATTAATTTTTCGATAGTGCGCAATATAAAAGCGCATCATTTATTGTTCAAATCTTATTAAAATAAACTATTCCTCTTTACTCTTATAATATTTTTGCTTACCTAAAAATTTTTTAGATACCTATTGATTTGCTTTGATTAAAGTGCTATAGTATACATACCTAAAAAAAATTTAGGCGTGTAAATTAGAAAGGAGTAGCAATAGTGTTATGAACAGAGATGACTTAACTTTGGAATCTTTAATAATGATTGCACACGGTATTGCAAGACATTTCGGCAATGACTGTGAAGTATGTATTCATGATTTACAAGCTAATGACCTTGAGCACACTATTTGCTACATCATAAACGGTCATGTATCGGGAAGAAAGATCGGTGACGGTGCTTCAAAGATAGTACTTGAGACTCTTGAGGCTTTAAAAAAGGGTGATAATGTAAGTGATCACCTCGGCTATCGAACACATACATCCGACGGCAGAATCTTAAAATCTTCCACTATCTTTCTGAAGGATGAAAGCGGTAAGTACAGATTCATACTCGGTATAAACCATGATATGACAGATTTCATAAATGCTCAATCAGCGCTATCCAATATAGTAGAAAATATCGAAACTTCAAGTGAAGATATTTACGGTCAGATTCCTCTAAGTGTGAACGACCTGCTCGACAATCTGATTGAACAAAGCGTAAAGCTTGTGGGGAAGACTCCCGCTCTTATGACAAAGGACGAAAAGGTAAAGGCAATCAAATTTTTACAGGATGCCGGTGCCTTCCTTATTACAAAGTCCGGAGATAAGATTTCTCAATTTTTTGGAATTAGTAAGTTTACACTGTATAGCTACATTGATCAAGCAAAAGCAGTGGATGAATAAGCATTTTGCTTAACAATTTTAGGAGGTTTAAATTTCATGTCACAACTAAAATGGGTCATTAACAATATGCCCAAAACAGACGATGCTAATCTTCCGATAATGTCGGTTGAAGAGGTGACTAAGGCTAAAGCTTTTCATGAAAGCTTCCCTCAGTACAGCGAAACACCTTTAGCTGATTTAAAGGAGATGGCTAAGTTCCTCGGTTTAGGCGAGGTTAAGGTTAAGGATGAATCTTACAGATTCGGTTTGAATGCATTCAAGGTTCTTGGCGGTTCATATGCAATTGCTAAGTACATAGCTGATGAAATGAATGTAGATGTGTCGGAATTACCTTATTCAGTTCTTACATCTGAGGAGTTTGCAAAGAAATTCAAACCTGCTACATTCTTCTCCGCTACAGACGGTAACCACGGTCGTGGAGTGGCTTGGGCAGCAAACAAGTTACATCAGAAATCGGTAATCATAATGCCTAAGGGTTCTACACAGACAAGACTTAACAATATCAAGGCTGAAGGTGCCGATGCATGGATTTCAGATGTAAACTATGACGAATGTGTTCGTGAGGCTGCAAAGCTTGCCGCTAAGGTTGAGCACGGTGTTGTAGTTCAGGATACAGCTTGGGAAGGTTATGAGAAGATACCTTCATGGATAATGCAGGGTTACGGTACTATGGCTCTTGAGGCTGACGCTCAGTTTGCCGAGATACCTACTCATGTATTTGTTCAGGCAGGTGTAGGTTCACTTGCAGGTGCAATGGTAGGCTACTTTGCCAATAAGTACAAAGAGAACCCTCCAATCATGGTAGTTGTTGAAGCTGAAGCTGCAGCATGTCTTTATAAGGGTGCTAAAGCTGCAGACGGTAATATAAGAATCGTAGACGGAGATATGGATACAATCATGGCAGGTCTTGCTTGCGGTGAGCCTAATATCACATCTTGGGATATCTTAAAGAACCATGTAACATGCTTTATAGCTGCAGAAGATGAAGTAGCTGCCAGAGGTATGCGTATGTTAAACGCTCCGTTAAAGGGAGATCCTCAGGTACTTTCAGGTGAGTCTGGAGCCGCTCCGTTCGGTGCTCTCGCTACTATTATGATGGACGATGAATACAAGGAGCTTAGAGAGAAACTAAACTTAACTAAAGATTCAAAGGTATTACTTTTCTCAACTGAGGGCGACACAGATCCGCAGCGTTGGAGAAATATTATCTGGGAAGCTAAGGAAAGATAAGATATAGTTGTTATTTTTTAAAGGAGGAACAAAACAATGGGTAAATTATCAAAAGAAGAGTTGGAAAAGATTAAATCTTTAGCTGAAGGCTACAAGGCTGATATGACAGCTTTCCTTCGTGCTATAGTTGCCAATCCGGGCGAGTCATCTGACGAGGCTGCTCACGTTGCTACAATTAAGGCTGAGATGGAGAAGGTAGGCTTTGACGAGGTTAAGGTGGATCCGCAGGGTAATGTTATGGGATTCATGGGATCAGGCAAAACTCTTATCGCTTTTGACGGACATATTGATACAGTAGGTATCGGAAACAGAGACAACTGGAACTTCGATCCGTATGAGGGATTCGAGGATGATGAAGAAATCGGCGGTCGTGGTGTTTCAGATCAGCTTGGCGGTACAGTTTCTGCAGTATATGCTGCAAAGATCATGAAGGATCTCGGACTTCTTAACGACAAGTATCGTGTAATGGTTGTAGGTACAGTTCAGGAAGAGGACTGTGACGGTCTTTGCTGGGAGTATATCTACCATGAGGATAAGATCAGACCTGAGTTCGTTGTATCTTCAGAGCCTACAGACGGCGGTCTTTACAGAGGACAAAGAGGACGTATGGAGATCAGAATCGATGTTAAGGGTGTTTCTTGCCACGGTTCAGCTCCTGACAGAGGTGACAACGCTATCTACAAGATGGCTGATATCTTAAGAGATGTTCGTGCTCTTAACAACAACGGTGATGCAGAGTCTACAGAGATCAGAGGTCTTGTAAAGATGCTCAATCCTAAGTACAACGATCAGTGGAAGGAAGCAAGATTCCTTGGTAGAGGAACTGTTACAGCTTCACAAATCTTCTTCACATCTCCTTCTCGTTGTGCGGTAGCAGACTCATGTGCTGTATCTCTTGACAGAAGAATGACTGTAGGTGAGACTTGGGAGTCATGTCTTGAGGAAATCAGAGAACTTCCTGCAGTTAAGAAGTACGGCGATGATGTAGTTGTAAGTATGTACAACTATGACAGACCTTCATTTACAGGTGTTGTATATCCTATCGAGTGCTACTTCCCTACTTGGGTACTTCCTGAGGATCACAAGGTTTGTACAAGTGCCGTTGCAGCTTACAAGGATCTCTTCGGTGATAAGAGAATCGGTAATGCTAAGACTACACCTGAGCGTGAGGTAAGACCGCTTCTTGACAAGTGGACATTCTCTACAAACGGTGTTTCAATCATGGGTAGAAACGGTATCCCTGTAATCGGATTCGGACCTGGAGCAGAGGCACAGGCTCATGCACCAAACGAGATTACATGGAAGAAAGACTTGGTAACTTGTGCAGCATTCTATGCAGCTCTTCCTGCTTACTACTGTGACTAATCTTTATAGAAGATTATATTTTGATAGATTATAATCCCGGATACACAGCTTATCCGGGAGTGTAACATAAATTGTATATTATAAAAACTAAAGCAGTGCTTTTAAAAATAAGGAGTTTAAAAAATGTCAAATTTCAAGAATTTAGTTGAAAAGTTAAAAGGCCTAAAGACACAGGATATGTTCATGAACGATTTCTTCCTTACATGGGAGAAGACAGACGACGAGCTTAACGCTGTATGGACAGTTGCAGATGCACTTCGTGATTTAAGACAGAGAAACATCTCTACAAAGGTATTTGATTCAGGCCTTGGAATTTCACTTTTCCGTGATAATTCTACAAGAACAAGATTCTCTTTCGCTTCAGCTTGTAACCTTTTAGGTCTTGAGGTTCAGGATCTTGACGAGGGTAAGTCACAGATCGCTCACGGTGAGACAGTTCGTGAGACAGCTAACATGATCTCTTTCATGGCTGACGTTATCGGTATCAGAGATGATATGTACATCGGTAAGGGTAATGCATATATGCACGAAGTTGCAGATTCTGTTGAGGCAGGATACAAGGACGGCGTTCTTGAGCAGAGACCTACTCTTGTAAACCTTCAGTGCGATATCGATCACCCTACACAGTGTATGGCTGATGCTCTTCATGTAATCCATGAGTTCGGCGGTCTTGAGAACCTTAAGGGTAAGAAGATTGCTATGAGCTGGGCTTATTCACCATCTTACGGTAAGCCTCTTTCAGTTCCACAGGGTGTTATCGGTCTTTTCACAAGACTCGGTATGGATGTTGTTTTAGCTCATCCGGAAGGTTATGAGGTAATGCCTGAGGTTGCTGAGGTTGCTAAGAAGCAGGCAGCTGAGTGTGGCGGTAAGTTCACTATCACAAACGACATGAAGGAAGCATTCAAGGATGCAGATATCGTTTATCCTAAGTCATGGGCACCTTTTGCAGCTATGGAGAAGAGAACAAACCTTTATGCAGAGGGTGATTCAGAGGGAATCAAGAAGCTTGAGAAGGAACTTCTTGCTCAGAATGCAGAGCACAAGGATTGGGCATGTACAGAAGAAATGATGAAGCTTACAAAGGACGGTAAGGCTCTTTATCTTCACTGCTTACCTGCTGATATCACAGGCGTTTCTTGCAAGGAAGGCGAGGTTGACGGTTCAGTATTCGACAGATACAGAGATCCGCTTTACAAAGAAGCAAGCTTCAAGCCATATGTTATTGCTGCTATGATCCTTCTTGAGAAGTTCAAAGATCCTGCTAAGGTTCTTGAGAAACTTGAGGCTCGTGGACAGGACAGAATCCTTTCAGAATAATATAAGTCAAAGGACTTATCCATGTGGCAGTAGTTAAATATAGACAATCATTTCACTGCTGCCTATAAACCAAAAGGCAGGTCACAAAAACCTGTCTTTTTTTTAACATTTCCTAGAAATTTTATTAAGGGGAGATTTTATGACAAAAAAATTCAAAAGCAAGATTGTAATCGCTCTTGGCGGTAATGCCCTTGGCAACAATCTGAAAGAACAGATGGTAGCTGTAAAGACAACTGCAAAGGCTATCGTGGATTTGATTGAAGAAGGCCATGAGGTATTGATTGTACATGGTAACGGTCCACAGGTCGGTGTAATCAACAATGCTATGACGGAGTATGCTCATTCTACAGACTCGGATCCTACTCCACTTTCAGTATGTGTTGCAATGAGTCAGGCATATATCGGTTATGATATCCAGAACGCTCTTCACGAGGAGTTCTTAAACAGAAATCTTGAAGTTCCGCCTATCGCTACAGTAGTAACTCAGATAAGAGTTGACGAAAATGATAAGGCATTTGAGAATCCTTCAAAGCCTATCGGTAAGTTCATGGGCAAGGACGAAGCTCTTGCAGCTGCAGGCAGCAGAGGTTGGATTGTTAAAGAGGATGCCGGCAGAGGTTACAGAAGAGTTGTTGCTTCTCCTGCTCCGAAGGAAATTATTGAGCTTTCAGCTATTAAGTCTATGGCTGATGACGGACAGGTTGTTATCTGCTGCGGCGGTGGCGGAATCCCTGTTATTTCAAACGGTAAGCATCTTGCAGGTGTACCTGCAGTAATAGATAAGGATGCTGCTGCCGCTCTTCTTGCAAAGAATGTAGGCGCAGATACTCTTATCATCCTTACAGCTGTAGAAAAAGTTGCTATAGGTTACGGTACGGAAAATGAAAAATGGCTTGATAAGCTCAGCACAAAAGAAGCTCTAAAGTATGCTGATGACGGTGAGTTCGCTCCGGGATCAATGCTCCCTAAGGTACTCGCTGCAGTAGACTTCGCTTCTTCAGGCGAGAACAAAATTGCTATGATAACATTGCTTGAGAAGGCTAAAGACGCCATCAACGGCAAAACCGGTACAAAAATTGTTGATTGATAAGGAGAAATATTATGAGTAATCAAACAACAAAGCAGTATGCTTCAATATTTGAATCAGATGGATTTCCAAAGCTTTCAGAAGCTATTCCACTTGCACTTCAGCACGTAGTAGCTATGATTGTAGGTTGTATTACACCTGCTATTATCGTAGCAAACGTTGCCGGTGTTTCCGATGCGGACAGAGTAATTATGATACAGGTGTCACTTGTAGTTTCAGCTCTGTCTACATTCTTACAGCTGTTCGGCATAGGTACCAAAACGTTCAGAATAGGTGCAAAGCTTCCTATGATTATCGGTATAAGCTTTGCATATGTTCCAAGTATGACAGCTATTGCAGGTACTTCAGGTATCTCCGCAATACTCGGTGCACAGATAGTCGGCGGTATTATCGCTGTTATAGTAGGACTTTTTGTTAAGAGTATTCAAAAGTTCTTCCCACCTCTTGTAACAGGTACTGTAGTATTTACTATCGGTCTTTCACTTTACTCTGTTGCTGTAAACTATATGGCAGGCGGTGTAGGTAAAGACAACTACGGTTCAATACAGAACTGGGCAATCGCTTTAATCACACTTATTATAGTTATAGGATTAAACAACTTCGGAAAGGGCCTTGTAAAGCTTGCATCAATCCTGATTGCGATGATTATAGGTTATATAATAGCTCTTTGTACAGGTATGATTAATTTCTCATCTGTTGCAAGTGCAGGTTTATTCTCACTTCCACAGCCTTTACATTTCGGAATAACATTTGATCCTGCAGCTTGTGTAGCAATCGGACTTCTGTTTGCTATCAACTCTATTCAGGCTATCGGTGACTTCACAGCCACTACAAGCGGTGCTATGGACAGACTTCCTACAGGTGACGAGCTTAGAAGCGGTATTATAGGTTACGGTGTTACAAATATAATCGCTGCCCTTCTTGGTGGACTTCCGTCAGCTACATACTCACAGAATGTAGGTATTGTAACTACAACAAAGGTTATCAACAGAGTTGTTCTCGGACTTGCAGGTGTCGTAATACTTGTAGCGGGTCTTATACCTAAGTTCTCAGCACTCCTTACCACTATTCCGTTGTGCGTACTCGGCGGTGCTACAATATCTGTATTTGCTTCAATAGCAATGACAGGTGTGAAGCTTATCTTCACAGAGAAGATGGACTTTAGAAACTCTTCTATCGTAGGTCTTGCAGTAGCTCTCGGTGTAGGACTTTCACAGGCACAGGAGTCACTTGCTGCATTCCCTCCTGCATTCACAACTGTCTTCGGTAAGAGCCCTGTAGTTGTTGCAACTATAGTAGCTATCATATTGAATGTTGTACTTCCAAAGTCAAAGGATACAAAGTAATATATTAAAATATTTAGGCTGTCGCGTGCGACAGCCTTTTTTTACTTGACAAATATAAACTAATAATAAACCCAATATCTATAACAATTCATTATATAAATTAATTGGGGGCTGTCACATTTGACAGCCCCATTTTGGAATATGAAGTTTTTATATAAAAATTAGTATTTGTATTTGGCTTATACAAAGCTAATTTTTAATCTCTGATAGCTTTACCTTTCTATCTTCATTAAGAGATAACGTTAGAGCATCTGCAGTTGCAATAGCGGCTCTTGCCGCTTTTCCTGTAAGTAACGGCATAAACTCGTCACTGACAGGTGCTCCATGTAATACATCATTAAAGAATTTCATTTCATTTTTCATAATGCTGTGGAGCCACATAGGCGGTTTTTTACCCGGCTTTCCATACATTATGGCTCCATCCATCTCAGTCCCATGATAAATTTGTGTACGATCATCATCCTCTTCTTTTGATTCATGTACTAAAAAATGTTCTATCTTGTCTCCAACCCTTAGAGTACCTCCACAATCATACATATCTATTCTTATAGCACCTTTAGTACCCTGAATTAATACATAATGCTCAGGCCAATGGAATGCCGACCCATACTCCAGTACTGCAAATTTTTTATTTGGAAACTCAAGACTTATAAACAGCATATCATCTTCATCACCAAACTCTTTTCCCTGATGTGCAACATTCCCACCAATCATCGTCACCTCTTCAGGTTCACCCATTATAAACTGAATGCAATCAAGTTCATGTATATGATGGTACAGATGACCACCGGACTTTTCACGTATTTTTTTCCAACTTATACTCTCCTGTGGTTCTTCCCATCCATTCCTTGCTGAATGGCAATATAGTACATCTCCAATAATACCTTCATTGATAAGCTTTTTAGCATGCCTTACACCGTTAAAAAAGTTCATGACATGACCTGCCATAAATCTTACGCCATGCTCTTCACAAGCCTTAACCATTGCATCACAATCACTATATGACAATGCAATCGGCTTCTCACAAAATACATGAACACCATGCTTTGCCGCTTTTATAACAGGTTCTTTATGTAAATAATTTGGTGATGCTACAATAACTGCATCAACATCACTTCTACTATACAATTTATCCAAGTCTGTTTCAACATCACAATTCAACTCTTTTGCTATTTCTACAGCATTATTTGGGTCAAATACTGCAACAACTCTCGCATTTTCCTGCTCATTCATTATCCTACCAAGCTCAGCACCAAAATATCCGGTACCTACAAGTGCATACCCTATTCTTTTCATTATATTAATAATCCTCCAATTTTACTTTACTGAACCTTCCGTCATGCCACCTGCTATATACCTTTGTATGAATGTAAAGAATATTACAGATGGAATTACAACTATTGTAGATGCTGCCATCATACTTCCCCAATCAAGAATTTCAGCTCCCTGTAAAGACTTCAGCGCTACAGAAACTGTCATCAAATTCGTGCTGTTTATCAAGATCAAAGAATATAAAAATTCATTCCAAGCATTTATAAAAGTATATATTGCTGTCGCTACAATTCCCGGAGCTACAAGAGGCAATACTATTCTCACAAATGTAACAAGCTTATTTGCCCCATCAACTCTTGCCGCTTCTTCTATTCCTATAGGAACTGTTTTAAAAAATCCTACAAGCATCCAAACTGCATAGGGTACACTAAATGACAAATATACTATTATAAGTCCCACTCTTGTATTGGTAAGTCCAAGTTTTGCCATCACTAAAGAATAAGGGATTGCAAGGAGTATAGGTGGAAACATATATGTAGTAACCAAAACCCTTGACATAATATTCCCAAACTTCGGGAAAAATCTCACAATTCCATATGCAGCCATAGAAGATACAGTTATCGCAATCAACGTTGTTATCAAAGCTATTATCAAACTGTTTCCGATATTAACTGTAAATCCTAAATTATCTATTACATTCTTATAATTGACCAAAGTAAATTCTTTAGGTAAAAAAGCTGTAGGGTTAGAAGTCAACTCTCCGGATGCCTTTACTGAAGAAAGTAATACCCACACTAAAGGAAAAAAGGCTATAACAGATAAAATTACAAGATATATATGACAACACAAACTTCCAATTTTTTCTTTTAGTCTTCCCATTATTACTTATCCTCCTTTTCCCATCTATCTATAACTTTAAAATATAATGTACAAACAATCAGTAAGAATATAAGTAACAGCATCGTTACAGCTGATGATTTCCCTAAAAGCTTTGTACCCCAACCCATATTGTAAGCATATATCGGTACTGTAGTAGTTGCATTTGCAGGGCCACCACCTGTTATCAAATATATTAAATCAAAGTTGTTAAACACCCAAATAGTCCTCAAAACAACCAGCAGTCCAACAACAACTTTAATATGCGGCAATGTGATATGTTTAAATTGCTGCAATTTACTTGCTCCGTCAATTTGTGCCGCTTCGTACTGATCTGTAGGTATAGTTTGAAGTGCTGAAAGCACATTCACCATAATCATTGGTGCACCAAACCATATATTTATAAATATAAGTGTTCCAAAAACAAGGTTTCCATCACTTAAAAACTGTGGTAAATTTGATGCTAACCCTAGATTTACAAGTAAGTTTGGAATAAATCCCGATACACCGTTTAAAATCCACTTCCATGCAAGTGCTATAACGATAGACGGAAAAGCCCATGGAATGATAAGTAATATCCTATAGACACCTTTAAAACGCTTCACCTTATGTAATGCCAAAGCTGACGTGAAACCGATTATTATCTGACCTAAAAGTGAACATACTGTCCATAGTATTGAAATTAGAAAAGCCTTGTAAAAACCTACATCCGATAATATTGATATATAGTTCTTGAATCCGACAAATTTATAACTATGCTTTGTTAGATGTTTTGTTGTTAAGCTAAAATATGAACTTGAAAAAATAGGATAAATAAGCAAAGCTCCTACAATTATCAAAGCCGGGAGTACAAATAACCACCTTGAATAATTAGATTTTATTTTATCTCGCATCAGTTACCTCTCCTTTCTTAAAAAATGCCCCATCTCTTTCTAAATGGGGCATTCAAATTCACTATTGAACTGAGGCAAATATCTCATTTAGCTTATCTTCTGCGTTCTTAGCTGCTACTTTAACATCTGTTCCATTTGTTATAATATCCTGGAACATTCCCTCTATTATACCTTGCGATGTCAGAAGCCCTGCTTGTACACTAGGTCCATGTTCAAATCCAATTGCTGTACCTCTTTTTACTGCGTCCTCAATAACTTTCTCTTCATCCGCAAACTTTTGTATAGTTTCATTAGATTTATACTTTTCCGAATCTGAAATACCTGTTATAGCCGGAAGCATTCCAACCGGTGTTGCCGCTAAAAATTCAGTATAAGTATCTGTATCATATAATGTTTTCATAAATGCCTTGCATATTTCCGGATGTTCTGATTTAGCCCACACTACCATAGGTATATTAGAAGTTTCAGCACCGTAATCCGGATCATCAGCCTTCATCTTAGGCAACGGAGCACATGAAATCTGATCTACTAATTCCGGAGAGTTGGTCTTTACACCTGAAATCTGAAATCCGCTATTAAAATCAAACGCCGTCTTTCCTTGATAATATAAATTGGCTTGATCAAGCACTGCATAGTTTACAGAATCTTTCGGCGAGCAATTCTTATAAATATCCAGCCAAAAATTAATTCCTGCTATAGCTTCGTCACTTGTAAGATTTGCCTTTAAATCATCTGTCAAAAGACTACCACCTGCACTACGAACATAGAAATTTAAAAACCTTGTTGCCATTAAATCATTAGAACCACATGGAAATGAACATCCATATACCCCATCCTTTGTAAGAGCTTTTGCTGCTGTAGCAAACTCATCCCATGTCTTAGGAACATCAAGATTTGCAGCCTTAAGTAAATCTTTCCTATACCACATAACCTGTGCATGTGAATATAGAGGTATTGAATAGCATTTTCCATCCTTCTCCCCTTCAGAAAGTGCAGTTTTTGCGAATTTATCTCTTCCGATATCATCAATAAGATCATCTACCGGAATTACCGCCTCTGAATCCATCATCTCTACCACATGACTCGGTAACGCTGTACTCATATCCGGAACATTTCCTGACGCAAGTCCGGTTGTCCATTTTGTATAGAAATCTCCCCATGAAAAAGTCTCTATATTTATTTTAACCTTTGGATTATCCTGCATAAATTTATCTGCTGCTTTTTGTATAACCTCTAATCTAGGTCCCTGTGTAAAAGAATGCCAGAACGTAATCTCACCATCTAACTCTTTGGCTTCTTGACTACTTGTATCCGTTCCGGTTGATTTAGTACTTTGCTGACCACCACAACCGACTAATGTTGATGCAACTAATACTGCTGTTAACAATCCGTTTAAAAATCTTTTCTTCATTATTCCCTCCATATAAACTATATTATTATCACAACTAAAAATATTTTTACGCTCATTTGTGATAATTGTTCTTGATGATGATATTATATTATATTTTTTATACTAATTCTATAAAATCTAGACTTAAAAATAGCATAATACGCTTATGTTATAATCTTATCAATATATTTTAGCACAAAAATAAAACAGATATTCTAGATAAAATAATTCTAAAAATATCTGTTTTTATACTTTAAAATATGTTTTTTTCACTTATAAATAGCATAATAGTCTTATAATCTTATTCTTTTGCAGCTAATCTATACTGCCTTGGCGTATACCCAAATGCTACCTTAAATTCTCTAATAAAGTAATTAGGATCATTATATCCTATGCTGTATGCAATATCACTTATGGAGACATTACTGACTAACAACTTCCTTGCTGCTGTAGTTAATTTTAAGTCCTTTATATATTCCATTGGTGATTTACCTACCTGTTCTTTAAACAAGGCACTAAATCTTTGTTTACTAAGTTCTGCCATATCTGCGAGTCTCTGCGGACTATATTCTTCCGACGGATGTAGAATCACATAGTCTAATACAACCTGTATTCTGCTGTCCATCTTTGTAGTAGCTTTTTTTATTCTATTTACCAAACTTTCAAATGAATACTCATCTGATTTCATCAGCTTCAATGCATGATCCGGATACATTATATTCGACTTTTCTATCAAATGTCCTATTAACAGTTCCATATATCCTCTTACAAAAAACATTCTTGCCGGATCCTCTTCTTTTATATAATGGTATATCTTCTCAAAGAAAATTTTCTCGTCTGCACCATCTATAACATTCGGTATACCATAGTAGTCCTTCAAAAAATCTCCACCTTCAAAATATACCGAGTTTGTAAACCGTATACTTGTAAACGAAAAATTTTCACTTGTAGTATAACATGAAAGCCTACTTCCCTTTGGAATGTACACTATTTGAGATTTACTAACAACAAATTCTTCATCATCTATAAAAAAAGTTCCACTACCAAATTCTATATATCTAAGCATATTATAAGGTACTATACTTTCAGG
>NZ_CALLVU010000152.1 GCF_938015485.1 uncultured Lachnoanaerobaculum sp. | reverse complement strand
AGAGCACTTCCTTGGTAAGGAAGAGGTCCTGAGTTCAACTCTCAGTTACAGCTCTACTCAGAGCTTATTCTGTGAGTAAGCGAGAAAAACAAAAAGCAATTATAATACATTTATATAAAAATTAAATAAAAATTAAATTGAAGATTTCATATAAGGTGATAAAATAATACTAAAGTAATCGTGAAAACGAACATAATAGAGAGGAGATATAACAATGAGTAGAAAAAACGATTTTTATTTATTCTTCTGGGGTGGCCTTATCATGATGGTAGTAGGTTTGTTCTTCTTATCGCAAAAGGTGACTGTAACAAGTACCTTTTGGGGCAGCGGCTTTCGTATGATGGGCATGAATGTTAACTCGGGGCTTGTTATAGTGCCGCTTATATTTTCTTTGATATGGCTGTTTATCAAGCCGAACTTGGGCTCCAAGATAGCAATGGTACTGAGCGTTATCTTCATAATAGCAAGCCTTATTCAGTCAACGAGATTTTATATTCAGTACTTGTCACTGTTTGATTGGGTAGTGATGCTTGTACTTATATTTGGAGGTATGGCATTTATCGCAAAGAGTCTGTTAATGAAATGATGTAGAGTTTGTATTATGTTTGAAATAAAAATGGCAGCCACCGCATAGTGACTGCCATTTTTATTTTTAAAATTATTCTTCAATAATTTCAGCTGCCTTATGTCCTGCCACCATAGCATGACCTGTAATAAAACACATAACAAGTCCTACTACAGCTACAGCTGCCCAAAATAAATGCTTCTTTAACATATTTACTCCTTACTGAACCCAAACGCCGTCTGCGTTTATATTGTATCCGTCAATTGTTGTATTTGTAATCATTTCACCGTTGGCATCAAGATAGTACCAAAGTCCTTTATACTCTATCCAGCCCTTCTTGTAAAGTCCGGATTCCTCAAAGTAGTACCACTTGTTATTGATAAGTGCCCAGCCCACAGGCATATCTCCGTTTGGTTGATTTAAATAATATCTGAATCCCTTTGAATCTGTAATCCATCCTGTCTGCATAATACCGTTTGCGTCAAAGTAATACCAATGATTATTTACCATAAACCAGTTTGTAGCATATGTACCGTCAGGTTTTCTATAGTACCATGAGTTGTTTGACTGATACCAACCACCGTTGTTTGTTGAATTGTTGGTATTATTTGTGGTATTTGTTGACGGGTTAAGTGATGTGGTATTGCTTCTGTTCTTCTTATACTCGGCAATTGTATCAGCATCAAAATTTTCAGCCTCAGACTGAATGCTCATATCAGAGCCGCCCTTTAGCGGATATACCTTGAATGAATAGCTTCCTGCGCCGTTGTCGATAATAAGTTTTGTGAAATCATACTTTGTAGCACTTGTTGTGTTGTTGGAGCCAATCTTTTTATTGCCTTTAAAAAGCTGTACCTTGTACTTGGTCTTATCCTCAGCCCCCTCCCACGTTGCAATGGCCCTGCTTCCATCGTCCCATGATGCACCACCTATAGAATAGTCGCCTGCCGCAAAAACAGACATACTCATAAAGAGTGAAAAAACCATGGATAACATTAAAATCAGTTTCTTCATAAATATCCTTTCTTTTATAAGTTCTATTTGTCTTAAAAGACACACTCATAAGTCTATTCTAGCATATAAAGGCAATACTTTATATTAAATTTGATTAAATATATTTTACTCTTTTCTAAACTTTGTTTTCGTTCTTTACTGTACAAAGATATCTGTACATACTTGCCGGAGAACATGAGAGTCTGTGACCTACAGTTTTTATAGCGCCCTTCATGGAAAAAATCCCTTTTTGATAAAGCTGCTTTATTATATCAAGTTTTTCGATATGGCTAAGTTTATTAAAGGGAAGTTTACTGTCGATACGAAACAGTATCTCATCAATAGCATTTGAAATACTGTCTGAGAAGATTTCCTGTTCACAGTTTCCCTTTATCTCAATAGATATATTTTTGCTTACATAGTTGTCCGGATGACATAGTGAGAATACCAGATTTGAAAGCTCTTTATACCTGTTGTCGTCAAAACTTATATTTAATGCACCTATAAGACTATCAGCATTATCCCTTATATAAAAAGTGGAACATCTTAAAATCTTACCGTTACCTGAAAGTGCGCGGTAGTTTGAAAGCCACTTTTCATTAGATGAAGTACTTTTATTAAGGATGGTTTTCATAGCCGGACTTATAGTATCACCTGATTTTCTCCCGCTGATCTCTCCGTTTACTATGTGCAATATATGCTTCAGATCATATACTATAATCTCATAGTCAGGACCGAGCAGTGTACTTAAAAAGTTTGAAATATCAATGTACCTGCCTATATTAAATTCATTCATATTTACCCCCGATATATTTGTTAAGTAAGCAAAATATAAATTGCAAACTGAAACGCTCTATATTTATTATATCAAAACTTGAAAGAATATAATAGAAAAAATGAAAATTATACAAATTAGCTAAAATAAGAAAAGAAAAGAGAAATTCAGGGCAAAAATCGAGGCCTCAAAAATTCTCATAAAAATTCTCAAAGGAGAGTTTGAAAGTAAAAATATGTCGGTTTTACTGCAAAGATACAGATAATAATATTTCAAAAAAATTATCAGTAGGAAGTTTTTGCTTTTGTTGAGAAAATTTAGAAAATCATATTTTAATGCATATTGCACAGAAATATACGAAAAACACTTTCACAAAGACTTTTTATTAAACAATATTGACAATAATTAAAATTAGTGATAAATTATTCTCATAAGGATATTTAGATAATAAACCTTAAAAACATAAATAAATTGTATAAAATGTGTACACAATATAAAAAATACAATGTGAAGGAATAAGTGTTATCTACTATATTATAGAAATTGTAATACCGTCCGCCAGTCGTTTGTTACGATGACCGGGGTATCAAATAATTATATTTGGAGGTATTAAAATGGAGTATGAGAAAATGTTAGGTGTGGAGGCACCGAAGTCATGGACACATGTAGTCAGAGAGGTTCCTACAGTTACACAGGAGCAAAGAAAAAAGGCGCTTGAGATGACTCATTACAATGAGTTTGCATTCCCGGCAGGTCTTTTATATATTGACTGCCTTTCAGACTCAGGTACTACATCAATGACGGATACACAGTGGTCAGCTATGTTCCTTGCCGATGAATCATATGGTAGAAATAAGGGATACTATGTTTTACTGGATGCATTCAGAGACGTTTGGGAGAGAGGCGACGACCAGAAGAGACTCATCAACTACATCAAAGAGGGCGTTGACAAAGATGATGTAGAGAAGATGATGAACGAGGTGTATCTGGTTGACTACGAGGGCGGATTTATCAACGGCGGTAAATACCAGCTTTCCAGACCGAATACATTTATTGTTCCGCAGGGACGTTGTGCGGAGGCACTTTTATTTGACGTATTAAAGCCTTTATTTGCAAGAAGATGGCCGGGTAAGGTATTTACCATTCCGTCAAATGCACACTTTGATACAACAGAGGGCAATATCAAGCAGATGGGAAATATTCCAAGAAATCTTTTCCATAAGGAAGTTTTGTTTGAAGTACCTGAGAGCGGAAAGTATGAGAAGAATCCTTTCAAGGGAGATATGGATATTGATAAACTGAATCAGCTTATAGAGGCTGTAGGCGTTGAGAATGTTCCGCTTATATATTCAACAGTAACCAATAATTCAGTATGCGGACAGGCCGTATCTATGGGCAATATCAGAGAGGTTTCAAAGATCGCTCATAAGTACAATATACCATTTGTTATGGACGGCGCAAGATGGGCTGAAAACTGCTACTTTATCAAGATGAATGAAGAGGGCTATAGAGATAAGTCAATATGTGAGATTGCAAAAGAGATGTTCTCTTACTTTGATGTGGTTTCCGCCTCACTTAAGAAAAACGGACATGCAAATATGGGCGGAGTTTTGGCTTTCCGTGATAAGGGTCTGTTCTGGCAGAAGTTCTCCGAGTTTAACGAGGACGGCAGCGTAAAGACGGATATCGGACATCTTTTGAAGGTTCGTCAGATATCGGCTTACGGTAATGATTCTTACGGCGGTATGTCCGGACATGATATCATGGCACTTTGCCAAGGAATGTATGAAGAGGCAAGATTTGATTATCAGGATGAGAGAGTAAGACAGTGCCAGTATTTGGCGGACGGACTTACAGCTAACGGTGTACCTGTAGTACAGCCGGCCGGCGGACATGGAGTCTATATTGATGTTGACAAGTTCTTCAATTATAAGAGAGGACATGAAAGCTTTGCAGGTCAGGCGCTCTCACTTGAGATGATTCATCGTTATGGTATACGTTGTTCAGAGCTTGGAGATTTCTCAATGGAGTATGATCTTAAGTCTCCTGAGCAGCAAAAAGAGGTATGTAATGTTGTTCGTTTGGCTATCAACAGAAGCCAGTTCAGCAAACAGCATATGGACTATATAATTGCAGCATTGACACAGCTTTACAAGGATAGAGATACTATCCCGAATCTTAAGATTACATTCGGTCACACATTGCCGATGAGACATTTCCACGCTTGGGCAGAGCCTTATGCTCCGACCAAGGAAGAGATGTGTGACGAGGAAAACTACAAATATTGGGAAAATAAATAAGATATAAAGCGGTCCGGCCGAGGCGGTCGGGCTGCTATCCAATAAGGGGGACTTGTTTTTTTTAACAAGATGGAGGAAGTTTATGGGTTTGGATAATACACCTGCAAAGCAGGATGGTTTTAACTCACAAATAGGGTTTATTATAGCATGTGTAGGCTCTGCCGTAGGTATGGGAAATCTGTGGAGATTTCCGGTGCTGGTGTCAGCCTGGGGGGGGATGACTTTTCTGATTCCTTACTTCATATTTGTTATACTGATAGGAAGTACAGGTGTTGTTGAGGAAATCGCACTAGGAAGGAGCACAGGTAAAGGTCCTATAGGAGCCTTCGGTGCAGCTATGGCACATGCAGGTAAAAGTAAAAAAGTAGGTGAGAGCATAGGTATCATACCTACTGTAGGTTCTTTGGCACTTGCTATCGGATATTCATGTGTAGTCGGATGGATATTCAAATATGTTGTAATGGCATTTACAGGTAAGGTATTTGCAATGGGTACAAATATGGACCTTATAGGCACTACCTTCGGTACAACCGCAAGTGCCTTCGGCAATAATATTTGGATAGTTATTGCACTTATTGTCAATTTTGCAATTATGGCTTTTGGAGTTGCGGACGGTATTGAGAAAGCAAACAAGTTTATGATGCCTCTGCTTTTTGTAATGATGATAGGTCTGGCCGTTTATATAGGTATACAGCCGGGAGCGGTTGACGGATATAAGTATATATTTACTGTAAATCCGGAAGGATTAAAGGATATCAGACTTTGGATATTTGCATTCGGACAGGCATTCTTCTCACTGTCTATAGCCGGCAACGGTACCGTTATTTACGGTTCTTACTTAAGTAAGAAAGAGGATATACCGTTCTCAGCAATGAATATAGCTATATTTGATACCTGTGCGGCTCTTTTGGCAGCGCTTGTTATTATACCGGCTATGGCTACATCAGGTGCGGAGCTTAGCGAAGGCGGTCCGGGACTTATGTTTATCTACCTTGTAAATATCATGAATCAGATGCCGGGCGGAATGGTAGTCGGAATAGTATTCTTTGTATGTGTTACATTTGCAGGACTCAGTTCTTTGGTAAACTTATATGAGGCACCTGTAGCTACCTTACAGCAGCAGTTTAAGCTTGGCAGATTGCAGTCTGTAGGTATTATAGGAGTAATCGGAGTGGTTGTTGCAATACTTATACAGGGAATCGTTTCAAACTGGATGGATGCGGTATCAATATATATCTGCCCGATAGGTGCGGTACTTGCTTCAGTTATGTTGTTCTTCATATTCGGAAAGAAGTATACAATGGAAGCTGTAAATACCGGTGCAAAGAAGCCGAAGGGAGAAATATGGTTCTTCCTTGGAAAGTATGTATATACAGGGCTTGCATTACTGGCACTTATAGCCGGCGCGTTCTACGGCGGAATCGGTTGATTTTATTACATATTTTATAAAACTCTCAACTCAAAAAAGTTGGGAGTTTTTTTGTGCAATTTTTTTGAAAAAAGTTGTTGACAAATCCTTATATATAGAATATAGTAGCTAATAGAGATTAGCACTCTACATAAGTGAGTGCTAACAAACAAAGAAGGGAGGAGCGAATGGATTCAGATGACAGGAAAGCGATTATTTTAAAAGCTATCATAAAGAACTATATGGAAACCGGGGAGCCGGTCGGTTCAAGAACTATTTCAAAGCTCCCTGAATTAAACTTAAGTTCCGCTACTATAAGAAATGAGATGAGCGACCTTGAAGAGATGGGCTATATTTTACAGCCGCATACTTCGGCAGGACGAATTCCTTCAGATAAGGGATACAGATTTTATGTAGATGAGATCTTGAGAGAAAAGGAGATAGAGACTGAGGAGTTCAAGGATCTGATGTTCAAAAAGGTGGACAGATTGGAAAATGTCTTAAAGCAGTTGGCAAAGATAATTGCAAGAGATACCAATTATGCCGCAATGATATCAGGACCTACTATTCACTCAAATAAAGTAAAGTTTTTGCAGCTCTCAAAGATGGACAGATTTAAGCTTCTGCTGGTTACGGTAGCTGAAGGAAATATTATCAACAATAAGATAATAGATATCGACAGTGAAATATCCGACAGTGAGATTTTAAATTTGAATCTTCTTATAAATACTTCTCTTAACGGACTCACTGTAGAAGAGATAAGCTTAAGCACTATGAACAAGTTACGAACAGATGCGGGAGTTTACGGAGATATAGTTGATAAGGTTTTGAGAGAGGTTGCGGCGGTGTTTGAAAGTGCTACCGATAATCTGGAGATATATACAAGCGGTACGACAAATATTTTCAAGTATCCTGAAATATCCGACAGAGAAAAGGCAAGTCAGCTTGTGGATGCTTTTGAGGAAAAGGATAAGCTGAAGGAGATGCTTGCAAAGGTTTGTGACGATGACAAGGACGGTATCAAAGTGTATATAGGAAACGAGGTACCGGTTTCAGATATGAGAGATCTTTCAGTAGTTACAGCCAATTATGAAATAGGCGAAGGACTTAGAGGTACTATCGGTATAGTAGGACCGAAGAGAATGGACTATGAAAAGGTACTGAAGACTGTAAGGACTGTAATGGCATCTTTGGATGAGCAGTTTAAAAATGATGAATAAGGAGAGGGCTGTGGAAGAAAAAGATTTTAAAAGAGAACAGGAAGAAAACAAGGAAGTTTTAGAGGGCGAAGAAGCAAATAAAGTTGCTACAGAGGCCGAAGAAACTCCTGAGGAAGCGGCGGCAAAGGCAGCAGCTATGGAAGCTGAAGTGGATGAGGCTTTCAGTGATGAAAATCTTGAAGAAAAGCAAGATAAAAAAGATATTGCCATTGCGGATTTGACGGACAGACTCAAAAGAAGCATGGCTGAGTTTGATAATTTCAGAAAGCGAAGCGAGAAGGAAAAAGCGACCATGTTTGATATGGGTGCAAGAAGTATTGCGGAGAAGATTTTGCCGGTAGTTGACAATTTTGAACGTGCAATGGTTGCGGCACCTAAGGAAGGAGAAGGTAAAGCGTTCGCTGACGGAATTACAATGATATACAATCAGTTAAAAAAGACTCTTGAGGATTTGGGAGTAAAACCTATTGATTGTGTAGGACAGCCGTTTGATCCGAACTTTCACAATGCGGTGATGCATGTTGAAGATGAAAGTCTTGGTGAGAATGTGGTTGCTGAGGAACTTTTAAAGGGATATATGTATAAGGACAGTGTTCTTAGACATAGTATGGTAAAGGTTGCCAACTAAGTGGACAACATATTTTACACTGTAAAAGGTGTCAAATATTTTATATAGATTAAATATTTTATTATTGGAGGAAATTATAATGAGCAAGATTATAGGTATAGATTTAGGTACAACAAACAGCTGTGTAGCAGTTATGGAGGGTGGAAAGCCTGTAGTTATTCCAAACTCTGAAGGTTCAAGAACAACACCTTCAGTTGTAGCATTTACAAAGACAGGTGAGAGACTTATAGGTGAGCCTGCAAAGCGTCAGGCGGTTACAAATGCCGACAGAACAATCTCTTCAATCAAGAGACATATGGGTACGGATTATAAGGTAACTATCGACGGTAAGTCATACACACCGCAGGAGATTTCAGCAATGATTCTTCAGAAGCTGAAAGCTGATGCTGAAAGCTACTTGGGTGAGAAGGTTACAGAGGCCGTTATCACAGTTCCGGCATACTTTAACGATGCACAGCGTCAGGCAACAAAGGATGCAGGTAAGATTGCAGGTCTTGATGTAAAGAGAATTATCAACGAGCCTACAGCTGCAGCACTTGCATACGGTCTTGACAACGATGCAGAGCAAAAGATTATGGTATACGACCTTGGTGGCGGTACATTCGATGTTTCAATCATTGAGATCGGTGACGGTGTTATAGAAGTTTTAGCTACAAACGGTGATACACATCTTGGTGGTGACGACTTTGATAACAAGATTACAGATTGGCTTGTAAGCGAATTTAAGAAGGCTGAGGGTGTAGACCTTTCAACAGATAAGATGGCACTTCAGAGATTAAAAGAAGCTGCAGAGAAGGCTAAGAAGGAGCTTTCAACATCAACAACTACAAATATCAACCTGCCTTTCATCACAGCAACTGCTGAGGGACCTAAGCACCTTGATATGACTCTTACAAGAGCTAAGTTTGATGAGCTTACTCATGACCTTATCGAGAGAACTGCAGTTCCTGTACAGAACGCACTTAAGGATGCAGGTATCACAGCAAGCGAGCTTGGTAAAGTATTGCTTGTAGGCGGTTCTACAAGAATGATCAATGCACAGGAGAAGGTAAAAGAACTTACAGGTAAGGAGCCTTCAAAGAGCATCAACCCGGATGAGGGTGTTGCAATCGGTGCAAGTATCCAGGGCGGTAAGCTTTCAGGTGAGTCAGGCGCAGGAGATGTATTACTTCTTGATGTTACTCCGCTTTCACTTTCAATTGAGACAATGGGCGGTATAGCTACAAAGCTTATCGAGAGAAATACTACAATACCTACAAAGAAGAGTCAGATATTCTCTACAGCGGCAGATAATCAGGAAGCTGTTGATATCCATGTAGTACAGGGTGAGAGACAGTTTGCAAGAGACAACAAGACTCTCGGCCAGTTCAGACTTGACGGAATCCTTCCTGCAAAGAGAGGTGTTCCGCAGATTGAAGTTACATTTGATATAGATGCAAACGGTATCGTTAATGTTTCAGCTAAGGACCTTGGAACAGGTAAGGAGCAGCATATCACAATCACATCAGGTTCAAATATGTCTGAGAGCGATATAGATAAGGCTGTAAAGGAAGCTGCAGAGTTCGAGGCTCAGGATAAGAAGAGAAAAGAAGGTATCGATGCAAGAAACGAAGCCGACTCAATGGTATTCCAGACAGAGAATGCACTTAAGGAAGTGGGAGACAGCTTGGATGCCGGTGATAAGGCTGCAGTTGAGGCCGATCTTAACACACTTAAGGAAGCTATAAACAGAGCACCTATCGATGCAATGACTGAAGATCAGGTAAATGATATCAAGGCAGGCAAAGAGAAGCTTATGGAAAGCGCTCAGAAGTTGTTTGCAAAGGTATATGAGAAGTCGGGAGCACAGGGAGCAACAGGTGCCGAAGGTGCTGCACAGGCAGGCGGAGAGGCAACAGGCTCATCAAGTGATGACGACGTTATAGATGCTGATTACAAAGAGGTATAATAAGGAGAGCAAAGGATGGCAGAGAGTAAAAGAGATTACTATGAAGTACTTGGCGTTGACAAAAACGCTGATGACTCTGCGATAAAAAAGGCATATAGAGCGCTGGCAAAGAAGTATCATCCGGATGCAAACCCGGACAATCCCGAAGCTGAGAAAAAGTTCAAGGAAGCCGGTGAAGCGTATGCTGTACTAAGCGATCCTGAAAAGAGAAGACAGTATGACCAATTCGGTCATGCTGCCTTTGACGGTGGAGCAGGTGCGGGAGCCGGCGGCTTTGGCGGATTCGGAGGCTTCTCAGGCTTTGATTTCGGCGGTGACGATATATTCGGCGACCTCTTCGGAGGAATGTTCGGCGGCGGCGGTGCAGGCAGAGCCACAAGAAACGGACCTATGAAGGGTGCCAATGTCAAAGTTGCGGTAAGGCTTACATTTGAAGAGGCTGTTTTCGGATGTAAGAGAGACGTTACCGTCAACTACAAGGACGAATGCGCTACCTGTCACGGAAGCGGTGCCAAGGCGGGTACTTCACCTACGACATGTCCGAAGTGTAACGGTAAGGGACAGATAAGATATTCGCAGCAGACAATATTCGGAACTATGCAGAATGTAAAGACCTGTCCTGACTGCGGCGGCAGCGGAAAGATTATAAAGGATAAATGTCCTGACTGTCACGGAAACGGATATATTCAGACCAAGAAGAAGTTTGAGGTAAATATACCGGCAGGTATTGACAACGGTATGTCTGTGAGAGTTGCAGGCGGAGGTGAGCCGGGAGTAAACGGCGGACCTAGAGGAGATTTGCTTGTAGAGGTGATTGTAAGCCCTCATCCTATATTCAAGCGTCAGGATACAAATATATATTCCACAGTGCCGATAAGCTTTGCAAAGGCTGCACTTGGCGGCAGTATTAGAGTAAAGACTGTTGACGGTGATGTGGACGTATCTATTAAAGCAGGTACACAGACAGACAGCAGAGTCAGATTAAAGGGCAAGGGTGTCCCTTCTCTCAGAAATAAGAATGTACGAGGTGACCACTATATTACATTGGTGGTATCGGTACCTACAAAACTTACAAAAGAGCAGAAGGCCGCACTTGAGGCTTTTGATGCTACAATGAATAAATAATATTTTATAAAACATTTATTGTTTGGATGATTCGGAAGTCACGGAATTATAACTCGTGGCTTCTTTTACGTTCGTATTTGACGTATATACAGCTGTGAAGTATAATCAAGGTCAGAATAAAGCTAATAACGAGGTGTATTTATGGGAAAGATCAAAGTTGAAAGATGTGACATAGAAGGACTCTGCGTGATAACTCCTACAGTGTTTAAGGATGACAGAGGTTACTTTGTAGAGACATATAATAAAAATGATTTTACAGAGGCCGGTCTTGGCATGGAGTTTGTACAGGACAATCAGTCAAAGTCATCAAAGGGAGTACTCAGAGGGTTACATTTCCAAAAGGAACATCCGCAGGGTAAACTTGTAAGAGTTCTAAGCGGCGAGGTATATGATGTGGCTGTGGACTTAAGAAAAGACTCAAAGACATACGGAAAATATTTCGGTGTGGTACTTTCAGACGAGAACAAGAAGCAGTTTTATATACCGAAGGGATTTGCACACGGATTTGTAGTACTTTCAGATGAGGCGGTATTTGCATATAAGTGTACCGACTTCTACCATCCTAATGATGAGGGCGGACTTAAGTATGACGACCCTGATATAGGTATAGATTGGCCGATAGAAGGACTGGGTCTAATCATGTCTGAGAAGGATACAAAGTGGAAGGGACTGAAGGAGACATTCAAGTTCTAATAAAATAACGAATGGAAACGGATATGAATATAATATCGCTTATACGAGAAATATTAAAATCAAGAAATATCATATGGGATTTGGCAAAGGCCGATTTTAGGAAGCGCTTTGTCGGGTCCTATTTTGGCGTGGCATGGATGTTTGTGCAGCCGGTAGTAACGGTACTTATATACTTTTTGATTTTCCAAATGGGATTTAAAAGTGTACCGCCTGTGCCGGGAGTGCCTTATGTAGTATGGCTTGTACCGGGAATCGTACCTTGGTTTTTCTTTGCGGAGTCCCTTAACTTGGGTACTTCGGTACTTTCGGAATACAATTATCTGGTAAAAAAGGTAGTATTTAATGTGTCGATACTTCCTGTAATCAAGGTGATTTCATGTCTGATAGTTCATGGAATCTTCGTGGTAATAATGCTTGTGATGACATTGGCATTCGGCAGACTGCCTATGGCAAGCTGGATAGGAATAATATACTATAGCTTCTGCCTTTCAGTATTTGCACTTGCAATTATATATATAACCTGTGCAATCAATGTATTCTTTAAGGATATGGCGCAGATAGTGGGCATCGCACTGCAGTTCGGGATGTGGATGACACCGATTATGTGGGACCCTACAATGTTCAGTTATTTTCCTTCAAAAGTGGAGATGATAATGAAGCTGAATCCTGTGTACTATGTGGTAGTGGGCTACAGAGACAGTATCCTAAGAGGAAACTACTTTTTTGAAAGACCGGGACTTACACTATATTTTTGGGTGGTCACCATAGTACTTTTATTTATCGGACTTAGACTTTTCAATAAGTTAAGACCGCATTTTTCAGATGTATTATAAGGAGAAGTATGCAGAGCAACTTAGCAATAAATGTCTGTGATGTAACAAAGATTTACAGACTGTATGATAAGCCTATAGACAGGTTAAAGGAAAGTATTTCCCTTACACATAAAAAATATCATAAGGAATTTTTTGCCCTGGATAAAATATCCTTTTGCGTGGAGAAGGGTTCTACGGTGGGCATTATAGGAACAAACGGTTCGGGAAAGTCCACCATACTGAAGATAATAACAGGTGTATTAAATCCCACCACAGGAAGCGTGGAAGTGGACGGAAATATATCCGCACTTCTTGAGCTCGGTGCAGGTTTTAACATGGACTATACAGGTATTGAAAATATCTACATGAACGGAACTATGATGGGATTTTCAAAAGCGCAGATGGATGAAAAGCTTGATGAGATACTTGAGTTTGCAGATATAGGCGACTTTGTATATCAGCCTGTAAAGACCTACTCATCAGGTATGTTTGTGCGACTTGCCTTTGCACTTGCAATCAATGTGGAACCTGAAATATTGATAGTGGATGAGGCGCTTTCCGTAGGAGACGTTTTCTTCCAGGCCAAGTGTTACAGGAGAATGGAAGAGATAAGAAAGACCGGTACTACCATACTTATGGTAACCCATGATATGGGAAGTGTAATAAAATACTGTGACAAGGTAATACTTCTTAATAAGGGAAAGTTTCTTGCAGAGGGACCTGCCGGAGAGATGGTGGATTTGTACAAGAAGATACTGGCAGGAAGAATGGATGACCTTGAAGAGGACCTGGCAAAGAGGCTTGACAGTAATTTTGCGGATATGATGGAACTTAACAATGACATCAACAAGACACATGTAAAAGAACATGACGGACTTATGAAGGAAAAGATGTCGATCAATCCGAATAAGACAGAGTACGGTGACGGCAGGGCGGAAATTTACGACCTTGGAATATTGGACTCAAAGGGTGAGCTGACCAACCTTTTACTAAAAGGCGAGGAGTTTACAATCAGAGAGAAGATAAAATTTAATGCAAATATCGAGTCGCCTATATTCACATTTACCATCAAGGATAAAAAGGGTACCGAACTTACAGGAACCAATACCATGTTTGAAGGGGTGGAGGTAAAGCCTGTAAAGCCGGGCGATGATGCGGTGGTGGAGTTTAAGCAGAAGATGACCTTGCAGGGAGGTGAATATCTTCTAAGTATGAGCTGTACCGGATTTGAGAACGGTACACATGTGGTTTATCACAGATTATATGATGTGACATTCATTACAGTTATCTCAAACAAGAACACAGTAGGTGTATATGATATGGAGTCGAAAGTAAAGCTTACTCAAAATAGCAAATAACGGGAGAGAAAATGGGTCTTTTAGAACTTGCAAAAAAGTATGGAAAAGATGAATACGGGCTTTTGAAGGAAAATCCCGGTCTTTGTAACTTGTCGTTTTTCTCGTCTTTGGCACTTGGGAATACCGAGTGGCTTAATATAAAGGGAAGAACATTGTTTCTGGGAAGTCAGGTAGCCGTACTGGATGATTTGATAAAAAAATCAAAAGTATATGTCTATGAAGAAGAGCCTGAAAAACTTGAAAGTATAAAAGCTGTTTTTGAAAGCAATATAGAGTATATTCAAGCTTTTGAAAACATAGATTTTAATGAGTTTGATACTGTAATTGCCTACGGCAGTGATATGGTATCCAAGCTTATGAGCGTGAAAAAACCTGATAAAAAGATTGTGCTGATATTTGATAACAGGTACGGACTTAATTACTTTGAAGACGAGTTTGGCGATAAGAATGCACTGAGTGTAAAAGCTGTAAGAAATTGGATAGGTAAGAGTGATACATATTATCCGTATCCTAATTACAGATATGTATACAAGCTCTTTTCAGATAAGGAAATGCCGAGTGGCGGTGAACTCTCACAGATAAAGGCATATGATTATCCTAAGTTTGCACTTAAGGATATCGGAGACAGATTTTGTGAAGCGGCAAAGTCAAATGATTTTGATAACTTTGCAAACTCATATGTCATAGTATCAGGTGGAGATGAAGAGAGCATATATATAAAATACAATAGAACCAGACTTTTAAAATATCAGATAAAGACTGAAATAAGGCGCAAAGATAACAAGAAGTATGTTGTAAAATCCGCGCTGAAAAAGGACGGCATTCCGCATATCTTAGGTATGTATGACAAGTCGAAGCTTATCAAAAATGACAATGTAAATGTACTTAAGGGAGTATTTAAAAATGCCGGAGAGATAAACTTTGAGTTTATTGAGGGGAAGTCTTTAAGTGCTGTATGTGAAGAGTGCATTGAATACAGCCTTGATAAATTCATTGAAAAGCTTTGTGAGTATATTGATAAGATAATAGATAAGGATGCACTGAACCTTGATGCGATATTTGACAACTTTATCTTTGAAGGTGACAAACTGACCGCTATTGACTGTGAGTGGGTATATGACAGCTCGATGGATTTTATAAATGACAGAAAGACATTTATAAAGTATCGTGCATTGCATAACTTCTATCAGAATAACGCAGGGAATATTAAGGATAGGTTCAACTTAAGTGAAGAAGAATTCCTATTAAAGTTTGATATAGATGATATGGACGGGCTTGACTTTGTCGAAAGGCAGTTCCAAGAGTATATACATGGAGATTATCAGGAGGTTTACCTTGACAACTACTTTGTAGAGACTGTAAGTCGTGATACCTTGAATGAGGGACTTGAAGCTCTAAAGGAGTTGCCGGATGCAAAGAATAAGATAAGAGAGCTTGATATGATAAATCAGAGTAGAGAACTGGCTATAAAAGATATGACAAGGCTTAAAACTCTGACAGACAATCATGTAAATAATCTGGGCATAATCATAGACAACTTAAGACATGAGAATGAAGAACTTGCAAAGACTCTGAATGTATATAACAGCAATCTGTCCATACCGTTCAGAATCAGAAGAAAGCTTAGTACTATCTACAACAAAAAGTATCCTAAGGGAAGTGTTGAGAGAAAGAAGTTAAATTACAGGATAATGAGTATCACTCACCCTATAAAATATTTCAAGCTTACACATTCCGCTGAGGGTAAGAATTTGATTGAGGGTGAATTTAAGATAGGTGATATATACAGAGAAAAGGGAAAGCTTAATTTCCCATATGTGGAAAACCCGAAGGTAAGTATTATCATACCTGTATACAATCAGATACATTATACCTATGCCTGTCTGGTATCACTGCTTGAAAATACCGATGAATACAGCTATGAAGTGATAATTGCGGATGATGTTTCAACCGATGCGACAAGTGAAATAGACAAGTTTGTATCGGGACTTGTGATTGCAAGAAATGAAACCAATCAGGGCTTTTTGAAAAATTGTAACAATGCCGCCAAAAAGGCAAGGGGAGAGTACATCTTTTTCTTAAATAATGATACTACAGTGGAAAAGAACTGGCTTCCTCCGCTTATAAATTTGCTTGAGTCAGATAAGAGCATAGGTATGGTAGGCTCCAAGCTGGTATACCCTGACGGCAGACTTCAGGAAGCGGGAGGCGTCATATGGAGTGACGGCAGCGGATGGAACTACGGTAGATGTGACGACCCGAACAAGCCTGAGTACAACTATGTAAGAGACGTGGACTATATCTCAGGTGCCGCGATAATGCTTAGCAGAAAACTTTGGGAAGAGATAGGCGGATTTGATACAAGATATGCGCCTGCCTACTGTGAGGATTCGGATCTTGCCTTTGAGGTAAGAAAGAGAAGCTTAAGAGTGGTATATCAGCCGCTCAGTGTAGTGGTTCACTTTGAGGGTGTATCAAACGGTACCGACGTCAACGGTACAGGGCTTAAGAGATATCAGGTGGAGAACAACAAAAAGCTTCAGGAGAAGTGGAGTGAGGAGTTCAAAAATCAGTATGACAATGTGGGAGTACCGAATGCCTTCAGAGCCAGAGAAAGAAGCAGAGGCAAAAAGGTTATTCTGTTTGTAGATCACTATGTGCCTACATTTGATAAGGATGCAGGCTCAAAGACTACATTCCAGTATATAAAGATGTTCATTGAAAGAGGATATGTGGTTAAGTTTTTACCTGACAACTTCGCAAAGTCAGAGCCGTACACCACCATATTGGAGCAGATGGGAGTGGAGGTACTCTACGGCAATGAGATGAGAACAAATATCTTTGAGTGGATTGAAAACAATCAGTCAAATATTGACATTGCCTACCTCAACAGACCTCATATCTCTACAAAGTATATCGACTTTATCAAGGAAAAGACAAATATCAAAGTTATATACTATGGACATGATTTGCATTTCCTTCGTGAGAGGCGTGAGTATGAGCTTACCGGGGATGTGGAGAAGAAGAATGCAAGTACATACTGGAAGGGCATGGAACTTGATCTTATGAGAAAGGCAAGCATAAGCTACTATCCGTCAAGTGTGGAGGTGGACTACATACATACCTTTGACAAGAAGATAAATGCTAAGGCAATCACAGCTTACGTCTTTGATAAGTTTATGGATATAGATTACAATCCGGATATCAGAGAGGGTGTACTGTTTGTCGGAGGGTTTTCACATCCGCCGAATTCCGATGCGCTGAAGTATTTCCTTGACAATATGTGGGATGAAATATATGCGCAGATAAAAGCGCCGTTTTATATAGTCGGATCCAATGCTACAGATGAGATCAAAGCAATGCACAATGAGGCAAAGGGTATCATTTTCAAAGGCTTTGTCAGTGAAGAGGAGTTAAAAGAGCTATACACTAAGGTAAGACTTGTGGTGGTACCTCTAAGGTACGGAGCGGGAGTCAAGGGTAAGGTAATAGAGGCTCTCTACTACGGAGATCCGGTGATCACAACAAGTGTAGGTGCGGAGGGTATAGATAACTCATATAATCAGATGCTTATAGCGGATGAGCCTGCCGAGTTTATAACAAAATGTGTCGCGCTCTATACCGATAAGGAAGCTCTAAAGAATATGCATCTTGAAGCGACAGAGTATGTAAAGAACAGGCACAGCATAGATGCGGTGTGGAAGATAATTAAAGAGGATTTTTAAATAATATTAGGGGTGATTATGGAAAAAGAATTTTATGCAAGAGTTTTTGAAGAAGTTCTCAGGTTGACAAACGATGGATTTATTGTGGTAGATGATAAAGCTGTGGTTATAGATATCAATGACAGTTATTCTTCATTTTTAGGAAGGAAAAAAGAAGATATTGTAGGAAATCCTATTACAGATTTTATTCCAAATAGTAAAATGGCTGATATTATGAAAAATGAATATAAAGAAGAGTTAGTTTTACATAAATATCAGCCGGGTTATATAAAAAACTCTGCAAATGATTTCGTCTTAGTTAGTCGAACATATGTTAAAGATTCCGGAGGAAATATAATTGGAGGCGTAGCACAGGTACATTTTCGAGAACAGGCAGTAAGTACGGCACGAAGAATGATAAAAGAGTATAATGAATTGGAGTTTCTAAGAGAACAGTATAAACTGTTAAGCAATTCTCAACCCGGATTAAAGGATATAATAGGTAAAAGTGATATTATTTTAAATAAGAAGAGAGAAGCTATGCAGGCTGCTAAAACGAATTTCCCGGTACTGATTACAGGAGAAAGCGGAACAGGAAAAGAAGTTTTTGCAAGAATATGTATAGATGTATCAAAGAAAAGGCTTAAAAATACATCTGATGTAGTATCCTTTTTACTGGGGTATTTTGATGAATATAAAATAAGTTAGATATAGGTACGAGTATCAATATCGGTGATTAAAGCTCCAACTTTATCGAAGAGATTATTTCAGATAAAGTTGGAGTTTTAGATGCATCTTTCATTTTACATGGCTTTAAATGTTCTTTTCCAAGTAGGAAAAAATTCTTTTGTGATTCTAAGATATATTCGGCAAGTTTCAATAAAGTAGTATTTCTTTTGGTTATATTATCTTTAAGAATATTGATTTCATTAATTTTATGAGAAATATAATTCGAAAGTTGTTGGTCGGAGCTGTTCATTTTTATATATTTTATGTAATCATAATTTATATTTAGTTGAAAAAGATCATTTATGACAATATCAAAATGATCTTTAAATTTTACTATAGTTATATCCGGGATAATATATTTTAAGGTTTGCCTTTCACTAAAGCCTTGTGAGGGTCTGGGATTAAGTTTTAAAATATTTTCCTTAGCTTTAATAACATTGTCAATATCGGTGTTTAGCAATTTTGAAATCTTTCTAAGATCATTTTTGCTAAGTAAATCCAAGTGGTTATTTATGATAGCCTTTTCAGTTGTATAAGTACTCTCTTCATCCAATTGGAGTTGCAGACATTCAGATAAATCTTTAGCACAAACACCTTTGGGATCCGGTTTTTTCATTATGTCAAGACAATTATTTAAAACGAATTTATCGGTATTAAAAATACCGGATAGTTCACTTATTCCACCGGGGAAATATCCGTTTTTATCTAAGCTGTTTGCAATATAAAAAAATATTTCATGTTGTTCATTCGTATAATTTCCACCCTGAAGCTGAGATAGAAGATTTTCACAAAGTGTTTCTTCATGCGGCAGGGAAAGGTTCTCAAAACTGTCATACTCACCAATATCAGAGTAATTATTTGATTTATCGATTTGTACATTAGAAATATCATCTTTTGTATTACCACATATATCAATAAACGGGTTATCAAGAGAGAACTGTTCAATATAGTCGGTTAACTCCTGATGATTCATCTGCAATATATTTATGTATTGTAACATTTTTTGTGAGATTTTCTGCGTTATATTTTGTTTTAAATTTATGTCAATATTGGAGTACTCCTGTATATTTACTATAAACTAAATAATTATATCAGATATATTATAACATAAAATTAGTTATATTTGTTTATTCTAAAATAGTAAAATCCTTATAGATGTTGCCATAATTAATTTAATACAAGAAAAAAAATTTCTTTTAAAAATTTATTTGTATTTGCATCAAAAGTATAAATGCACAAAAATATAAATGAAAAACATGCAAAACAGAGAAAATATTTTTGTATATTGACAAAATATAATTAAAGTATAAAATAAAATTACAAATATTAAATATTAGAGAAATTTTATAAAATATAGTTACATATTTGAAATAAAATTTCTCGGAAAGTAGGGGAAATATGAAATTG